>DATCEI010000283.1:0-14279 GCA_036510185.1 Rhizomicrobium sp. | reverse complement strand
GTAACCGTCGGCTTTCGCGCGCGCCAGCGATGCCTCGCGCGCCCAGACGAGGATGTTCATGCCGAACGCCTTGCCGTAACCGGCAACCGTGCTGCCGATGCGGCCATAGCCGTAAATGCCTAGCGTCTTGCCGCGCAAGGTTTGGCCCACAGCCGTTTGCCAGATGCCGTGCTTCAGCGCCGCCACCTGTTGCGGCAATTGCCGCATCGCCGCCAGAACCAGCGCCCATGTCAATTCGGCGGCGGCGTAAGACGGCGTGTCCGCATGCATGTTCGACGACACGATAATGCCAAGCCGCGTGCAGGCCTCGATGTCGATATGCGGATAGACGCTGCGCTGGCTGATGAGTTTGAGGCGCGGCAACCGTTCCAGCAATTCGCCGCGGATTTTCGTGCGCTCGCGAATGAGGACGAGGGCGTCGGTGTCTTTCAGCCGCGCGGCCAATGCATCGGTATCCTGAACGTGATCGTTCCAGATCGTGACGTTGTGGCCGTCCAGTTTGCGGAAACACTCAAGCGTGCGCAGCGTATCGAAATAATCGTCGAGGATCGTGACGTTCACGGCGCGCGCTTCATCCCTCAATAGCGGTAGGTATCCGGCTTGAACGGCCCCATCTCCGGCACGTTGATATAGGCAGATTGCTTGTCGCTCATTTTGGTGAGCTTCGCGCCGATCTTCGCCAGATGCAGCCGCGCCACTTTCTCATCGAGATGCTTGGGCAGCGTGTACACTTTCTTCCCGTATTTGCCGGGGTTCTGGAACAATTCCATCTGCGCCAAAGTCTGGTTGGTGAAGGAGGCGCTCATCACGAAAGATGGATGACCCATCGCATTGCCGAGATTCACCAGGCGGCCTTCGGATAACAGAATAATGCGGTGGCCGTCGGGGAAGCCGATCTCGTCCACCTGCGGCTTCACATTCGACCACTTGAAATTGCGCAAGCTCGACACCTGAATTTCGGAATCGAAATGGCCGATATTGCAGACGATGGCGCGATCCTTCATCGCGCGCATGTGATCCACCGTGATCACATCCACATTGCCCGTCGCGGTGACGAAAATATCGGCGCGGGGTGCTGCGTCATCCATGGTGACGACTTCATAGCCTTCCATCGCAGCCTGCAGCGCGCAAATGGGATCGATCTCGCTCACCATCACGCGGCAACCGGCCTGACGCAGCGAGGCGGCGGAGCCTTTGCCGACATCGCCGAAGCCCGCAACCATGGCAACCTTGCCCGCCATCATCACATCGGTGCCGCGGCGAATGCCGTCCACCAGTGACTCGCGGCAGCCATAGAGATTGTCGAATTTCGATTTGGTGACGCTGTCATTCACATTGATGGCGGGGAACAGCAGCTTGCCGTCCTTTTCCATCTGATAAAGCCGATGCACGCCGGTCGTGGTTTCTTCCGTCACGCCGCGAATGTTTTTCGCAAGCTGCCCATACCAGCCGGGCTTGGATTTCAGCCGTTTCTTGATCGCGCCGAAAAAGGATTCCTCTTCTTCGTTTTCCGGCTTGTCGAGAAACGCCGTGTCGCCGTTTTCCGCGCGCAAGCCGTAATGCACCAGCAGCGTGGCATCGCCGCCATCGTCGAGGATCATGTTCGGCGTGCCGCCATCGGCCCATTCGAAAATGCGATGCGTGTAATCCCAATATTCGTCGAGGCTTTCGCCCTTCACCGCAAACACGGGCGTGCCGTTCGCCGCAATCGCGGCGGCCGCATGATCCTGCGTCGAATAGATGTTGCACGAGGCCCAGCGCACATCTGCACCCAGCGCCTCAAGCGTCTGGATCAGCACGGCGGTCTGGATGGTCATATGGAGCGAGCCCGCGATGCGCGCGCCTTTCAGCGGCTGCGCCTTGCCGAACTCCTCGCGCGTGGCCATCAGGCCCGGCATTTCGGTTTCGGCGATGGAGATTTCCTTGGCGCCCCATTCAGCGAGCGAAATGTCCTTCACGATGTAATCGGTCATACGAGTCTCCTGTCGGCGGGGCCGTATAGCAGCCGCGTTCGGGGAGGGCAAGTAACATATAAAGAAATATGCATGTCTTTATTCGACAACGATGATCAGGCTTCAGTGAGCAATTGACGACTACTCAACCCCTATATAGAGTTTCTACTATGGCTCAAGAACCTCGTATGTCGGTGCAAACTTTAAAGGTGCTGGGGACATTTCTCGCTGACACGCGCGATGAATTGTCTGGCGCAGAAATCGGGCGGCTGACAAAGCTCGCCTCCGGGACTCTTTATCCAATTCTTTTACGACTCGAGACCGCGGGATGGCTCGAAAGCCGTTGGGAGTGCGAAGAGCCAAGGCAATTAGGCCGCCCACGTCGACGTTTTTATCGCATCACTGGTTTGGGCGCGAGAAACTCTGTTGCTGCTTACAATGACTTGCAACCAGCGCTCGGAAAGTTTTCATGGGCGTGATCGGTGACATCCTAGCCATCGTTGGGAGTTTATTAGGAGCTGCTCTATCTGGCCAAGCGACGTCAGAGTTTAGAGCGTGGACGCCTTGGCTTGTTCACCGCTTGATTCAACGGGCAGTGATCAACTTGCCTGCGCGCCATCGCGCTCGATGTGAAGAAGAATGGCAAAGCTACGTCAACGAAATTCCTGGGGAAATAGGGAAGCTGATCGCAGCAATCGGTTTTCTACCTGCGTCTCGCACGATTGTTCGTGAAGTATTGCTCAATCGGCAGAAAGATCGTCTGGTTGATCATTCTTTTGATGCGCTCAGTCGAGAACCGACGATGGAAGAAATACTTGCTTCGATTCGGCGCGTCATCGCTGAGGATGGTGAGCAAGAGAATTTTGTTGCAATTGAGCGCCCGACAGGGTTTCGCCATCCGCTTATGTTAAATTCAATTATAGAAGCCTTTGGCGATGTCCTATATTTTCAAATGGACGTGCCCTTTAAGTTAGCCGTGGTATGTGAACTTTTTTTAAAGCGTTTGTGGCATGGTTTGAGAAAGCTTTGACGCTAGTCGAAATATTCGAGGGGCCGAGCGGTTCAATCGATCAACATAAATTCTTATCGGATACAACGTATTCAGTCTTCGCCGAATTTGGCCTCGATGAGCGCCAGAATCGCAACGATGGCTTCTTCGGAATCCTCGCCCTCGGCCACGATTTCGATTTCGCTGCCAAGGCTCGCGGCCAGCATCATCAGGCCCATGATGGAAACGGCCTCCACGCTCTGGCCGTCCTTTGTCACGGTGATGTACGATTTGAATCGTGCGGCCGCTTCCACGAGCTTGGCGGAAGCTCGCGCATGCAGGCCACGCTTGTTGGGAATCCTGGCGACGACCGACCGCCGCAAGCCACCACTCATCCGCTCGGCACCCCGGCGAGGTCGGCGGAGCCGGCGCGCATATATTTGCGGCCGGCGTCGATGGCTTCTTTCACGGCCTGGTCGAGCGGCAGCTTCGCGCGCACATCGACAAGCTTGATGAGGCTCGGCAGGTTCACGCCCGCCAGCACCTCGATCTTGCCGCGTTCAAGCAGCGTCAGCGCAAGATTGCACGGCGTACCGCCGAACATATCCGTGGCGATGACAACGCCGCGCCCGAGATCAACCGATTTCGCCGTCGCCGCGATTTCGCGCTGGCGGCGTTCGATGTCGTCTTCGGGGCCGATGCACACCGCGCGCAAATGCGTTTGCGGACCTACCATGTGCTCCATCGCGGAAATGAATTCCTGCGCCAGACGCCCATGTGTAACGATGACGATGCCAATCATGCGTGTTCAGATTTTTCGTTTTGGGAGCGGGACCATAGCAAGGTTCCGCGCCGAATAAACCAGCTAAGTTTTCTTGACTTCCTCGCGGAAAAGGTTCTTGGCGAAAGCGGCTACCGCCGCCGCAATCCGGGCGGGCGTGGCCGCGTCATAGGGCAAGGAAATAAGCGGCACCTGCGGCATTTTTTCCGGCGATATATAGAAGGCGCGCTCCGGCAAGCGCGCAATTTTCGTGTCCGTTAGCCTTACCGCCAGCGCGACTCGCGCCTCCTTTTTATACGGTAATTTTATAATGCCGACGCCGCGCACTTCGATCAGGCCCGCAAGCGTTTTGGGCGCGCGCGCGAATAGTTGCCCGCGCCGCGCAAACAATTCCACGCGGTCATCGGCGATGAGCGATGCGCCGTCCGCAATCATGCGAAGGGCAAGCGAAGATTTGCCCGCGCCGCTTTTGCCGAGAATGAGAATTCCCGCATTGCGCGGCGTGCCGAACGCGGTGCCCGCACGCCCCAGCATCACGCAGCTTGCATGGATGTTTTTCATCGCGGCGTCCGCAGCGGCAGAACCACAACGAAGCGCGCCCCCGCGGGCTTGCCGTCCGGCCCTTCGCGATTTTCCGCCCAGATATTTCCCCCCGCGCCCATCACAATCTGCCGCGCGATGGAAAGGCCGAGGCCGGAATTGTTGCCAAAGCCGTGACCGGGAGGCCGCTCAGTATAGAACCGTTCGAATATCGTTTCGAGATTGTCCTCGGGAATGCCGGGGCCTTCGTCTTCCACCGTGATGCGCGCGCGGCGGCCTTCAGCGGCGGCGGTGATCTTCACCGTGCCGCCTTCGGGACTGAACGACACCGCATTGTCGATGAGATTGCGGAACACCTGTCCCAGCCGCTCGTCGCGCCCCAGCACAATGGCGATTTTCGGCAGATTGATGTCCAGCACGATATGCGCCGCCGACGGCGTTTCGGAGAAGCGATAGACCTCGACAATCGTGTTCAGCAGATGCGCCAGCGCCACGGGTTCGGAATGCTCGCGGCTCATTTCGGCGTCGATGCGCGAAGCATCCGATATATCGGTGATGAGGCGGTCGATGCGTTTCACATCGTTGCGCACGATATCGACGAGATGGTCGCGCGCGATTTCGTCCTTGGCGCGCCTCAACATTTCGACGGCGCTTTTGAGCGAGGTGAGTGGGTTCTTCAATTCATGCGCCACGTCGGCGGCAAAACGCTCGATCGCGTCGATGCGATTGTAAAGCGCGCGCGTCATGCCCGACAGGCTGTTGGCGAGATCGGAAATTTCGTCGTGGCGGTCTTCCATCAGCGGAATGGTTTCGCGGCCCGAACGGCCCCTACGCACGCGGTCAGCGGCGGCGGCGAGCCTGCGGATGGGTTGCGCGATGAAACCTGCAATATAAAGCGACAGCACCACCATCACGGCAAAGGCGACTAGAAACACTTCCAGCAAGGTCGCGCGTTCTTCGCGCAGGATGGAATCGATGTCGCCGCCTTCGGACGACACCAGCAGCACGCCGTAGATTTCGCGGAAACGCTGCACCGGCACGGCAACGGACAATATGAGTTTGTTATCCTCGTCTACGCGCTCGGCGGCTGCTGTGTCGCCGGAATAGGCATAGAGCACTTCGCGATAAGCGCGCCCGTCATTGCCCGCTTCGATATACGGCGCGAGTTTCTCGAACGGCCGCACGCCCATCACGCCGTCATAAACACGATTCCACAGACCCTTGAGCTGCTCCCAGCGGTCGAGCGAGGGCAACTCGCGTTTCTCCACGATATTGCGCGCCAGCAGATTGCGCGTGTCGAGCGCCAGCTTCGCATCCTTGCCATACAGCCGCGCGCGCAATCGCGTGGGTTCGATCAGCTGGCGCAACAGCGGCTCGGCCTCGCGCACATTAATGTCGCGCGTATCGTCGTTTGTCGTGTATTCGGAAAGCGTGGAGGCGACGATCAGCGCCTGTTCGCGGATGGCGTCCAGCCGCTCGTCCACCAGACCCACGCGGCTCGACTGCACATAAATCACGCCCACCATGAGCACGAGCAGCGCAATCGTGTTGAAGAAGATGATGCGCCGCGTCAGCGCGGAGAACCGCGAGCGAAAGGCAATCACGCCCCCCAGCCGCGCGCGGCTGGGCACGCTGTCCGCCAGCCTTGGCGTCTCGCCGGAGAAGGCGGGTTTTCTCATGTCATGCGCGCGACGTTACGCCTCGCGGTAACGATAGCCGACGCCGTAAAGCGTTTCGATAGCGTCGAAATCGTCATCAATCGCCTTGAACTTCTTGCGCAGGCGCTTGATGTGGCTGTCGATGGTGCGGTCGTCGACATAGACCTGATCGTCATAGGCCGCATCCATGAGGTTGTCGCGGCTTTTGACGAAGCCCGGCCGCAGCGCCAGGCATTGCAGGATCAGGAATTCCGTGACGGTGAGGCGCACGGGCTTGCCGTCCCAGGTACATTCGTGGCGCTGCGGATCGAGCGCGAGCTTGCCGCGCACCATCGCTTCGGCGGCCTTGGTTTCCGGCGATGTGGGCGTGCCGCCGACTTTACGCGGTTCGCCCCGGCGAAGCACCGCCTTCACGCGCTCCAGCAGCAGGCGCTGGGAAAAAGGCTTGCGGATGTAATCGTCCGCGCCCGCGTTGAGGCCCATGAGTTCGTCGATTTCTTCATCCTTCGAGGTGAGGAAGATCACGGGCAGATCGCCGTTCTGGCGCAGGCGGCGCAACAGCTCCAGCCCGTCCATGCGCGGCATCTTGATGTCGAGGATCGCAAGGTCCGGCGGTGCGGAGGACAGCGCCGTTAATGCCGACGCGCCATCGGAATAACCGCGCACATGATAACCTTCCTGCTCCAGCAGCATCGTCACCGAAGCCAGGATGTTCTTGTCGTCATCGACCAGCGCGATCGTTGCCATGCGGCCTCAAACGAACTCGATCTTCAGAATCTCGTACGAACGCGCGCCGCCGGGCGCGGCGACCTCCACATTGTCGCCCTTGGCTTTGCCGATGAGCGCGCGCGCGATGGGCGAGGAAATCGAAATGCGGCCCTTCTTCGCGTCGGCTTCGAGATCGCCCACGATCTGATATTTGCGCTTTGCGTCGGTGTCTTCATCCACCAGCGTGACGGTGGCGCCGAACGTCACGGTCTTGCCGGAGAGTTTCGATATGTCGATCACCTCGGCGCGGCCGAGCTTGTCTTCCAGCTCGATGACGCGGCCTTCGATAAAGGCCTGGCGTTCCTTCGCCGCGTGATATTCCGCGTTTTCGGACAGATCGCCATGCGCGCGCGCCTCCGCGATCATGCGGATGATGGACGGGCGTTCCACCGATTTCAGGTGGTTGATTTCTTCTTCGAGGGCCTTGAGGCCGCTCGCGGTCATAGGAATGCGTTCCATGAAAGTCCTTAGTCCCAACTGCGGCAAAGAGGTTCCCTGCGGCCCTGACCTTGCGGCGGGCCACCTCGCGGAAACCGGGAACTTTGCCTAAAGCCTTGTCACGCCTGGATTTTCTTAAATCCTTCCAAAGCGGGCTGTCATAAACTGTATGACTGGAGGGGCGCTACTTCAAGGGATCCCTCGCGAAGTGCCGCAATAGCCTGTGTGACAGCCGCCGCACCCGCCATGGTGGTGTAGTAGGGAACTTTCATCTGAAGCGCAGTGCGGCGGATGGAAAGCGAGTCGGCCAGCGCCTGCGCGCCCTCGGTCGTGTTGAAGACAAGCTGCACTTCGCCGTTCTTCAGCGCATCCACGATATGCGGGCGGCCCTCCAGCACCTTGTTGACGAGCTTCACGTCCAGCCCGTGCTCTTCCAGCAGCCGCGCCGTGCCGCGCGTGGCGATGATGGTGAAGCCCATCGCGAGCAATTCGCGCGCGGGCGCGATGGCAAACGACTTGTCGGCTTCCTTCACCGAGATGAACACCGTGCCCGCGAGCGGCAGTTTCAGGCCCGCGCCGATCTGGCTCTTGGCGAAAGCGCGGCCGAAAGTGGTGTCGAGGCCCATGACTTCGCCGGTCGAGCGCATTTCGGGGCCGAGGATCGTGTCCACGCCGGGAAAGCGCGCGAAGGGCAGTACGGCTTCTTTCACCGCGACATGCGGCGAAGACGTGCGCTTGTGATTGAGCGTCGCAAGCCGCTCGCCCGCCATCACGCGCGCGGCGATGGCGGCAACGGGCAGGCCGATGGCCTTGGCGACGAACGGCACCGTGCGGCTGGCGCGCGGATTGACCTCCAGCACATAGATATCTCCGTTCTGCACGGCATATTGCACATTCATCAGTCCGCGGACGTTCAACGCGCGCGCCAGCTCGATTGTCTGGCGTTCGATCTCCGCGATGGTTTCCTTCGACAACGAATGGGGCGGGATCGCGCAAGCCGAGTCGCCGGAATGCACGCCTGCTTCCTCGATATGCTCCATAATGCCGGCGATGAACACTTCGCCATCGTGATCGCAGATCGCATCGACATCGATTTCGGTCGCGTGATGCAGAAACGCATCGATCAGAACTGGATTGTCGCCGGAGATGCGGAACAACTCGCCGGATTGCACATTGGTTTTCAGCACCGTTTCGTCCGGCACCACCACCATGCCGCGCCCGCCCAGCACATAAGAGGGCCGCAGGATCACGGGGAAACCGATCTCGCGCGCCGCCGCTATTGTTTCATCCGCTGTCATGGCCGTTGCGTTACGCGGCTGGCGCAGATTGAGCTTGTTGAGCAGAACCTGAAAACGCTTGCGGTCTTCGGCGAGATCGATGGCGTCCGCGCTGGTGCCGAGGATCGGCACGCCTTCCTCGACCAGCGTGTTCGCAAGCTTCAGCGGCGTCTGTCCGCCGAACTGCACGATCACGCCTTCCAGCGTGCCGTTTTGCCGTTCGGTGCGCACGATCTCCAGCACGTCTTCGGCGGTCAGCGGTTCGAAATAGAGCCGGTCTGACGTGTCGTAATCGGTGGAGACGGTTTCGGGATTGCAATTGACCATGATGGTTTCATAGCCGCGTTCCGACAGCGAGAACGCCGCGTGGCAGCAACAATAGTCGAACTCGATGCCCTGACCGATGCGATTGGGACCGCCGCCCAATATGATGATCTTCTTCTTATTTGTTGGACGGCTCTCGCATTCCACTTCGCCGCCGACCGGGCTTTCGTAAGTGGAATACATGTAAGGCGTCAGCGCCGCGAATTCGGCCGCGCAGGTATCGATGCGCTTGAATACAGGCCGTACGCCGAGTGCGGTTCGCGCCGCGCGCACGTCTTTTTCTTTTTGCTTGGTGAGTTTCGCCAACCGTGCATCCGAAAAGCCCATTGATTTCAGGCGGCGGAATGTGGCCGCATCTTTCGGCAAACCATTCGCGGCAATTTCGGATTCCGTGGCGATGATCGCTTCCATCTCGCCCAGGAACCACGGATCGTATTTTGTGATCGCGGCGATTTCGTCCATGGGAAATTTGAGCCGCATCGCCTGTGCCGCCAGCCGCAAACGGTCGGGCGTCGCGCGCGCCAGTGCCGCGCGAATGGCATTGCGATCATCGGCGAGCGCGATTTCGTCCAGCCCCGTCAGGCCCGTTTCCATCGACCGCAAGGCCTTTTGTAGCGACTCCGCGAAGGTGCGCCCGATGGCCATCGCTTCCCCGACCGATTTCATCGATGTGGTGAGTATCGGCTCCGCGCCGGGAAATTTTTCGAACGCGAAACGCGGAATTTTCGTCACGACATAGTCGATGGACGGTTCGAACGAGGCGGGCGTCACTTTCGTGATGTCGTTCTGCAATTCGTCCAGCATGTAGCCCACGGCCAGCTTCGCCGCGATCTTGGCAATCGGAAATCCGGTGGCCTTGGACGCCAGCGCGGACGAACGCGACACGCGCGGATTCATCTCAATGATGACCATGCGTCCGTCTGCCGGGTTCACCGCGAACTGCACATTCGAGCCGCCGGTCTCCACGCCGATCTCGCGCAGCACGGCGATGCTGGCGCTGCGCATGCGCTGATATTCCTTGTCGGTCAGCGTCAGTGTCGGCGCCACCGTGATAGAATCGCCCGTATGCACGCCCATCGCATCCACATTCTCGATGGAGCAGATGATGATGGCGTTGTCGGCGCGGTCGCGCACGACTTCCATCTCGAATTCTTTCCAGCCGAGAACGGATTCTTCGATCATCACTTCGTTGGTGGGCGAGGCTTCAAGACCCGCTTCGACGATTTCGAAAAATTCCTCGCGATTATACGCGATGCCGCCGCCGGTGCCGCCCAATGTGAAACTGGGGCGGATGACGGCGGGCAATCCCACTTCGTCCAGTGCCTGCAACGCACGGCTGAACGCCTCCGGCGACAATTCCATCACGGGATTGTTGCGGTCGTCATAGAGAAAATTTCCTGCCGAGTCTTTCTTGTGGCGCAGATACCCTTTCAGCGTGATGCCGCGCGGCACATCCAGCCCGATCTTCAGCATCGCCTCGCGGAACAGCGCGCGGTCCTCCGCCTTGTCGATAGCGTCGGCCGAGGCGCCAATGAGTTCTATATCATATTTCTCAAGCACGCCGCGCTTGCGCAACGACAGCGCGGTGTTCAGTGCCGTCTGCCCGCCCATGGTCGGCAGCAACGCAAAAGTCCGTCCCTTTGGGACGAGGGGCCGCTCGCGCGCGATGATCTTCTCCACGAATTCCGGCGTGATGGGTTCGATATAGGTCGCATCCGCCATGTCTGGGTCGGTCATGATCGTGGCCGGATTGGAATTGACCAGCACGACGCGGTAGCCCTCGGCCCGCAGCGCCTTGCACGCCTGCGCGCCGGAGTAATCGAACTCGCAGGCCTGCCCGATGACGATAGGCCCCGCGCCGATGATAAGGACCGTGTGGATGTCGTTCCGCTTGGGCATTCGTCCTCGCGCGCGCAGGCCCGCGCGGGTCGCGCGTTGTCCGGCCGGATTGAAGGTTAAGGGGATTGTCTAGCCGCGAGTCGTGTGCAACGCAACATGAATGATCAGCTGCGCCAACGCAGCGTCGTTTCCTGCACAGGATTGGCGAAAGGCGCGCCGGTGGCCACCGATTCCGCCCAGGCTTTCTTGAGCCGGTGGTACCACATGGCGGGCATGTCGGCGTCCTGGATGAGCATGAGGCGCGGGTTGAATTTAAGGCCTTCGCGCTGGAGTTCCACCATCTTCCGGTCGTCGCTGAGAAACACCGGCCCCAGCGCGCTGAAGAACGGCTTGATGAAGCCGAGCCAGCCCGGCCAGTAGAACACTTGCGTCACTTGCGTCGTGTCCGCGTCGATGGGCGTACAAGTCGTCAGCCCCACCACATCGTTGGCGTGTCCGCCGCGCGCGATGTTCTCGAAGCGGATGCCCGGCAGTTCGAAGGTGATCTCCGTCGTCACGCCGCCGCCCAGCAATTTGTAGGCGGCTTTGGTGGGCGCGTGGCGCGTCATCACAAAGCCGGTGGGGAGCGGCGCGTAGTCCTTCGCCTTCACGCGCGGCTTCTTCCGCCACCACCAGCGGCCATGGACGTAAGGCGCATGCGCCGGGTCCATCAGGCCGATGACAGCGTGGTCGATATTGCAATGGAAGGTCTGACTTTCGATCCAGCGCGGCTTGGCATTGGTGATTGGCACTTTCGGCGGCGCGGTTGGCGGCGTGGCCGTTTCGTGGCCTTGTGCGGCCATGTAAATCCAGATGAGGCCGTCCTGCTCCACAGCCGGATAGGCGCGCACGCGAATGCGGGCAGGGTCCATGTCCTGCCCTTCGACGAGGGAAGGAATCGCCGCGCAGACGCCATCGGCCCGGAAGCGCCAGCCGTGATAGGGGCATTCGACCGTTTCCTGCGTCACGCGCCCCGCTGACAGCGGCACGCCACGATGGGGGCAGATGTCGCGCAGGGCGAAGACCTTGCCGTCGCGCATCCGGCCGATCAGCACCGGCTCGCCCAGCAGGATCAGGCGGCGCAACTGGCCGGTCGCGACCGTATTCGCCATTGCGGCCATGTACCAGAGATTGCGCAGGAACACGGGCGCAGCGTCCGCGCCCGGTTGGGGGGCGGGTTCGGCGCTCACGGCTTGGCTTTCGCGCCGACCGGTTTCAACAGGCTTTCAATGCTGATCATGAATTGCTGCGCTTTATAGGCAGGCAGCTTATAGGCCCATCCGTTGGCGTGCGCATCTATGGCACGGGCCTCGGCTCCGGCGGCGGCGTTGCCGGGGGCGGCTTCGGCCTCGACCTCGGCCCAATTGTCCGCGCCCTGCCGGATCAGCAGGACCGTGACGGTGAGGCCGTCGAAGGTTTTGGTGACAAGGCGCGACGTTTTCGAGAAATCGAAATCCTTGGCGGCGCGGATGTCATCGAAGCTGAAGCCGACGATGGAAGCGGCCACATCATCTGCCACAGCCGCATTCGCCGCCTCGCGCCCGCGCGGGATTTGCTCCAGATGGAAATCGGGATCGGAAGGCTTGTCGCGCAGCACGACGTAGGGCGTGCCGTCCTCAGGCTCGATATCGGCCTCGCGGATGCGCGCGCGGTCAATATCCATCACGGTCTTGTCCATCCAGTCGGCGGGATCGCTCGCAGGCTCCAGCACGCCGCGCGCGAGATAGCTCTGCGTCGAATCGGGTTTGCGGATGTAGAGGCCGACCTGGCCGCTGACATCGCCGATGTCGATGCCATTGCCCACGATCACCGACGCCAGCGCATTGCCCTTTTCATCGAAGGCTTCAATCAGCACGCCCTTGCCGCCGGTCGAAGGCGAATCGAGGCCGAGATAGGAAAGCCAGTCGGGCCGCGCAGTTTTGGGTTCGATGGTTTGCAGGGTTGCGAGGCCGACCAGCGTGCGCAGCACTTTCTCGAACGAGGCGGGATAATCATTGCGGGACGGGATCACCCAGCCTTTTTCCGGCTTGAACACGACATCGAACGCACCATTGGCTTTCGACACGACATGGATGCGCGCGACCTCGCGCACATGCGAGGCGAAACCGGGAAAGAATGTCTCGGAGACATAGCGATGCGAGCTTTCCGCCTGTTGCCGATGCAACGCCAGCGCCGCAAACGCGATCAGCGCCACTGCCGCAATGCCGAGGATCAGAAGGGTTCGCTTGCGAGAATCCATGCGCGCCTCAGAACGAAAGCGCGCGGGCGCGTCTGCGCCGCCGCAATACCGCGAGCAATATCGCAAACGCCGCGACAAGCAACGGCACGAGCGCGATATTCACAAAGGCGAGGATCGCGCCAAGCCGGTCAATGTCCTTGCGCAGATTGTGCTGCACGTCGCGCAATTGCGTGCGCGTGTCGAGCAATTCGCGGCGGAAGCGGTCGATCTCCGCGCTCTGTTCGGGCGTGAGGCCCGCGGCCTGCTGTTTGCCGGTGCTGCCCTGTTGCAGCGCGCGCAGGCGATCTTCCGTATCGGCCATTTTTTGTTTCAGCGCATCGGCCTCGCTCTGGAATTGCGCCTGCGCTTCGGCCTGGATTTTCGAGACGCGCGTGAAGGGCCGGTCATTCGTCACACGCGTGCGCAGCGAAATGAGATCGTTGGAACCCATGAGATTTTCCACCGCATTCAGCACGAACGCGCCATTGTCGGCGATGGGGGTTGCAACCGTGCGGCCGAGCACGTTTTGCAACCGCACCCAGAAACGGTCATCGAACAAATCGCTGTCGGAAACGACGACGAGATTGATCGCGCCTTTGGAAGCCTTGATCTGCTGCGGCAGCGCGGTGCCTTGCGGCGGCCCTTCGGGGAATGCGGTTTTCGCAGAGCCGGAAATGCGCGCGGCGATGACATATTCCTGGCCCGTGGGATGGATTTCATCCATCAGCGTTTGCGGCTGCAGATTGAGGCGCGCCTGCGTGGCGTCGATGAGAGAAGCCTCATTGGACGAACGCACCAGCGGCGCGAAATGCGTGGTCGCGCCCTTGATCGGCGACAGCGCGCCTGCGCTTGCGATATTGAGCGCCTGAAGATTGGCAGTCACCGGATCGCTCGTGTCGAAATTGTCGGGCGTCAGATGCAGCCAGATTGGATATTCCGCGACGGGATTGCGCGGGTCTTCCGACAGCTGCACGCGCGCGGCGAGCGCGCGGTCGGCGATCACCTTGTCGGACGTGAAATGCACGCCCCATGCCTGAAACAAACGCGGCAGATCAGAGACGACGGGACTGCCCGATTGTCCGCCGTTGGCGCCCGCAATTTCCGAGTAGGGATCGACAAACACCAGCGCGCGTCCGCCGCGCAGCACGAACTGATCGATGGCATAAAGCTGTTTGTCATTGAGCGCGCCCGGTTGCGCGATCATCAGCACTTCGACATCGGAGGGAATGCTCGCGAAATTCGGATCGAGCATTTTGGTTTTATAAGATTGTTCCAATTCCTGATAGATCACATAAGGCCGCGACTGTCCCTGCATCGCCGCCATCACGCCGCCCGCGCCGACATCCAGCGGCAGGCTCGTGATGATGCCCAGTACCGGCTTCACCGGCGTCGAAAGCCGGTAGATGATCGAAGTGAGATCATATTCGAGATAGGCCTCGCGATCTTGCGAGAAGAAA
>DATCEI010000282.1:0-8534 GCA_036510185.1 Rhizomicrobium sp. | reverse complement strand
AATCCGTGATCGTGTCGAAGGTGGGGCCTGTCGATTGCGTGGCCGATGTGTAGATGAACATATCCTTCCCGCCGCCGCCCGTGAGAATATCCGCGCCGAGACCGCCCGTGATCTGGTCATTGCCCGCGCCGCCATGCAGCGTGTCGCTGCCCGTGCCGCCCAGCAGATGAACGCCTTCCGATTGCGTGCTCGCATCGATGGTCATGGTGTTCGCCGCGCCGAGCGCGTGGCCGTCGATGGTCAGCGCCTTGCCGCCGGAGATGGTCGTGCTCACGAGCGAGAGATCGTAATTGTGGCCCGCGGCCAGCACGATCTTCTGGATGTTCTGCAGTTCGCCGGTCAGGATGCTCGTATTGTAATCGCCCGCAAGTTTGGCCGTGTTGACGCCCGCGCCGCCATCGATCGCGTCGGTGGAACCAAAATTTGCGCCGAAATTGAATGTGTCGTTGCCGCCGGCGCCCAGAAGGCGCGCGGGCGCGGTGGACGTGATGTTGAACGTATCATTGTTGGCGAAGACCTCGTTGACGAGACCCGTCAGATCGTTCGTCGCGGCGAAGCTATTGAAATCCGCGACGCTGATGCTGAAATTCGCAACCACCATTTCCGTGACGTGGGACGCATCGGCCAGGACGAGATGGGTGATGGTGCCGCCGGTCGGGTGGCCCTGCGCATCATAGGTGAAGCCGGTTCCCGTGTAAGTGTAGGTTTCGCTCGGGCCTACCACGACGAATTTGGTGGAACTTTCGCTTTTGAACGGTCCGTCCGCAAAGGCCGTCAGAATGTCGGCTTTCGTCATGGAAATCGGGTCGTTATAGGTTGTCAGCTTGGCCATGTGCGTCCTTTTGGTGAAGGGAACCGCGGTTTTCGGACTTATGGTTGGCGGCGGAAGTTCCGCGTTTTAGGTCCATTTCGCTTTCGCGTAAAGGACCGTGAGGGAGCCGAATATGCTTAAAGCATTGCAGCACATCCATCCGATTGTGTTTCTGATCGTCGCCACCGTGCTGGAGGTGAGCGGCGATGCCGTCATCCGCATGGGGATTTATGATCATTCGGGGCTGATGCGTATCGGATTGTTTGCGGCGGGGACGGCGCTTTTGTTCGGATATGGCGCGTCGGTCAATCTCGCGCCGCTGGAATTCGGGCAGGTGGTGGGGCTTTACATCGCCACGCTGTTCGTCGTGTGGCAGATCATCAATTACATCGCGTTTCGCGCGCTGCCGGGCACACCGATCCTCGCGGGCGGCGCACTGATCGTGGTGGGCGGATTGGTGGCGACGTTCTGGAAGGTGTGAGCCTCGTCAAACGATGAAATTCGCGGCGCTGAGCAAATCCAGATTTTGCGCGTGCGTGCCGCCGCCGCCGTCGACGAGCATAACGAGATCGCCGCCGGCCTGATAACCCGCTTGGCCATTCTGATCGATGATAAGAAACGTATAGCCCTTGTCCGTGCCGCTATCCGGCGCGAACAAGATGGCGTGGTTTGCTTCGAGATGGCCGGCCAATGCTGCGCTAAAATCCGCGTCGAATTGCGTGTCGTCGAGCGTGCCCGTGGTGAGCGCTGGATCGATTCCGGTCACGGCGACAGGCACTTTGAAATGATCGAGTTTGGGATCGAAACCGGCAATGCTGTCGAAGTTGGAACCCGTGGACTCTGCGACCGAATTGTAGATGTATGTATCGTGTCCGCCATTGCCTATGAGCATGTCGGAGCCAAGCCCGCCGGTCAGTTGATCGTTGCCCGTGCCGCCCACAAGCAAGTCGCCCCCAGCGCTGCCGATGAGATGCACATTCACGGATAACTGCGCAAAAATCTGAAATCCGGGTGACGCCGTCACATGAGAAGCGTCAACGGTCAATGTCTTGCCGCCGGATATATTGGGGTCTTCGATATCAATGTCGGGGCCATTCCCGGTGAGTACGATCTTCTGGATATTCTGAAACGTACCGGGTCCGATATAATTGGGATCAAGGGTGAGGAGATCGACCGTGTTGTAGCCCGTGCCGCCGTCGAACGTGTCGGCTGGATTGAAATCATATCCGATATTAAATGTGTCATTGCCGCCGAAGCCGTTCAGGTGCACGACCGCGTTGCTGTTATGGAAATCAGAATTGCCGACATTGAACGTGTTGTTGCCGCTGAAGATTGCGCTTTCGAAGCCGTTGACATCGTTGGTGAGCGCGAATGTCTCAAGCTGCTGCACGGTGAGGTCCATGTGACTCACCTGCACATCGAATGCGCCGTTCGACTGATCGAGCACCTTCAGGTGCGTGATTGTGCCATCGGTCGGCATGCCGTTTGAGTCATAGGTAAAGCCGCTTCCGGCGAAGACATATTTCTGGGTTGCGCTGAGCACAGTGAATTTGTCTGCGGTTTCCACGCCGAAGTCGCCACCCGCGAAATCGGTGAGAATGCTCCAGGACGACATGTCGAAAGCGTCGTCATAGGTGAACATTTTGGTCATGAAGTTCCCCGCTCATCCGAAGCCTTGCGTGTGCGAGGCCAGTGAATATTTCATTTCTCTGTTTCCTCTAGTAATTTCAAGTAAAGAATTTTTCGTAAACCGATGTATTAAATGCTCGGCTTTTCGGTTTTAACCTTCGATTTTCAGGATTTTCGTCGCGGAGACCGGCAATTCGTTTTATGATCGCCGTGCGGCAGCGGAGTTCACGCGATGGAATATGTTCGTCTTGGCCAGACGGGGCTGAAAGTTTCGCGATTGTGCCTCGGCACGATGACCTATGGCACGCCGAAATGGCGCGACTGGGTGCTGGATGAGGAGGCGAGCCGACCCTTCATCAAACGCGCGCTGGAAGCCGGCATAAATTTCTTCGATACGGCCGACATGTATTCGCTGGGCGCGAGCGAGGAGGTGCTGGGCCGCGCGCTTGCCGATTTCGCGCCGTCGCGCGAGCGCGTGGTGATCGCGACCAAGGTTTACAATCCGATGGGCAGCGATCCCAATGAACGTGGGCTTTCGCGCAAGCACATCATGCACGCCATCGACAATTCGTTGCGGCGGCTGAAAACCGATTATGTCGATCTCTATCAGATCCATCGCTTCGACAGGCACACACCCATCGCCGAAACGGTGGAGGCGCTGCACGATGTCGTGAAGGCGGGCAAGGCGCGCTATATCGGCGGTTCGTCGATGTATGCGTGGCAATTCGCGAAATATCTGTCCACGGCGGACGCGATGCGCATGACGCGGTTCGTTTCCATGCAGAACCACTACAATCTCGTCTATCGCGAGGAGGAGCGCGAGATGATGCCGCTCTGCCGCGCGGAAGGCATCGGCGTCATTCCATGGAGTCCGCTGGCGCGCGGATTCCTTACCGGCAATCGCAAACGTGGCGAGCAAGGCAACACCACACGGGCGAAGAGCGATGAGTTTGCTCACATGCTCTATCACGAGGACAGCGATTTCGATGTGGTGGACCGCGTGAGCGAGATTGCGAAGGCGCGCGGCGTGCCCAATGCGCATGTGGCGCTGGCATGGCTCATGGCGCAGAAGGGCGTCACTGCGCCGATTGTCGGTGCATCGAAGATGGCGCATCTGGATGACGCGATTGCGGCGATGTCGCTTGTTCTATCGGATGAGGAACGGACGCGGCTGGAGGAGCCTTACAAGCCGCATAAGGTGTTGGGGCATTAGGGCAGTCTAGGAAAGAACGGAAACCACACACGCGCTTGTCATGGCCCGCACTCCGGCGGGCCATGACACCGAGGGTTTGAGCGTCAACTCAACCCAGAATGGCGCTAAGGTTTCGCCGGCGTCGTCACCGGTGCTGCAGTCGTTGCCGGCGTCGCCGCTGGCGCCGGAGCGGGCGCAGGTTCAATTGCGGCTTCCGGCATCACGGCGACCGTGCTTGCCGGAAATTTTTGCGTGTTGTCTTTCGCGTCCGAACTCCAGCCGCCGCCAAGCGCCTGATAGAGACCGACGGAGGCCTGCCGCCGCGCGAGCTTGGTCTGCACCAGCTGGTCTTCCGCCGTGAACAAAGTCTGCTGCGCCTGCAACACGGTCAGCAAATCGGCCACGCCTTCGCGGTATTGCAATTCGGAAATGCGGAAGGCTTCGGCCGCGTTCTTCACTTCGTCGGCGAGCAGGCCTTCCTGCTCGGTGAAGCTTGCGGATTCGCCGAGCGCGCGCTCCACATCGGCAAAGGCGCTGATCACGACGGAGCGGTAATTGGCCACGTCCTGCAATTGAACGGCCTTGGCTTCGTCGCTTTCGGACGAAAGCAATCCGCCGTCGAAAATCGTCTGCAACGCCTGCGCGGCCAGCGAATAGAAAAAGCCGCCGCTGAACAATTTGCCAAGCGTGCTGCTGGCGACGCCGCCTTGCGCGGACAGACCGATGCTGGGGAAGAATGCGGCGCGCGCCGCATCCACATTGGCGTGCGAGGAGGCGAGCAACGCTTCGGCCTCCGCCACATCGGGGCGGCGCAGCAGAAGATCGGAAGGCAATCCCGGCGCAACCGCAGGCGCGCCCACGGCATTGAGATTCTGTGCATCGACGGTGAAACCTTCGGGCACGCGGCCCAGCAACACGGCCAGCGAATTCTTCGCCTCGCGTTCCTGTTCCTTCAGCGCGGGGATAGTTGCCTCTTGCGCTGCGGCCTGCGCCTGTTCCTGCGCCAGATCGAGATTGGACGACACGCCGTTCTGCACCTTCGCCTTCACGATGGCGAGGATGCGGTTGACGGCATCGAGATTGTCCTGCGCGATCTTGATGCGCTCGCGCAGCGCCAGCACGCTGAGATATGTGTTGGCGACAGTGGCGTTGACGGTCAGCTCCACCACTTCCTGCGCATAGGTGCTGGAACGCAGCGCTTCATCGGCGGCGGCAAGCGTGTCGCGATTCTTGCCGAACAGGTCGAGCTGGTACGCCGCCGCGAGGCCGAGGCTGAACTGGTCTTCCGAAACAAATTTGTTCGTAGGCGGCGCGCCGACAATGACGCTGGAGCCGCCCTTGGAGCCGGAGCGTTGCGCGCTGGCATTGGCGTCGAGCGTGGGGAATAGGGCCGAGCGAGCGATGCCGGCTTCCGCCTGCGCCTGAAGCACGGCGGCATAGGCCTGCGCGAGCGTGAGATTGTCTTTCTGGGCGGTGGCGATGAAGCCCGTCATTTCGGGGCTGCCGAAACCGGACCACCAGTCGGCGCTCGGCCAGACCGGCGCGTTCTTCGCAACCGGGGCTTCAAAGCCCTGGGGCAGATCGGTGGTCTTGAGCACCTGCGGCACGGGCGTGGCGCATCCGGCCAGCACAAGCGCAAGAGTGAGGATGGAACTGGAGGACAGAAATCGTGTCATGAAACCGCTCTTTTGGCAGGCGCGAACGCCCAGGCCCCCGCCTCTAAATAGCGGCTGGGAAGCCGAACACAAGGGCCTCGCGCAGGGTTGATTGCCGGATTAGGTAGGGCGGCCAGACAATTCCGCTTCGGGGTGCGAAAGAAGTCCGGCCGCCCGCGCAAACATGCCCCGGATGGAGCGCCGATGCGGGCATGCTCGCGTTGGGCAGGAGATTGATCGCGCGGCGGGAACGGCGAAAGCGGCGGCGGCGCGCAATTTGTATCGAATTGTCGCGAGGGTGGGTTCTGCGAAGGGCCCGCGAAATAACTTTCCGTAATCTGGAAGATGTGTCTTCAAACAAAAATGGGCGCAAGCGCAAAAACGCGCTCACGCCCATCTGTACGAAGATGGGTAGGCTAAATCAGACGCCGCCGCTTGTCGGCTTCTTGACTACCTTGAAGCGCGTCAGCTGATCCGCCGCCAATGCGAAGTTCGGCTGGATTTCAAGCGCCTTCTTGTAGTCCTCATACGCCGCGCGAACATCGCCTACGCCTTCATGCGCAATCGCGCGGTCGTAGTAAGCGACTTCCGGCTGGCGTGCGCCAAGACCGATTCCCTTGTCGATATCCTGCAGGGCTTCCGCATAGCGGCGCATCGCGATGAAGGTCGCGCCGCGATCGACATAGGCTTCGGCGAGACTGGGCCGCAGCTTGAGGCCGGTGTTGTAGTCCGCAAGCGCATCTTTCGATGCTTCAATGCGGGCTTCGAGGATGCCGCGATTGACATAGGTCGCCGCCCTGTCGAGCACCGACAGCGTTTCATCGAGTGCGCCGGTGCAAGTGGCAACACCCGCCTTCGCGTCGCCGCCGAATTCCGCGGCCTGATAACAATTGCTCGCCATGCCTGTGCCGAGCACTGTGATAGCGGCTTGCGATGGGCTGACCAGAACGGCTGCGCCGATCGTGCCGATGATGATTGCCGAGATGTCCCGAAACTTCATGGGTTCCTCCCCAAATCCGGAAGACGGAAGTGTCGCACCATTGCAACCCCCCGTCCATGGCCATTGTTAAAAATACACGCTCCTGCCTAGCTTTCGCCGCAAGCGTTACACTCTGCGCCGAACACTTATCCGACCACCCAATTGCGGCGAAGGTTCGGCGCTCCAGCGTATTTTTCTTGCGGTCACGAATGAGTGAGGACTAACCATGATCTCGCCCGCCATAGCGCCCATTTTGCTGCTCTGCATCTCCAACGTGTTCATGATTTTCGCCTGGTACGGGCAGCTGAAATACCCCGGAATACCGCTGTGGCTGGTGATCCCGGCCAGCTGGGGCATAGCCTTTTTCGAATATTGCTTCGCGGTTCCCGCCAACCGGATCGGCCACACGGTCTATTCCGCCGCCCAGCTCAAGACCATGCAGGAGGTGATCACGCTGATCGTGTTCGCGGGCTTCTCCGTCACCTATCTGGGCGAGGCGATTAAGTGGAATCACATTGTGGCGTTTGGGTTTCTGGCCTGCGCGGCGTTCTTCGCGTTCAACAAGTGGTAATAAGCATCACGCTAGACGGCCGATACATCCAACGTGGTATGATTTGTTAGGGCATCTAAGGGGTAGCGAACATGGGTTGGATAGTCATTATTTTGCTTATGATTCTTTGTGTTCTCGTCTGGCTTTATTGGTTATCCGTTCGCAGTCTAAATCGTATGACAAACTATCTTATGTTAGTCCTTTTAGATGAAACGAATTACCGAAAACAGTGTAATAGCCTACGTTCTTTAGTATCTGACTTAAGTTCGGCGTCTGAACCAAAGGGCGACAATGCAGTAGAATTTTCGATGAAAATTACCTTCATCACAGGTCAACTTATCGGCAAAGCCAATGCGGGCAAATTAGCCTCCGCCGTCACCGCGCTCCTTTGGGAAATGAAAAAAGCATCTGCGTCACCCGGTGCCGCCAATACGCCTTCCCTTTGATAGCGGGAAATAGCCTTAGTATTGACGCTGCGCCCGATGTAATTACAATGTGCTTATGACCATCCGCGCAACCGTGACGGCTGAAATCGTGGCCATCGGCAATTCCAAAGGCGTCCGCATTCCGAAAGCAATGCGCGAACAGGCCGGGCTGGAAGGCGAAGTGACGCTTACGGTCGCTGACGGCGCCCTGATCATCCGGCCAAAGCACGGACCGAGAAGCGACTGGCCGGAGCGATTCGGCCGCGCGGCGAAGGCGGACGAGCTTCTGATTCCGGACAGCCTCGGCACGGATTTCGATTCCGACTGGACATGGTAGCGCCCCACCGATTCGAGGTGCATCTGGCCGCGCTCGATCCGACCATCGGTTCGGAAATCAAGAAAACAAGGCCCTGCGTGGTGGTTTCGCCGGATCAGGCGAACGATGCGCTCAATACGGTCGTGATTGCGCCGCTGACATCGACCTTGCGCGATTATCCGACGCGGCTGCGCATCCGTTTTCAGGGTCGGAATGGAGAAATCGCCGTCGATCAATTGCGCGCGCTCGACAAGCGGCGGCTCATCAAAAAGCTCGGGAAGATTTCGCCGGAAACACAAAGCAGGCTGACGGCGCTGCTTCTGGAATTCTTTTCCTGACCGGGTTTCGTTTGCGTGAAGCTATTTCTTGAGAATCCACGCCGCGAATTTTTCCGCCGTGTCGAACACGGCGTCCTTGCCGGGGCCGGCGGTGTGAATGCTTGCGGCCATCAGCGCCCAGCCGCGGGCGTTGGTCTGGCGCGTGAGTTCCTGCTGCGCAGCCACGTTCTGGCGCGTCAGTTCCTGCTGCTTTGCCAGTTCGCCTGCGTTGCGGTTCTGCATTTCCGCCCGCTGCCGCAGACGCTCCTCGCGCCGTTGCTTTTGCTTTTCCTGTTGCCGCGCGCCCGGTTCCGACATCGTTGCCTCCATCTGTAAGGCGCCGACTATGGCGTTGAAATCGGCGCGGGCAAATTCCGAA
The DNA here is from genome assembly GCA_036510185.1 of Rhizomicrobium sp. GTDB lineage: Bacteria > Pseudomonadota > Alphaproteobacteria > Micropepsales > Micropepsaceae > Rhizomicrobium. The sequence continues at coordinate 281 of DATCEI010000282.1, read as the reverse complement.
GGTCTATAATTTCACGAAATTAATGCGGGCGCGGGATTGCGCTTTATCCGCCCGGCCACGGATTGTCGCTGAAATCGGAAACCTGCCGCATCGGGATGTAGATGGCGGGGTCGGTGCCGAGGTACAGCACCAGCGTCATCTGCTTCTTGTCGGCGTCCCAGATCATCTGGCGCGCGATGCCGCCGGGCTTATGGAATTCGCGGCCATCGAAATCCATCGGTTTGGATTCGGCGTCTTGCCACGCGGCGGCGAGGTCGCCCGCAAGGCGGGTGCGCAAAGCG
>DATCEI010000281.1:0-8138 GCA_036510185.1 Rhizomicrobium sp. | reverse complement strand
CGAATGAGTGTCTCGCTCTCGACGACAAGCACGGTTGCCCTCTCCATATTTTGGTCTGTGTCTCGTCCGCGCATCGACAACGCAGAAGAATTGGCAACGCCCCGATGCAGACATAACGCGCAGGCTGCTCTTTGGCTGCACTATGGACCCCAGATCGCGCGAGCGTCTGTAATGGGAGGAGGATCGTATCGACGCTGGATTGAGCGCCGCCGGCGAAAGGCTAAACCGCGCGAACAGCTGCGGGACCGGGCGTTCTTACGGAGGCAATTTGCGTGTGCACAATGGACACCGCGGTCCCCGGATAGGCATCGGCAACTCTGATAGACGCATGCAATTGCGCGGTCAGGGCGTGAACGATGTTCGTGCCAAGACCGGCCTTTGCATCTGCAGACTTGTCCGGCATGCCAACGCCATTATCGATGACGGACAGCGTCCAGTTCGGCCCGTACGAACGATAATCGACGTGGATCTTGCCGTTGCGGTCATTGGGAAAGGCATGTTTGAGTGCGTTGATGACAAGCTCGGTAATGATCAACCCAAGGCTGACGGAAATATCTGCGGGCGTGATGCTGTCGTCCACGCTGACATCCAGTGTCAGCTGATTGTGATCGCGGATCATCGACGCGCCGATGCTCGCGCATAGCGCGGTGAAGTATGGACGCAATTCGACATCGGCCACGCTGGACGCCGCGAGCTGTTGTTGCAGGGTTGCGACGGACATGACGCGGTGATGCGCGTCGTTCAGGTAAGTTCTGATTTCTTCAGACTGCACCTTGCGCGCGCTTTGCATAAGCACGCTGGCGATGATCTGAAGGCTATTGGCGACACGGTGCTGAAGTTCCTGCAGAAGAACCGCCTTCTCCGCCAGCAGATCGTCTTTCAGTTTCTCGGCGATGCGCGCGTCGGTGACATCGGATACCGATATGAGCAGGCGCACGCTATCCGAGTCGCCGTAATCGAGCTTCTGCGCGTTCAGAACCAGGCGGCGGCTCTCCCTGTTCTCGCGGTTGAGATCAATCTCATAACCCTCGACTTCGGCGTAACCCGCTGCCGTCGCCTTCAATAACGACATGAGTTGCGGCACATCCCATTCGCCCGATCCCAGCGCCCGAAACGCACGGCCCGGCACGCCGGCGGAATCGATCTGAAAAACGCGGCAGAACGATCTGCTCGCTGCAATCAGTGTGAGATCTTTATCGAGAAGCAACAGAGGGGCGGTCGAAGAGGCGATTACCGCCAGTGCGAGGTTAAGCGAAACATCTGGATGCGTTGACAGATGGGGAGCCATAGCTGCCCCTTTCCGTGCCCCCGGATGCTTCCGAAGCGAAAACCTATCCGGGTAAGCATTGGCGAATCAGCCAAGACTTGGATTCAACTTAGCGTAGTATAGTTATGGGTCGCAATACTATTAACGCGAATGGGCTTAAGAGTGAGATCGAATAGTTCCACAAGAACAGCCGATATTTGTTCTGCGGTATATGGCTTGCGAATAAAACGCCCGTTTTCGGGCAATTCCTTGTCAGCCGAAGCATCTCGCCCGGAAGCCACAATCAGATGAATTGGCGGCCAGCGGTCATGGATAGAACGCGCCAGCTTCAGCCCGTTCATCGAGCCGGACATATTGATGCCGGTAAAAACCGCGCCGATGTCGCTCAGCGCCTCCATGATCCTGATCGCCTCGTCCGCGCTGGAAGCCGACACGGCCTCAAAGCCCGCGTCTCGCACCATATGGACGGCGCTGATGCGAATGAGCGCTTCGCCCTCGACGACCAATACGACCGGCATATCCATATTTCGATCCTGCAGGAGTTGGAAACGCGGGTTTCCAGTATGGACGGAACGCACAACACACCTTTTGGCTGCACGCGAAGGTTGAACGAGACCTCTTCCCTCCGCCCCGTTTCCCCTGTTCAATGCCGACGGTCAATTTCGGGAGGATGGAGCCATGTCTCACGCAGGAAGCTGCTTTTGCGGCGCGGTTGAAATGGAAGTCACGGGAGCGCCGGAAGGCATGGGCTATTGTCATTGCCGCTCGTGCCGGTCGTGGTCGGGCGGGCCGGTGAATGCGTTCACGCTGTGGAGGCCGGAGAACGTGAAAGTCACCAAGGGCGAGGAACATCTCGAAACCTATGCCAAGACCGAAGGCAGCCAGCGCAAATACTGCGCCAAATGCGGCGGCCATCTGATGACCAATCATCCGGGGCTGGGCCTTGTGGACGTGTTCTCGGCGACGCTGCCGACGCTGGATTTCCAGCCCGGCGTGCACATCAATTATTCCGAGACCGTGCTGCGCATGAAAGACGGTCTGCCCAAGCTGAAGGATTTCCCCAAGGAATTCGGCGGCTCCGGCGAGGCGATCGCGGAATAATCTGCGCTAGATTATCGGCGCGTTGTCGTAAATGGGCGCGTGCTCGAAGTGCAGCGCGTGCCCGCCGTGATGCCATGACATGCCATGCGTATCGAGCGCGAGGATCGCATCGTCCGTCAGCAGCGCGTGTTGCGCGTTGTCGGCGATGAGGTCATGCGCGGCGGCCGCGGGCGTGGCGACCACCTGAACCTGAATGTTTCCTGCGCTGTTGTTATAGAGCACATCCAGTGTCAGCCCTTTGCCGATATCCACACTTGTGCCGCTGCCGGTGTATTTGCCGTCCACGATTTCCGAGAACTGGCCGTTCAGCTTTCCATCCGCAAACGACATGATGGTGAAAGTTTCTCCAACATGCAGAGCGGACGGGTCGGAGACATTCAGATCGAGCACGCCGCCGTAGAGGTGAACTCCGCGCGTAACCTGGATTTCGCTTGATTGCCCGCTATCGGCGACAAGCACTTCAGCAACGGTGCCACCCGATTGCACCGCGAAGCCGCCTGTCACCCCGATGTCGGCAGCGGTGAAATACTTCAAGAAGCCGCTCACGAACGTGCCGCCCCTCACGCTGACGAAACCATCTATCTGGCCGATGCCGTCGAGCGTGCCACCGGATACAATCACCTCGCTGGCCGACAAAGTCCCATAATCCAGTTCGGTAAGGCCGCCGCTCTGCGTGTAATTTCCGGCCGCCGACAAAAGATCATGGAACGTATAGGTTCCGATATTGACCGTTCCGGTATTTGTGACGTCGCCTGTGAGGTGCAGCAAGGAATTGCCGCCCTGAATTGTAATTGTCCCGGAATTCGCCAGGCCTGCGGCGTTGATCCCTCCACCATTGTAGTCGGAGATGTCGATTGTGCCGCTGTTGGTCAGCGTTCCGCCAACGTCGAAAGCGGAGGCGGCGTTCGGTATGCCGAATGCGACAGACAGATAACCACTGTTGAGGAAATCGTTCGTTCCGTTGGCGACCACCGCTCCCCCGGAAAGCGAGAATGTGCCCGCATTGCTGACGAACCCCGACAAAGCACTATCGGTTGTCGTATCGGAAGCGTCCGCGATGCGCGCCTGCACGCCCGACATCGACAGCGATGCGCCCTTCGCTATCGATTCGATGCTGCCGCTCGCATATTCCAGAAGTGCATCGCCGGAAAGACCGATCCCAACGCCTGCGGCGAGAGTCGTCGGCGCGGCATCATCCAGGACGTCGAGTGTCGTTTGATACGCTGCTCCACCTATGCCGATTGATCCGGTATTGACGAGATGGGTTGTAGTCAGGGTCACGTCGCCGCTCATCGGAAGTATCGCGTATCCGACGGACATGGATCCGGAATTGGTCAACGTGCCACCGACGTTTATCACGCTGCCGCCTGCGCCGTTAAGATCAGCATTCGAATCGAAATTGAGTGTTCCGGTGTTGGTAAGATCCTGCGCGACGTGGAACGACGCTTGGCGCATCAAAGAAAGCGTTCCGGTATTGGAAAGATCCTGCGCAACATAGAACGATGCCTGCTGTGCCAGGGAAAGCTTACCGCTATTGGTGAAAGAAGCCTGCGCTTCGAAAGACGCGCCATTGCTCAAAGTAAAATAGCCGGCATTCGTGGATAGTTGCAGGAGAACGCTGTTCTCATTCGGATCTGCGGCGTCGGCGATGAAAGCATTGGGCCCGCTAAGACTGATGCTGGCATTTGCGGCGATCGTTTTGATCTTGCCCTTGCTGAATTCAAGCAGGGCGTTGCCTGCGAGATTGAAATGTTCGCCTGCGGACAATACGGAAGACGCCACTCCGTCGTCATTCACCCAAACCTGGGCAGAGGAACCGAGCGCAGTGGCCAAGTCTATTGTCCCGGTGTTGACGAAATTGTTCGCGATTACCTCGGTCATGCCGCCTGTATCGTTTGCATTTCCGACAGCGAGCGTGCCGCTGTTGTAGAATGTTCCACCGACATCCAGCGTGCTGCCGCTATCGGCGTAGGCGGTGTCGACATTCAGCGTGCCGCTATTGGTGAAATCCACGCCTGAATCCGTGAGCACAGCGGTGCTGTTCAGAATCGAAAACGTCCCGCTGTTGTCGAACGCCACCGACTCATTATGCAAATCCGCGCCATCGGCAAGGACGAGCGTTCCGGCATTGCCGGCAAGCCCTGTCAGCGCCGAATTGATCGTCAGCAAATCGCTATCGGCCACACGCGCCTGCGTCCCGTCGAGAGAAAGCCAGGCGTTCTTTGCGATGCTCGTGATGCCGCCGCTTGCGAATTGCAAAAGCGCATCGCCGGCGAGGGAAATCGACACTCCGGCGCTCAGCGTATCAGGCGCCACTCCGCCAATATCGTTCAGCTCGGCCAGGTCGTTTTGGGAGTAATTTGTATTGCCCTGGATGGAAATAGAGCCGATGGCTGCCAGGCCGTGAACCGTGACGATCGTGGGCGAAGAATTGTAGGAATTATAACCGTTCTGAATCTCAAGGCTGCCCGTATTGGTCAATGCTCCGCCAATATCAAGGGAGCTTCCCGAGTATGGGATGATGGAACCGTCCGTATCCACTTCCAGCGCGCCGCTATTGACGAATCCCACGCCCGGCGCAGTCGAAATCGATGTGTGGTCGAGGATTCTGAAAGTGCCGGAATTGGTGAAGGTGGCCCCGATACTCTTCAGGACGGCACCATCCGCAAGGATCAACGTGCCGGCATTGCTGACGAGGTCAGACAACGCGCTGTTGCTTCCCAAAGCATCCGCATCGGCAATGCGGGCCTGGCTGCCGTCGATCTTCAGCGTCGCGTCTTGCCCAATGCTCGCGATGGACCCCGACGCAAATTCGATAAGCGAGTTGCCCGTAACGGACAGCGTGACTTCCCCTTGCAGGGTTGAAGGCGCGGCATCGCCCAAATCTCGCAGAATGGCCGCCTGCTGAGGCGGGGTACCGTTTTCCGCGCTGAGGTTTATTGCGTAGCTGTTGACCAGATGCCCCACATCGAGAACGGTTGGCGTCGCGCCGTCGCCGTCGATGAATATCGTGTTGGTATTGGTAAGGGTGCCGCTTACTTTGACGGCGCCGCCCCGCTCGATTTCCAGAATATCCGTGTTGAGCAGATTGACGCCGTCAGCGGTCGTGAACTTGCTGCCGCCGGCGACATCCAGTGCGCCGAGGTTCTGGAAGTCCGACTGAATGTTGTAAAGTGACGAACCGTTTTCCAGCGTAAGCCAGCCATTGTTGCTCGTCAGATCGGCAAGCGCGCTGTTCGTGCCGGGGCTTGCGGTATCAGAAACGTGCGCACGAGCGCCATCAAGCGTTAAACTGCACCCCTCGCTTATATTGTTAATTTCACCGCCGGCGAATTCGAGATTCGCGTCACCGGAGAGATAATATGTGCCTGTGAGAGATTCAGGAGCGGCATCGCCCGTCACGTCCAAAACCGCGCGCGTGCCTTGGTCGGCGCCGCCGTACAAATTGATCGTGTTCAGATTTTGGAGATGAGTGGTACGAACAATGACCGAACCGGTCAACGTGCCGAAATTGCTGCCCAGTGTCAGCGTGTCGTTGTTCGTAAGCGTTCCACCGATCCGCAGCGTCGTTCCACCGGATTGGTCATCGCCATCGACAACCAGATTTCCGCTATTCATCAGGTCGTGACTAACGATATCCCTGACGCCGCTACCGCTGAGATCCAAAGAGCCAGAAAAATTCTGAAATATGATCGACGCAACGTGGATCGCAGAGGATGCCGAGACGATGTAATAGCCGGAGTCCTGGAGCGATACGTCGTCGCCCACGCCCGGCACCGAGCCGCTGTCCCAGTTCGCGGCGTCAGACCAGTCACCTGACGACCCGATCCATGTCACAGATGCCATGTTGCCCCCGCTTTGCTCCGATAGTGCCGAATTATCACAAATATTTGGATGCGCAAATACTTGGCGAACGCAAATATAGCGGCTTCAAAAGTGCTCAAGCCCTGGTTCCATATCGCCCCGATATGACAATTTTGTAACCTGCAGGGTTGGAGAACTGGGCAGACCTCTTATGGAACCGGCGATTTGCCGGAACGTCCGCGTGCATAGATCGTTTCTTTAAGCGACGAGTTCATCCGCCCGCGGTTCCCTCGTGGAACACGAAGGCGCAATAAAGGAGTTTTGAAATGCGAATTCACACATCCAACCATCCGTTGCGAACCGCCCTGCTGGCCGCGGGCGCGCTGATGCTCGCAAGCGTTTCGGCCAATGCGCAGGGTGCGGCGTATGAAAGCGGCGTTTATGATTCGAACGAAAACGTCGAAATTAACGTGCCGCGTTATCAGATTCCGCAGAACAAATCCGGCGCGACCTATGGCGTTCATTCTCTTTCGCAGCAGGTGCGATATGACGATCTCGATCTGCGCACCGCCGACGGCGCGTACGTCCTGCGCGCCCGCGCGCGTTTGACGGCGCGTCTGATGTGCAACGAACTGGATGAGCGTTATCCGCTCACCACGCCGGATGGCCAATCCTGCGCCAAGATTTCGACGCACGAAGCCACCTATCGCGCCAATGAAGCGATCGCCGAAGCGCGCGGTTATGCAGCGGCCGACAGGCAGCATTACGCCGAAAACGAATACTGATCTCTCCTGACTGAAGCCCCGCCGGTTCGCGCCGGCGGGGTTGTTTTTACCGCGCGTGTTTTCCTCTAGGATGAGCCCTCGCTATTCAGGGAGAGGCTCATGAATCTGTTCGATCTCAACGGCAAGGTGGCGCTCGTCACAGGCTCCACGAAGGGCATCGGCGAGGCCATCGTTACACGGCTGGCCCAGCACGGCGCGAAAGTCGTGGTGTCGAGCCGCAAGGCCGATGCCTGCGAGCGCGTGGCCGCCGCGATCAATGCCGAACACGGCAAGGGCATACAGGTCGCGGCGCCCATTCCCTGCAACATCAATTACAAGGAACAGTTGAAAGCGCTGGTTTATGAAACGCGGCGGCAATTCGGCAAGATTGACGTGCTGGTCTGCAACGCAGCGCTGAACCCCTATTATGGCCCGTCGGCGGACATGCCCGACGAGGCCTTCGACAAAATCATGGGCGCGAATATCCGTTCCAACCACTGGCTTTGCCACATGGTGTTGCCGGAGATGGCGGAACGGCGCGACGGCTCCATTATAATTGTCTCATCCATCGGGGGCTATCGCGGCTCGCAGGTGATCGGTGGTTATTGCATTTCCAAGGCGGCGGATTTGCAGCTGGCGCGCAATCTCGCGGTGGAATACGGACCGCACAATATCCGCGTGAACTGCATCGCGCCGGGCCTGGTGAAAACCGATTTCGCGCGCGCGTTATGGGAGACGCCGGAAGCGGAGAAACGCTCCAGCTTCGGCAATCCGCTGCGCCGCCTCGGCGAGCCGGACGACATCGCCGGCGCGGCCGTGTTCCTCGCCAGCCGCGCGGGATCATGGATGACGGGCCAGTCCATCGTCATCGACGGCGGGACACTGGCGTGAATCCGTTAAACGAAATCCGTCACATCGATGCTGGTTGTGTGGCTTGGTTGATCGAGCTGGATAACGAAATCGCTCCCCGCCTGATAGCCCTTCACGCCATTGGCGTCGATGACGAGGAACGTCTTTCCTGCGAGATCGCCGGAATCCGGCGTGTAGAGTACCGCATGATGTTTGCCGAGATGTGCGGCATCGACCGCAGCGGCGAGATCGGTGTCGAAACTCGCCGTTGACAACGCGCCGGTGGCAATCGCCGCGTCAATGGCGGTCACCTTGAATTTGAGGTCGATCTTATCCGACGCTGCGAAATTGAA
>DATCEI010000280.1:0-6301 GCA_036510185.1 Rhizomicrobium sp. | reverse complement strand
CGGCCGCACTTCTGGGCGCGCCGGTCGCGACCGCCATCACACGCGGACATGCACTTTCGGATCACGAACTCGCCTCGCTGATGAAAGCGAATTTCTCTTTTTCGTTGGTCGCCGGAATTGTGATCGCCGCGCTCCTGTTCGCAAGCGGCGCGGAAATCCCGCTCGCCGCACTGTTGGGCGTTTATGGCGGCGCGATGACCTTGCGCTGGTTCGCGCGCTCCTATGCCTACACGCAACGCGCCATTGCGCGCGTGGCGGCATCGGATTTTTCCTACAGCGTGCTTCTGACGGCAAGCCTCGCCACATTGCTGGTGACACACACTCTCACGCCCGCGAACGCAGCCCTCGCAATGGGCGCAAGCATCGCGCTCGCATTGCTGCCGTTCGGTATAACATTTCTGAAACAACAGATCACCTCGCTGTTTACCGGCACGCTCGGCATCTATCGCGCGATCTGGCGTGACCTGACGCGCTGGTCGCTGCTGGGCGTGGTCGCGACCGAACTCACCGCCAACGCGCATGCCTATCTCGTGACCTTCATTTCGGGGCCGAAAGCCTTCGCGCTTCTGGCCGTCGGCTCGCTGTTCATGCGGCCTGTTTCACTGTGTCTGTCGGCGCTCCCCGATCTTGAACGCCCCGCCATGGCGCGCAAGATCGCGGCAGGCCACGCAACGTCCGCATACAGGCATGTGCGCGAATTCCGCGCGGCGGCCATCGTCATCTGGCTTTGCACGATCGTTCTTTCAGTCGTCGTGATGCACTGGTTCCCGACACTCATCTTGAAACATGGCTACGACGCGCGTGACGTTTCCATCGTCGTCGTGCTTTGGGCGACAATCATGGCGGTGCGCTTGCTGCGCACGCCGGAATCCGTTCTGCTGCAAGCCGCGCGCGAATTCCGCCCGCTGGCAGGCGCGAGCCTGTGGTCCAGCGTCGTGTCGCTCGCGCTGACATTGGGCCTGCTGCTTGTCGCAGGCCCCATCGCCTCGCTATGCGGTATTCTCGCTGGCGATCTGGTGATGACGGCGAAAATCCTCGTGCTCGCCCGCAAATGGAGAGCGCAGCATGGTTGATGTGATCGTCGCCATTCCAAGCTTTCGCCGCCCCAAATGGCTGGAGCGCCTGTTGTTGGCGCTTGCCGAACTCGAAACCAACGCGAATGTTTCCGTTCTCGTGGCCGACAATGACTCCGAAAAACATGAGGCCTTCGATCTCTGCGTACGGCTTAAAGCGTCCGGCTATCGCTGGCCGTTGACCAGCATCATCGTGCCCGAACGCGGCATCGCGCAGGCGCGCAACGCGCTGGTGAACCATGTGCTCGCCCGTTCGCGTGCGCAATTCATCGCCATGCTGGACGACGATGAGTGGCCGCAACCGCAATGGCTCAACGCATTCCTGAACGTGCAACGCGAAACCAACGCCGATGCGCTGCACGGCGCGGTGCTGCGCGTGTTCGAACACGCGCCCGGCACCTGGGCCGCGCGTTGCGAAGGCATCGCCGATCTGCGCGGGACCACCGGCCCCATCGACATGATCGAAGGCACCGGCAATGTGCTGATGCGGCGCACCTGTTTTGAAGACCTTGCCCTACCCTGTTTCGATCCCGGCTTCGCGCTCACCGGCGGTGAGGATCGCGATTTCTTCACGCGGCTGCGCGCGCAAGGCAAACGCTTCGCCTGGGCCGACGCCGCCGCCGTTCACGCCTTTGTGCCGGCGAGCCGCGCGCGTTTCGGCTGGGCGCTGGCGCGCGCCTATCGCGTGGGCAATTCGGACATGCGCGTGTTCCTGAAGCACGGTCCGCGCGCGATTGCGCGGGCGCGTGAGCTTGCCAAGATCGCGGGCGCGCTCTTGTTGTTCCCGCCCATGTTGGCCATTCTCGGTGCGATCCCGAATCGCCGGGCGATGCCGCTGACCAAATTGTGCCGCGCGGCGGGAAAGATCGCCGCGCTGTTCGGCAGCCACTACAACGAATACGCGACGACGCATGGAGAATGAGTAGTCTTTCCGCTAACACCGCGCCTTCGCGCGCGGGCCTCATGCCGTTTTTCGCGGAAGCGGCGTTCGCCGCGTTGCTGTTGCTGGCTTTCATCGGCTTCACGCCCTTCGCGCCGCGCACGCCGCAATTGCTGGCGCTGGGCGAGAACGGAATTTCCGGCGCGGGCGATACGGCGCGGCAGGTCGCCTATCTGCTGGTGTTCGCGGCCATCGTGATGAGCGCAATGGCGCAACGCGGATTTCGCGCGTTTGCGAATTTGCCGGTCGCGTTTGCGATACTTCTTATATGGTGCGTGGCGAGTGCCATATGGTCATTGCAGCCAGAGGTCACGTTGCGGCGGGCGGGGCTTGAGATCGTCGTTGTCTTGTCCGCGCTGTTGAGCGTGGAAACGCTGGGCACAGAGAAGGCGCTGCGCATTTTGCGTTATGTGCTTGCGTTCGTGCTGCTGGTGAACTGGATTTCCATTCCGCTGACGGCGCGCGCGATCCACCAACCCGGCGAGCTCGATCCGTCTGTGGTCGGCGACTGGCGCGGACTTTATTTCCACAAGAACATTGCGGGCGGCGTCTGCGCGATTTCGGCGATGGTGTTTCTGTTCTTCGCGATGGCGCGCAAGAGCCGCGTGGACATCGCGCTGTTTCTGGGCGCGCTCGGCTTTCTCGTGATGACGCATTCCAAATCGTCGCTGGGCATGTTGCCCGTGGCGCTCCTTGCAGGCGCGATCTATCGCTATGCCTGGCAGCGCAAGCTCGACCGCAGCATTGTGGTTGTCGCGTTTGTGCTGTTGTGCGCGATTGCGGCAGCGATGTTCTATCTCGACGCGGACGCCATCGCGCGCGTGCTGGAAGATCCCGCGCAATTCACCGGCCGCACGGCGATCTGGCAGGCGGAAGTGAATTTCATCCGCGATCATCCGCTGCTGGGTTCGGGCTTCGGCTCGTTTTCGGATACGGGTGCCGCCTCGCCGCTGCACAATTATGTCGGCGGCGGTTGGGTGGAGGCAGCGGCGCATGGCCACAATGCCTATCTGCAATTGCTCGTCACCATCGGCGGCATCGGCTTTGCGCTGGCGATGCTGAACTTCATCGTGCTGCCGGGAATTTCCTTCTGGCGCGCGCAACCCACGCAACGTGAACTTTATGCGCTGCTCTTTGCGATTTTCGTGTTCACACTGCTGCACAACATTCTGGAATCCGATTTTCTTGAAGGCGACGGTCCCGTCTGGGTCGTGTTCGTGCTGATGATCGCGATGCTGCGAATTCCGCGCCCGCAAAGCTCCGTGTCATGGCCGATTTCGTAGCGCCGTTCTTTTCCGTTGTCATTCCCGTTTACAACCGGGCCGATGCGCTGAAAGATGCGCTCGCCTCCGTGTTGGAACAAACCTGCCAGGATTTCGAGATCATCGTTGTGGATGACGGCTCGGCGGACAATCCGTCGAAGGTCGTGGACGCGATGGAGGACGGACGCATTCGCTTTCTGCGCCAGGACAATCGCGGCGGCGGTGCGGCGCGCAATGCGGGCATCGACGCGGCGCGCGGGCGCTTCATCGCGTTTCTGGATTCCGATGACCGTTTCCTGCCGCATCATCTGGAACGCATGAAACAATTGCTTGATGGCACCGACAATATGGTTGGTTACGCCAAGATGATTGTGGATCGCGGACGCGGACGCACATTGCTGAAACCCCCACGCGCGCTCGGCCCCGATGAGCATATGGCGACGTATCTTTTGTGCGACCGAGGCTTTGTGCCGACCATCACTATTGTAGTTGAAGCCAATATGGCGCGGCGCATTCGCTATCATGAGGATTTGCGCGCGGCAGAAGACACCGATTTCGCAATCCGGCTTTTCCTTGCCGGCAATAAATTCGCGATGATCGAAGAACCCGGCGCGGTGTGGAAAGACATTTACGATCCTGCGCGCACATCGGCGGGGCGCAGGGGCGCGCGATTGTTGCACTGGATTGAGGAATTGCGCTCGCAGATTCCCGAACGCGCCTATTATGGTTGCCGAGGCTGGGCCATCGCCAAAGGCATCGCGCCGAGACACAAATTCCGGGCGCTGAAGCTTTATCTGAAGGCGCTGCGGCATGGCTGTTATCGGCCGCAGCTTGCGGCGATCATTTTCCTGCAGATTTTTCTGCCCAATCGAATCTATCGCCGCATTGCCGATATCGGCGTGGCGTTGCGCGGATGAAATTCTCACGGCGGCAAATTCTGGCGCAACTGGGCGCGGCAAGCACGGTGCCAGCCTTCACGCGTGAAGAAGACCCTTTGCGCGCGCGCGCCGCGCGGCACGGCGTTCTCTATGGAGCGGCGACGGGAAATTATCAATTGCGGCAACCGGATTTTGCCGCAGCCTTTGCGCGCGAAGCGGGAATGCTGGTGCCGGAATACGAACTGAAACGGCATATCGTCGAACCCGCGCGGGGCCACTATGATTTCAGCGCCGCCGATGCATTGCTTGCGTTTGCCAATGCGCATGGTCAGGCGTTTCGCGGCCATCCGCTGGTCTGGCACAAATCAAATCCGCCTTGGCTGCAGGATGTACGCGATGAAAAACTGCTGACCGATTACATTCGGGCCGTCGCCGGACATTACAAAGGCCGCGTGCATTCCTGGGATGTGGTCAACGAAGCGATCTGGCCGCAAGACGGCCGCGCGGACAATTTGCGGCGAACCTTGTGGCTGGAAGCATTCGGGCCTTCCTATATCGATGTTGCCTATCACACCGCGCGCGCCGCCGATCCGTCTGCGATGCTCGTCTATAATGATTGGGGTTGCGAAGGCGGCGAGGCGTGGAACGACAAATTCCGCGCGGCCACGCTTTCATTTCTTGAATCCGCTTTGGCGCGGCGCGTGCCCATTGATGCGCTGGGGTTGCAAGGACATTTGCGCGCGTTCGGGCCACAGATCGACCAGAAGAAATTGCGCAAATTTCTGGGAGACGTGAAGGCCATGGGCCTTCGCATTCTCATCACCGAACATGACGTGGACGATCACGGCGGCTCATCGGATCTCGCCGTGCGCGACAGTGCCGTCGTCGACGCCAGCAAACGCTTTCTCGATGTCGCCCATGAGGCAGGCGCCATTGCGATTCTCACATGGGGCCTGTCGGACCGTTATATTCAGGCGCCTTATGAACACGACACATGGCGCTGGAATATGCGCGCGTTGCCGCTGGACGCGGCGATGCAGCGCAAGCCCATGTGGCGGGCGATTGCGGATTCGTTCGGCGCTTAAGCCGCCACTTCCAGCTGACGCGCAGGCTGTGACACCGGCGCCGGCATCGTGCCGACTGTCTTGCGGAAATGCGCGGCCAGAAGCGGCGAGGTATATTCCGCGCCCACCATGAAACGCATCAGCGGTCCAAAACTGTTCGCAGCCGCAGGCCCGATGACGTAAAGCCCCGGCACGGATGTTTCGAATTTCGGGGACAGAATCGCCGTGCCCTGTATCTGCGCGATACGCGCACGCACAAACGGCGACAGAAACGGCAACCGCACGAGTTCGGGCCTGAAGCCCGTCGCCGCGATCACATGATGGCAATAAAGCCGCTGTTCGTTGCCGCCCGCGTCCTCTATGTCAAGTTCCACAAGGCCTTCGCGATAACGCGAGCCCTTCAGCTCCTGCCCAAGCAGCATGGGGAAATTCCCCATCGCCTTCTCGCGCATGAACCAGCCGGGCGCCGGCCCCAGATGCGTGCGCGTGGCCCGCAGGCGCACCGATTCCGGCAGGCCATGAAACACGCCGGGGAAATTCGCGCAGAAAAATGAACGCCATCCCGGCCCGATGCCAGATGGCGGCTTGCGCAAACGATTGAACAGCGAATGCGCATTGGGATGCGGCGGATTGTGAAACCGCACCGCATCGGCGCGCGTGACGATTTTCACTTTCGCGCCCGCATCGTGCAGCGAGGCTGCGAGATCGATGGCGGATGCGCCCGCGCCCAGCACCACCACATGACGGCGGGCAAAACGCGCCACATCGCGATGCTGGAAACTGTGCGATCTATATTCGGCGGGCAGCGGCGAAAGCTGCTGGGGCATGTCGGCGAACCATGTGATGCCCGGCGCCAGCACGATGTTGCGCGCATTCACGCGCTTGCCGTCTTCAAGGATAAGGCGGAAGCCTTCGCTCGTGCCGCGCTCCAGCGACACGACATGCTTCTGCTCCAGCGAAGGCACGAAGCGGCGCTGAAACGCATCCGCATAGGCGTTGAACACGTCCAGCCGCACGGGCATGCCGCTATCCGCATAGGGAATTTTGTTGGCGGCGCACCAGGATTTCAGCGTGGAGTTCTCGG
>DATCEI010000279.1:0-4835 GCA_036510185.1 Rhizomicrobium sp. | reverse complement strand
AATTGGCAAGCCGCTGCCAGACTTCGGAATTGCCGCAAGGCACGGTCCTGATGCGTCAGGGCGATCTGGCAGCATCGATGTTCATCATCATGGAAGGTGCGGCCAGCATCACCATCAGCGGGGCGAATAATGGCCTGCACGAAGTTGCGGTTTCGGCAACCGGCGATGTTGTCGGTGAAATGTCGCTGATGACCGGCTCGCCGCGCACGGCCACGGTCACGGCCCTCACGCGGCTTCGCGTTCTGGAAATCACCAAGGGGCAGATCGAAGATCTTCTGAAAGTCTCGCCCGAATTGCTTCAGCGCTTCAGCACCGTGCTGGGCAAACGCCAGCGCGAACTGGATGAGCTGACACAGCGCGTGTCGCTGAGCAAAAACGTCGAGGCCGATCTGATGTCGCGGATGCGCAGTTTCTTTTCAAACGTGTTCAGCGACGAACCGGACGCTTGAAGCGACCTAAAGCCTGTATGCGAGCACGATCCATGTGATCGCAAGATAGGTCAGCTGGTGGACAAGCTGGTCCAGCCCTAGAACCACCCAGTATCCTTTGTCCTGATTGGTCCAGCCATATTTTTCGTCCACGCGCGCTTTCGCCCAATCGACATGGTAGTGCAAAAGAAATTCGACAATCACAATCGTGCCGATGACCGGAACCGAGCGGGTCAGAACCAGCAGCGGAACGATGGACGACCCCGCGTGCAAGGCGGCATGAATGAACCCGCCGCCATGCCCATAAATCGCCTTGCTTTGCACCTGATACTGCGACTGCAGCACGAAATCGCAGAGATAATGTTTGAGGGAAAACAGCAGGAGCGCCGAAAGGGCCAGAGTTGTTTCGTGACTCATGACCGCTGTCTAGCATGCCGATATCCGCCGTCCAAATGACGCAAGGCACGACCTTTTCTCTGGACCCTTTGCCCGCTCACATCAGGAATGCGTCAATCGCCAGATGGTGGTGGGTGTTCATAAGCGCGTGCCAAAAATCGGTGTGATGGGCGTCCAGATGCTCATAGCCGAATCGCGGCAATTCGGCGGGCAGGCTCGCGGGCGCAGCAGCAGCGGCATGCACGGATGAGCCGAAATCGGCCGCCGTCAGATTGATCAATCCATTCAGCTTGATGACCGAATCGGCAATTTTGTCACCATTGCTGTCATATTCGACAAGCGTGGTGTTGGTGGTCGTGTTTTCGACGAAACGGATTTCGTGCGCCTGCCCGTCGAACGCATGTTTGCCGACAAACACGCTCGCGCCGAAAATCTGAACCTGGTCGCTGTCGGATTGCGAGAAATCGGTGATGGTGTCGCGCGCGGCGGCCGTGCTGTCGCTGGTGCTGAAATATTCAAATATGTCCGCGCCCGTGCCGCCGGTCAGAATATCCGCGCCGCTGCCGCCATAAATCGTGTCGTTGCCGTCGCCGCCATTGATGTGGTCGTTCCCTGCGCTGCCGTTGAGCGTGTCGTTGCCGGCATTGCCGTTGATGACGTCGTTACCGGCGCCGCCATCGATGGAATCGACTCCGCTGGAACCATTGATGTGATCATTGCCCGCCGTGGCGGCAAACAGATGCACCAGAAAAGTCGAATTCGATCCGACAGCTTCGTGCGCGCCCGGGCCATAGAGCACCACTTTGAATGTCTCGTTTTTCGTCACCGTGAAACCCGACGCAAATGAAAACGAGATTCCACGACTGTTGAAATTGCCGTCGAAGTTCAGCGTGCCGGACGGCAATTGACCGCCCGTGAAATCAGCGCCTGTGAGATCACCGCCGTTAGGCACGACTTTCCAATTTACCGACCCGACATCGGTCTCGCCCTCCTGCAAAACGATGGCGGAAAAGCCGGTGAAGGACTGACCGCCAAAACCGCTTGGCCCAAGCGACTGGCCGCCGGTGATGGGGCCATTGCCGTAAAACTCGAAGAACTCGTGGCCATTGGTGAAATGGCCGGAGGTTGGTCCACCGCCATCGACATTGCCGATGCCGGTGCCTTTTGAACCCTTATCGCCGCTTGAACCCGCGTCGCCGGTCTGGTTGTTGCCAAGACCCGTGCCGGTGTGGCCTTCGGTGCCGGCATCGCCTGCTTTGCCGCCTTTGCCGCCCGCGCCGCCCCTGCCGATATTGCCGTAGAACAGCGCCGCGCCCTCAACGGTGATCGAACCTTCGTTGAGGATGCCGCCGACACCGGCCCCGCCGCTGCCGCCATCACCGCCGTCACCGCCGTTTCCACCCGTGCCCCCGGTGCCGCCCATGCCACCGCCACCGCCCGCGCCGCCTTTACCCCCATCGCCGCCCGAACCTCCAATGGCGAGACAATCGGCAACCGCTGAATCTTTGAGGGTGAGTGCGCCTTCGTTCAGAATGCCGCCGACGGCAGTGCCGCCATTCGCGCCCAGGCCACCATTGCCGCCATTACCGCCGTCGCCACCGTTGGCGATGTTGTTGAGGCCCTGCCCGCCATCGCCGCCCGCGCCGCCGTCGCCGCCCGTCGCGCCATCGCCACCGGAAGAATCGCCTGAGACAAGAACATGGTCGAGCGTCAGCGTGCCGTGATTGATTAGTGCCGGTGAGCCGATAAAGCCCGGCGCAGTCGCCTTGCCGCCATTATCTCCAACTCCGCCTTGGCCGCCCGGATCGCCGGTCGAGCCAGTGTCGCCATCGCTACCGTCGGGGCCATCCGGCGTGCCGGGTGCGCCGGGCGCGCCGCCTTCGACCTCCATATGCGCCAGCGTCACCTGCGAACCCGTGACGACAACCGAGCAATTATTGGCGTCGATACTGACCGCGCCGCCCATGCCGAAGGCGGACCCTTCGCTGCCGTCAATCGTGACGGATTTGTCGATGGTGAGGTTTTTGGTGAGAATTACCGCGCCATGGAGGCCTTGCGCGAATTCGATTGTGTCACCGGCGCCTGCTTCCTTGACGGCCTGACGCAAAGTCAATTCGCCCTTGCTCGCGGTATCGGACAGCGTGGTGACGATGAGAGTGGTCATGCGAACCCCCGCGAGAAAATAGCGGGAGCAATTTGTAACGACCCAGAACGTAGGCCGCAACATTGGGGCGACTGTCGGTTAATGCGTCAGAAGACTGCGCGGCATGTCGGTGGCGATGCGGTCATCGCTCATTCCGGAATCGTCGTTAATGGTTCCGGGCGGCGCGATTTCCGTTGGCGAAGAAGCGCGCACATCAAGCATATGAAATTGATCGGTCAAAACGGCAACCTGCGGGGATCTGTTGGTCAGATCCACCGCAGGCTGTGTGTTTGTCTGTTCCTGCGCCAACGCGCCATTTGTGAGGCCCGCCGCGCAAACCAGAACGAAAATTCCAAACCGCATACGCATTGTCTAAACTCGTTTATTACGAACATATAATAACCAGAACCTGTGTTCGTTCCGCGGTTTGGCAGCGATTAGTGATTTGGCGCCGGTGGCGCTTTCACGGTCACATTCATGTGGCTCGGCATCACCTGCGGCTGCCCCGTGAAGATATGCCCGTTGGTGAACATGAAGAAGCCGAGAACGGCGACGGCTATGATCAGCGCGCCGACGATAAAGGCGAGGAAGGGCGTTGCTCCGCCGCTGCCGCCTTCAACATTGTTGATGGTCATCGGCTTTTTCCTTTACCCGAATAGACCGTAATCGGCCTGAATGACCTCGCCGTCATCGCGGCGCACGAGGAAAGCATCGGAGCCCACGCGCACCCACACTGTTCCTTCGGGCGGCGCGACGAGCGAATAGGTCTGATAGCTGTCGAGATAATAATTCTCGGCCATCAGATCGGCGGGCAACTTGTCGCCCAACACAATGTGATGAACCGTATAGTCCGGCGGCGGCGTCCATGGCCCGATAGCAAAATGCTTCGACGACGTGATTGTCTTACGATACTCCGTATATCCGCCGTCAGCATCGTGCGACTTGGAAACGGTGGTTTGAGTCGTTTCGTCAGGCGTTTGCGTGACGGTGGTTGTCGTCTGGTCCTGCGCGAACGCAACGCCAGCACTTCCCAGTGCCGCCGATACGGCGGTTGCAAGCAATGACTTCTTCATCATCGGTACTCCTTGTTCCGCAGACCAAACGCGCCGCATCCCATTGCGTTCCGCCGGAGGCGCGGCACAAACCTCGATTGGCGCCCATACCGCGAGAATTCTCGACACTGCATCCATATCGGGCGCGCTTCCTTTTCGCGCGTTGAAGAGCATGCGCCGGACCGCTAGGTTCCGTGCATGGAGATCAAACACGACGTTCTCGCCGCCATCGGCAACACGCCGCTGATCAGGCTCAGGCGCGCCAGCGAGGCGACGGGCTGCGAGATTCTGGGCAAGGCCGAGTTCATGAATCCGGGCCAGTCGGTGAAGGACCGCGCAGCTCTTTTCATCATCAATGACGCGGTCGCGCGCGGCACCTTGAAGCCCGGCGGCACGATTGTGGAAGGTACGGCTGGGAACACAGGCATCGGACTTGCCGTTGTCGCCAATGCGATGGGCTTCAAAACTGTCATCGTCATTCCCAATACGCAAAGCGAAGAGAAGAAAGATGCGCTGCGTTTGCTGGGCGCGGACCTCATCGAAGTGCCTGCCGTGCCTTACAAAGACCCGAACAATTACGTGAAGGTCTCAGGCCGCCTCGCGGAGCAATTGGCGCGCGAGAACCCCGCGGGTGCAATCTGGGCCAATCAGTTTGACAACACTGCCAACCGGCGGGCGCATATCGAAGGCACAGGGCCGGAAATCTGGGAACAAACGCAAGGCAAAGTGGACGGCTTCACCTGCTCGGTCGGCAGCGGCGGCACGCTGGCTGGCATCGCTATCGCGCTGAAAGAGCGCAATCCGGCCATCCGCATT
>DATCEI010000278.1:0-13747 GCA_036510185.1 Rhizomicrobium sp. | reverse complement strand
CACCAGTGACAAATGCCCCTCATGCAGCGCGCCCATGGTCGGCATAAGGCCCACGCGCGCGCCCTCGCGCCGCCATTCGGCCACGCGCGCGCGCAGTTCGGAAATCGTGGTGACGATGGCCGGGTTCATCGCCGGGACAATAGCGCGGGCCGCCCACCTTGCGCTAGGATCGCGCCATGCAGCCCGATACCGCTTTGCGCCGCGCCGTTTCGGCCGCCTATCTCGAGGACGAGGAGGCGGCGTCCGCGCGCGTGCTGGATGCGGCGCGTTTGTCGCCTACTGAAAGCGCGGCGACGCAGACGCTGGCTCGCGCGCTCGTCACGCGCATGCGCGCCGAACAGCAGAAGCATGGCGGGCTGGATGCGTTCCTACACGAATACGCGCTTTCCACGCAGGAGGGCGTGGTGCTCATGTGCCTGGCCGAGGCGCTGTTGCGTGTGCCGGATGCCGAAACCGCCGACCGGCTGATCCGCGACAAGATCGGTGGCGGCGAATGGGCGCGGCATGCGGGCAAATCATCGTCACCGTTCGTGAACGCCTCGACCTTTGCGCTGATGCTGACGGGGCGCATCGTGAAGCTGGATGAAACCAGCCGCTGGGATTTCGACGGTGTTTGGCGGAAACTGGTGGCGCGTTCGGGCGAGCCGGTTATCCGTCAGGCCGTTACTTATGCCATGCGCATCCTCGGGCGGCAGTTCGTTCTCGGGCGCACGATGGACGAGGCGCTGAAGAATGCGAAATCCCATATTGCGCAAGGCTATCGCTATTCTTTCGATATGCTGGGCGAGGCGGCGTACACGCGCGAAGATGCCGCGCGCTATCTGGAGGCCTATCGTGGCGCGATTGCGATCATCGGTAAACAGGCGACTGGTGTCTCGATGTTCGAGCGGCCCAGCATCTCGGTGAAGTTGTCGGCGCTCCATCCGCGCTACGAATGGGCCAAGCGTGACCGCGTGATGGATGAATTGCTGCTGCCGCTTGTGTTGTTGGCGGCGCAAGCCGCGCGCGCGGGCATCGGCTTCACCGTCGATGCGGAGGAGGCCGACCGGCTTGACCTCATGCTGGATGTCTTCGAGGCGTTGAGTGCAGCGCGCGAATTGCAGGCGTGGGATGGTTTGGGCCTTGCGGTGCAGGCCTATCAGAAGCGCGCGTTGCCGGTGATTGCGTGGCTCACCGATCTCGCCGCGCGGCATAACCGGCGCATTCCGGTAAGACTTGTGAAAGGCGCATATTGGGATACGGAAATAAAGCGGGCGCAGGAGGCGGGCATCGCGGATTATCCCGCGTTCACGCGCAAGGCGGCCACGGATGTTTCGTATGTTGCGTGCGCGCGCGCGATGCTGGCGGCGGGGGAGGCGATCTATTCGCAATTTGCCACGCATAACGCGCATTCTCTGGCGGCGATTGAAGCGATTGCGGGCACGCGCCGCGATTTCGAATTTCAGCGTCTGCATGGCATGGGAGATTCGCTATACGAAATCTACCATGACATGAAGCGGGAGAGTGCTGCGCCGACGCGCATCTATGCGCCGGTGGGAAGTCATGAGGATTTGCTTGCTTATCTTGTGCGGCGTTTGCTGGAGAATGGTGCGAACACATCTTTCGTGAACCGGCTGGCGGATGATGAATCTCCTGTTGAATCCATTATCGCCGATCCGGCGGCGATAATGGCGGCGCAAACGCCACGTCGCAATCCGCGCATTCCGTTGCCGAAAGATGTGATGCCAGGACGGAAGAATTCGTCGGGGTTTCTGTGGAGTGATCCGGCGGTCAGTACATTCGTCGTTGCGGATATGGAAAAATCGTTGAGCGGCGAACATCGCTTTGGTGCGATTGTCGGCGGCGTTCAGCGAAAGGGCGAAGCGCACGCGATCACCGATCCATCGGATCATCGCCGTATTGTTGGTGAAATTGTTGATGCCACGCCATGCGATGCGGCGGATGCGTTGCAGATTGCGCATCGTTCCTATCGCGACTGGGATGCGATTGGCGGCGAAGCGCGTGCACAGATCCTCGAACGTGCTGCCGATCTCTATGAGCGCGACCGTGCGCATCTGATGGCGTTGGCTGTGCGCGAAGCGGGAAAAACTTTGCCCAACGCACTGGGCGAGGTGCGTGAGGCGGTGGATTTCCTGCGTTATTATGCGGGCCGTGCACGCGCGCAGTTCGGCCAGCCGATCAAGCTTCCCGGCCCCACCGGCGAGGATAATGAGATCGCGCTGCATGGGCGCGGCGTATTTGCGTGCATCTCGCCATGGAATTTTCCGCTGGCGATTTTCATAGGCCAAATCGCGGGCGCGCTGGCGGCGGGAAATGCGGTGCTGGCCAAGCCCGCCGAACAAACGCCGCTGATCGCTGCTGCTGCCGTGAAGCTGCTGCATGAAGCGGGCGTGCCGCCGGATGTGCTGCATTACCTTCCGGGCGACGGGCCGAAAATCGGTGGCGCGTTGTTCGGTGATGCGCGGCTCGCCGGTGTTGCGTTCACAGGTTCAACCGATGCAGCGACGGCAATTAACCGAGCACTGGCTGCGCGCAACGGTTCGCTGGCTACGCTGATTGCGGAGACTGGCGGCCAAAACGCGATGATCGTGGACTCAACTGCGCTGCCGGAGCAGGTCGCGCGCGACGTGTTGTCGTCGGCATTCGACAGCGCGGGGCAGCGCTGTTCGGCGTTGCGTGTGCTGTTCCTGCAGGATGATGTCGCCGACAAGATGCTGAAGATCATTCTGGGTGCGATGGATGAATTGAAAATCGGCGATCCGATGCGGCTCGACACCGATATTGGCCCCGTGATCGATGAAGAGGCGCGGCGAATGCTGGAAGCGCATGCAGCCCGCATGACGCGCGAGGCGAAATTGTTGCGCGCGTTGCCGCTTGGGCTTGAGCACGAACACGGCACGTTCTTCGCGCCGCATGCGTTCGAGATCGACGCGCTGTCGCGGCTTGAACGCGAAGTGTTCGGGCCGGTGCTGCATGTGGTGCGTTATGCGTCGGATCGTCTGGGCGTGGTTTGCGACGCCATCAACGCCACGGGCTATGGCCTCACGCTCGGCCTGCACAGCCGCATCGAAGAGACGGCGCAATTTGTCCGCGCGCGCGTGCACGCGGGAAATTTCTATGTGAACCGCAACCAGATCGGTGCGGTGGTGGGCGTGCAGCCTTTCGGCGGCGAGGAATTGTCGGGCACGGGGCCGAAGGCGGGAGGACCGAATTATCTGCTGCGCTTTGCGCTTGAGCGGACCTACACGGTCAACACGGCGGCGGCAGGCGGTAATGCCGCGCTATTGAGCGCAAGTTAGATGGGCGAAATTCTGCTGGGCACCGCAGCCCTCGTGATCGTGCTCGCGTTTCTCTACGGCTTCACGAAGACGGACGTGAAAATTCTTGTGCGTTATCTGCGCTATCTCGGGGCGGCGCTGGCGGCGGCGTTTGCTGCTGCTTTGCTGTTTGAGGGACGGTTTGGTTTCGCGTTTATCGTGGCGAGTTTTGCGTGGTCGCTGTTTACCGGTGGTCATGCCTGGCCCGGCGGGCCGCCGCATTACAGCGGCGAGAAAAGCGGCATGACGCGGGCGGAAGCGCTCGATGTGCTGGGCTTGCAGGAAGGTGCAACGGAAGAACAGATCCGCGATGCCTATCGCCGCGCGATGATGCAGAACCATCCGGATCGCGGCGGATCAAACTATCTCTCCGCCAAGATCAACGAAGCGAAGGATGTGTTGCTGGGGAAGTAATGCCCAACGCCGATCAGTTCGCCGCTAACGCCGTCGTTGCGAAACAGGTCTGGCCGCGGTCGGTCAGCTTGGCGCAGGTGTCGCGTGCTTCGCGTTCGGCGAAGGGTCCGAAGCGGGCGCGGAAGAGCGTGTGGCCATCGCTCGACTGCACGGCCACGACGATGCGCTGGGCGTGGACCACGAGATCGTTGGCGTGTGCCGCATAGGCCGTAAGCTGCGCCTGTGCGAGATCGTTGGTGGCATAGGCGCCGATCTGGATCGACCAGATGCGCGGGCCGGCGGCGCCGATCTTGGCGCTCGCGTCGTCATCGATATCGCCTTCACCGACATTGTCGTTGGACGCAGGCGTCGCCACGAGCGGCGTCGGATTGGCTGTCGCCACGTTGATTTCAGGCGCGGCCTTCGGCTTGGCCATTTCCGGCACGGGCGAGGGCTTAGGCGTCGCGGCGGGTGCATTGCCGATATTGTTCGCGGGCGGCGTGAACATTTGGCCATGACCGCCCATCATCGCAAACAGGGTCTGGCGGTCGGCCGGTGTCGGTGTGGTTGTCGCGGGCGTCGCCGTCGCTTTCACAGTCACCATATCGAAGCCGGCGATAACAGGCGGCGCCGTCGTGTTCTGCGCCAGCGCCTGCCACGGCACTTGCGCGCGCGCCACAAGCGTCGGGTTGGCATTGATGCTGGCGAAGGTCGTGTCGAGCATGCGCATCATCTCGCGGTCGCGCGAACGCGCCGTGTAGCCGCCCATCACCACGGCGATGACATGCGCGCCGCCGCGCACGACCGACGACACAAGGTTGAATCCGGAAGCGCCCGTATAGCCCGTCTTGATTCCGTCCGCGCCTTCGTAACGGCCGATCAGATTGTCATGCGTCATGTGCGGGATGCCGCGCCATGTGAAACTGACGGTCGAGAAATAATGGAAATATTGCGGGAAATCGTAAGCCAGATGCCGCGCCAGCACGGAAAGGTCGCGCGCCGTGGTGATCTGCTGCGGATCGGGCAGGCCGGATGCGTTGTGATAGAACGTGTGCGTCATGCCGAGCTGACGGGCTTTCTCCGTCATCAGTTCGGCGAAATGGGCTTCGGTGCCGCCGAGGTTTTCGGCGATCGTCACAGCCACGTCATTGGCCGACAGCACCACGACAGCCTGGATGGCCATGTCCACGGGGATCGTGTCGCCGGGCTTGAGATAAAGCTTGGTCGGCTTTTGGGCCGACGCATGGGCGCTCGCCCTGAACGGCGTCGCCATGTTCACTTCGCCCTTCTTGAGCGCGTCGAACAGCAGATAGAGCGTCATCATCTTGGTCAGGGAGGCCGGATGGCGTTCGGCGTCGGCGGAGCGGGCGTAAAGCTCCTTGCCCGTTTCGCCGTCCACGACGAGGGCGGCATCCTTCAGCGGATCGGTCGGGGTCGAGAAAACAAACCTGCGCGCGGAACCATTTGCCGCTAAGTTTCTATCCTGATGGAGGATGTGCTTGTGATGTTTGGTGGCAGCTTGTGCTGCCCCTGAAGCACTGGCGAGCATCAGCAAACCCGCGCCCAGTGCGAGCAATTTCCCTGCGAGCGCGCCAACTCGGGCGCGGTGGTTTTCCAACATTACCCAGTCCCTAGCAAATGGGTTAACGACACTCCCGCGACACCGACAAAACCAAACAATGTCGCGACACGCAAGGCCTTATTCCAAATAGACATTATGTTACGGTGGTTTACGGATCGTTAAGGAACTCGGTTAACGGGGACCGAAGGTTGGCCGGCAGTCTTGAATAGTTCGATTGTGAATTTTTGTGCAGTGCAGCAAATACCCCTTGACAGCTGGGTTACTGCACCGCATATAAGTCATGTTGCACCGCAACAGGATTGCCATGCTGGCCCTCCGGAAAGCGGCGCTCATCAAATGAGGTAAAGACCAATGGCTAAGACAGCAAAAGCGGCCGGCGAGAAAATTGACCACGCCGCCGAAGGCATCGAAACAGTTATGAAGAACGGCACGGAAGCCCTGAAGAACGGCTTCGAAAAGGCCGTGAAGGGCTACGATCAGGTTCTCGGCTACAGCAAGGACACGGTTGAGGCCTATGTGAAGTCGGCGAACGCTGCCGGCAAGGGCGCGGAAACGCTCCACAGCGAGATTTATTCTTACTCCAAACAGTCCATCGAAGACTCGATTGCGGCTGCGAAGGCCGTGCTCGCTGCCAAGTCGGTTCACGAGGCTTTCGAACTCCAGACGGATTTCGCGAAGACGGCGTTCGACACCTATGTCGGCCAGATGACGAAGATCGGCGAGATCTTCACGTCTGCGACAAAACAGACCTTTGAGCCGCTGCAAGGCCGCGTTCAGGCGTGGGTCGAAGCAGTACAGAGCGCACGCGCGGTTTAATTCCGCCGACTGATTCTGTTTACGATAAGGGCTCGGGGTCGTGGAACTCCGGGCCCTTTTTGCATTTGCCGATTCGCGCACAGGTTTTGCGGGCCGAAATAATTCCTCTTTCTTTCGGTGAGGCATTTGGCGGTAGAATGCGCGGGCTGGCGTAAACTCAAGGCGGCATGAGCAACAGAGACGAAAATGACGATGATGGCGAACGCGGGCCGGGCAATGGCACCGGTATCGTCACGAAAACGCGCGCCAAGACGAAGAAACCCAGCCTCTACAAGGTGCTTTTGCTCAACGACGACTACACGCCGATGGAGTTCGTCGTCCACATTCTGGAGCAGTTCTTCAGCAAGAATCGCGACGAGGCGGTGCAGATCATGCTGCATGTCCACAGGCACGGCGTGGGTATCTGCGGCGTGTTCACCTATGAGGTCGCCGAAACAAAAGTGGCGCAGGTCATTGAATTTTCACGCCGTCATCAACATCCTCTACAGTGCACGATGGAGAAAGAGTGATGCCATCATTGTCGCGTAGTCTGGAACAGGCCCTGCACCGGGCGATCAAAATCGCCAGCGACCGGCATCACGAATACGCGACTCTCGAACATCTGCTGCTGGCGCTGACCGACGATTCCGACGCCGCGCAGGTGATGAAGGCCTGCAATGTCGATATCGACGCCGTGCGCAAGTCGCTGGTGAAATATGTCGATGAAGACCTCATCACGCTGGTGATCGACGACGGCGAGGACGCCAAGCCGACCACCGGCTTCCAACGCGTCGTCCAGCGCGCCGTGCTGCATGTGCAGAATTCCGGCCGCGACGAGGTGACGGGCGCGAACGTGCTGGTGGCGCTGTTCACCGAACGCGAAAGCCACGCCGTCTATTTCCTGCAGGAACAGAACATGACGCGGCTGGATGCGGTGAGCTACATCAGCCACGGCATCGCCAAGCGCCCGGGCATGAGCGCGCCCAAGCCCGTGCGCGGCGCGTCCGAGGACGAAGACGAGGGCGAGAAAACCGTCAAGCAGGGCACCGAGGCGCTCGAAGCCTATTGCGTGAATTTGAACGAGAAAGCGAAAGCGGGCCGCATCGATCCGCTGATCGGCCGCGAGCCGGAGGTAGAGCGCACGATTCAAATTCTCTGCCGCCGCCAGAAGAACAATCCGCTGTTCGTGGGCGATCCCGGCGTTGGCAAAACAGCGATTGCCGAAGGCCTCGCGCGCAAGATCGTCAAACATGACGTGCCGGAAGTGTTGCTGAACTCCGTCATCTATTCGCTGGACATGGGCGCGCTCATTGCGGGCACGCGCTATCGCGGCGATTTCGAAGAGCGGCTGAAATCCGTCGTGAAGGAATTGGAGGGGCTGAAAGATGCCATCCTGTTCATCGACGAAATTCACACCGTGATCGGCGCGGGCGCGACGAGCGGCGGCGCAATGGATGCGTCCAATCTGCTCAAGCCCGCATTGCAGGCAGGATCGCTGCGCTGCATCGGCTCGACCACCTACAAAGAATATCGCCAGTATTTCGAAAAAGACCGGGCGCTGGTGCGCCGTTTCCAGAAGATCGACGTCGCCGAACCCACCGTGCCCGACGCGATCAAAATCCTCAAAGGGCTGAAACCCTATTTCGAGGAATATCATAAAGTCCGTTACACGTCGGACGCCATCAAGGCCTCGGTCGAACTCGCCGCGAAATACATCAACGACCGCAAACTGCCCGACAAAGCCATCGACGTAATCGATGAAGTGGGTGCTGCCCAAATGCTCCTGCCGGAATCGCGCCGCAAGAAAGTCATCGGCGTGAAGGAAGTGGAAGAGGTCATCGCGAAGATGGCGCGCATTCCTCCCAAATCCGTGTCGAAGACCGATGCGGAGGCGTTGCGCACGCTGGAATCCGATCTCAAGCGCGTCGTGTACGGACAGGACGAAGCGATCCACGCGCTGGCCAGCGCCATCAAGCTCGCGCGCGCGGGCCTGCGCCAACCGGAAAAGCCCATCGGCTGTTATCTGTTCTCCGGCCCCACCGGCGTCGGCAAAACCGAAGTCGCAAAACAGCTCGCGCACACGATGGGCGTGGAGCTGCTGCGCTTCGACATGAGCGAATATATGGAGCGCCACACGGTTAGCCGCCTGATCGGCGCGCCGCACGGCTATGTCGGCTTCGATCAAGGCGGCTTGCTCACCGACGGCATCGACCAGCATCCGCATTCCGTGCTGCTGCTGGACGAAATCGAGAAGGCGCATCCGGACCTGTTCAACATTCTGTTGCAGGTGATGGATCACGGCAAGCTCACCGATCACAACGGCAAGAAGATAGATTTCCGCAATGTGGTGCTTATCATGACCACCAATGCGGGCGCATCCGATGCCGCGCGCGACTCCATCGGCTTCAACCGTGGCAAGCGCACGGGCGAAGACGAAGAGGCGATCAAGAAATTGTTCACGCCGGAATTCCGCAACCGCCTCGATGCGACGATCACGTTCGCCGCGCTGGGCCGCGACACGATCGACTGCGTGGTCGAGAAATTCGTGCTGGAACTGGAAGCCCAACTCACCGACCGCGACGTGACGTTCGATCTCACATCGGAGGCCACGCGCTGGCTGGGCGAAAAGGGCTATGACGACGCCTTCGGCGCGCGCCCGCTCGCCCGCGTCATTCAGGATCACATCAAGAAACCACTGGCCGACGAGATCCTATTCGGCAAACTCAAAAACGGCGGCACCGTGCGCGTGCTGCTCGACCGCGAGAAAGACGCGCTCGCCTTCGAATTCATCTCCAACGAAGAAGCCCGCCCGAAAGCCCCGCCCGGCAAAAAACCGAAAGCGGAGGAGAGCGTTTAGCTCCGTCTGTCATCCCCGGCTGAGCGGCGAAGCCGCGAAGGGAAGGGGACCCAGGTTGCGAAGGCAATCTGGTTTCGACGACGTGCGCCGATCTTCTCTGGTTTTCATCACCTTACGTTGGCACGACCTGGGTCCCCTTCCCCTCGCATCGCTGTGCGACGCTCGGCCGGGGATGACAATTGTGGTATTTTATTGAAATGCGCGAGCATCTCTACTTCGTCTACATTCTCGCCAGCCGCATGAACGGTACGCTCTATGTCGGCGTCACGAACGATGTGATGCGTCGGACGTGGGAGCACAAGAATGGCCTTGTGAAAGGCTTCACGAAGAAACATGGGGTGCACATACTCGTCTGGTACGAATTGCACGAAGATATCAATGTTGCAATCGCGCGCGAGAAGCAGCTCAAGCGGTGGAATCGCGATTGGAAAATCAGATTGATCGAGAAAACCAATTCCGGCTGGAACGATCTCTACGAAAGACTCATGGGCGAGATCGCGCTGCCGGACCTACCTGGGTCCCCTTCCCCTCGCGATGCTGACGCATCGCTCAGCCGGGGATGACAGTTAAGCGCTAATAACGCCCGGTGTCTGCCGCACGAACGCATTCTTCTCAATGCAATCCAGAACGAACCCCGCCACATCCGCGCGGCTGATGACGCCGTGGCGATAATTTTCAACGCCGACCAGCGCCTCGACCTTGTTCTTCTTCGGCCCGTTGGTCAGACGTCCCGGCCGCACGATGGTCCAGTCGAGCGTGCTTTGTTGCAGCAACGCTTCCGCGCGATCCTTGTCGACGTAACTTTTTGCGAGCGCCAGCGGAAAAATCACGCGGTCGTAGAACCAGCCATTGCGTCCGTGGCTGTCGCCCGCGCCGATGCCGGTGACGAGGAGGGAGCGTTGCGGTCCTCCCGCCG
This sequence comes from Rhizomicrobium sp., assembly GCA_036510185.1. Taxonomy (GTDB): domain Bacteria; phylum Pseudomonadota; class Alphaproteobacteria; order Micropepsales; family Micropepsaceae; genus Rhizomicrobium. The sequence continues at coordinate 3,887 of DATCEI010000278.1, read as the reverse complement.
CGATCAACGCAGCCATCGCCTCGGAAAACAGCGTTGTGGCGTGCCATGGATCGGGCACGCCCAGCGCCGTGACCGAGGCATCCGCACCGGCGAGCGCGCGGGCGAGCAGGCCCGCATCGCGCGCGTCACCCGCAAACCATTGCAGCTTCGGGTCTTTTACGTCCGTGGGCGTACGCGCGACGGCCGAAACCTCATGCGCGTGCGCCAATGCCTCCCGCACGATGGCCAACCCGATGCCCTTGCTCGCCCCGATGACCGCAATCCGCATTTTTTGTCCCCCGAAAAATATTTTCACCGCCCCCTTGAACCGTAACGCTGCGACACCATCTTACCCTATATCCAGACAAAAGCGCCCGGACGGGCCGCTCAGACGAGGGCGGCGCGGATTCTCGCGGCAATCGGTTCGAGCGTCTCAGGTTTCACCATCGCGCGTCCATGCAGCTTGAGGTCAAGCCCCTCGGCGCGCGGCAACACATGGAAATGCACATGCGGAATGGATTGACCGGCGGCAGCGCCGTTCAGCTGCACAAGCATGATTCCGGGCGCGGCCAACGCGACCTGCACCGCAGCGGCCACCTTTTGCGTGGCGCGGATCGTCGCGGCAGCCGCTTCAGGCGAAATATCGAATATCGTCTCGCCCGGCTCCTTGGGGATGACAAGCGTGTGGCCTTCGACCGACGGCATGATGTCCATGAAGGACAGCGTGAGATCGTCCTCATAGATTTTCACGCAGGGCAATTCGTGGCGCAGGATGCGTGCGAAAATGTTGTTGGGATCGTAGGGCATTCGTCACTCCGTGTTGGCAATTTTGCGAAAAGGCGCGTGTTCGGCAAGCATTTCGATCTGTTCGGCCACCGCTTCGCGTTCGCGCACGAGATAATCGGCGACCGCGCGGCGAAGGCCCGGATGGGCAATATAATGCGCGCTATAGGTTTGCGCGGGCAGATAGCCGCGCAACAATTTGTGTTCGCCCTGCGCGCCCGCTTCAACCTTGGAAAGCCCGCGCGCGATCGCGAATTCGATCGCCTGATAGTAACAGGTCTCGAAATGCAGAAACGGAATGTATTCAACAGCGCCCCAATTGCGCCCGAACAGCACGCCGTCGCCGAAAAAATTGAGCGCACCCGCAATGTGCCGCCCTTCGCGACGCGCCAGAATGAGCAGAATCTGATCGGCCATGCTTTGCCCGATGCGGCTGAAGAAATCGCGCGTCAGATAGGGATGTCCCCATTTGCGGCTGCCCGTGTCCATGTAAAACGAAAAGAAAGTGTCCCAATGCGCTTCGGTGATCTCGCTGCCGGTGAGCCAGTCGAATTCGACGCCCGCCTCGCGCATAGCAGCGCGTTCCTTGCGAAGGTTTTTCCGTTTCGCGGAGGAAAGCTCGGCAAGAAATTCGTCGAAATTCTTGTAGTCGCGATTATGCCAATGGAATTGCTGGTCGGTGCGAAGAAGATAACCATTCGTGCCAGCCGCGCGCCATTCCTCCTCGGTGGGAAACGTGATGTGCAGGGACGAAGCGCGCAGTTGCTTCACAGCACTCGCGCCCGCTGCCAGCAACGCTTCGCGCATCACATTTTCGTCGGCGTCTTTCGCAATGAGAAAACGATTGCCCGTCACCGGCGTGAACGGAACGCAGGCCTGCAATTTCGGATAATAATCGCCGCCCGCGCGCTCCAGCGCTTGGGCCCAACCTTGATCGAAAACATATTCGCCCTGCGAATGATGTTTCAAATAAAGCGGCATCAGCCCATGCACGCGCCCGTCGCGTTCGATGGCAAGATGGCACGGCTGCCAGCCTTGCTCCGCGCATGCCGAACCGGATTCCTCCGCCGCCACAAAAAATTCATGGCGCGTGAACGGATGCGGCGAAGCGAGGCCTTGCGGATTGGCGCAGGCGTTCCACGCATCCGCGCCGATGCTCGCGGCAGGTCCACACAATCGCGCGGTGAAATCGGTTTTCGTCACGCGATCTCGAATATCGCTTCGACTTCGCAGGCAACCCCGCGTGGCAGCGATCCGGCGCCCACCGCCGAGCGCGCATGCCGCCCCGCCTCGCCGAACACGGACACGAACAGATCGGACGCACCATTGGCGACTTCGGGGTGCTGCGCAAATTCGCGCACGGCGTTCACGAACACCGTTACTTTCACGACGCGCGCCACGCGGTCGAGATCGCCGCCGCACGCGGCCTTCACTTGCGCAATCGCGTTGATCGCGCAAAGCCGCGCGGCTTCCTTGCCTTCTTCGGCGGAAAGGTTTTTGCCGACGATGCCGACATATTTCAGGCCGCCGGAATCCACCGTCACCTGTCCGGAAATGAAAACGTGATTGCCGCTGACGACAAACGGCACATAGCTCGCCACGGGCGCTGGCGGCGCGGGCAGCGTGATTTCTAATTCCTTAAGGCGGGCGTCGATTTTTCCGGTCATGCGGTTCTCCTCGTGTGCGGCAAAAATAGTGAGTATAGAGAGCTATGACCAGACGCCTCGATGCAGACGATCCATGTCCGGCGCGCGACGGTTTCGCGTGGCCGCCGGAGTGGGCTGCGCACAAGCGCACATGGATGTGCTGGCCGTGCCGCACGGAAGCGTGGGGCGGCCCGGAAGGCCTGCTGCGCGCCAAACAGGCGGTGGCGCGCGTGGCGCGCGCGATTTCGACGTTCGAGCCGGTGGTGATGGCGGCGCGGCCGCAGGATACAGCGGAAGCGTTGCTGGCTTGTGCGGGCAAAGTGGAAATTTTCGAGGCGACCTTGGACGATTCCTGGGCGCGGGATTCCGGGCCGACATTTCTGGTGGGCGCGGACGGACGCAAAGCCGCCGTGCAATGGCAATTCAATGCGTGGGGCAACAAATATTATCCTTATGCGGATGATGCGCTGTTCGCTTCGCGCGTGGCCAGCGCGATGGATGTTTCGCTTTATTTTGCGCCACTGGTTTGCGAAGGCGGCGCTATTCACACCGACGGGGAAGGCACGCTGATCACGACGGAGCAATGTCTGCTTAATCCAAATCGCAATCCGAATTTGACGCGGCAGCAGGTAGAGGAGCGATTGGCGCTGTTTACCGGCGCGCGGCGCATCATCTGGTTGGGCGATGGTTTCGTGGATGAGGAAACCGACGGGCATATCGATAACATTTCATGTTTCGCGTCGCCGGGGCGCGTGATTGTCGGCGTGCCGGCAAAGCGTTCGCATCCTGATTTTGAACCCGTGATGGAGGCGATACGCCGTTTGAAAGTTTTGCGCGATGCGCAGGGCAAACGCTTCGAGATTGTGGAAATCGAACAGCCGCGCAAATGGCGTGAAGACTGGCGCGGCTGTCCGCTGGCGGCCAGCTACGTCAATTTCTATTTGCCCAACGGCGGCGTTGTGATGCCGTCATTCGACGATGTGAGCGATGAACGCGCGCGTGCTGTGCTCACGGATTGCTTTCCGGGGCGCGATATTTTGCAGATCGATGCTTTGGACATCGTTCAAGGTGGCGGCGGTATTCACTGCATCACGCAACAGGAGCCGGCATGAGGAAGGTTACATTCGCCGCGACGCAGTTTGCCTGTTCTTGGGATGCGCGCGCGAACATCGCCAAGGCGAAGGAAATCGTGCGTCGCGCGGCGGGGCAGGGCGCGAACGTCGTGCTGCTGCAGGAATTATTCGAGACACCTTATTTCTGTCAGGACCAATTGGCCGATCATTTCGCGCTCGCCAAACCGTTCGCGGACAATCCGCTCATCGCGGAAATGGCGGCGGTGGCCAAAGAACTAGGCGTGGTGTTGCCGGTCAGCTTTTTCGAAAAAGCGGGACACGCACATTTCAATTCACTGGCGATGGTCGATGCGGATGGTGCGGTGCTTGGGCTTTATCGTAAATCGCACATTCCCGATGGGCCGGG
>DATCEI010000277.1:0-3078 GCA_036510185.1 Rhizomicrobium sp. | reverse complement strand
CAGCCAAGCCCGCCCAAGCCGCAAGCGCAGCAGCCGCCGCAACAATTGCCACAGCAAACGCCAAGCAAATGAAACGCGTGATCGCATTGGCGGGGGCTGGCGCGGTGCTCGCCGCCTTCGCCGCACTCGCGCAGCCATCCGATGCGCCGCCCAGTGCGGACATTGAAAAGCAATTGAACGCGCCCACCGCTTCCGGCCCCAAGATCGCAGCCCCCAGCGCGGGCATCGCGACCGAAGAAAATGCGGCTGTGCCGAAGGGCACGCCTGTGGCGCTTGTCATGCGCGGCCTCGACAAGATGACGGGGCGGCCAGCGGACATCATCGCGCCGATGAACACACCGGTGAAATTCGCCACGCTCACGATCACGGTGCACACCTGTTATTCGACGCCGCCGACCGAGCCGCCGGAAACCGATGCGTTTCTGGAGATCGTGGACAATCGCCCCGATCAACCGGCGAAGAAAGTTTTCTCTGGGTGGATGTTTGCGTCGAGCCCGTCGCTCAACGGCATGGAGCATCCGCTCTATGACGTCTGGGTGATCAGCTGCAAAACCAATGAGCCGGGTGCGGCTGTGCCGGGCGTGGTGGCAAGCGTGACGCCCACCAAAGCGCCCGCCAAAGCCGTGTCGCCCAATGCAGGCGCGGAAGAAGAAATGCCGGCCTTGCCTGAAGGCGCTGGCCAGTAGAACGACGCCGATTTCTCGATCGCGCGTTTGAGTCGTTTCAGATAATCCGCGCGCGGAATTTCCACCGTGCCGAAGCGCGCCAGATGTGCTGTGAGGAACTGGGTGTCGAGCAACTCGAAACCGCCCTGAATGAGTCGCGCCACGAGATGCACCAGCGCCACTTTGCTGGCGTCGCGTTCCAGCGAGAACATGCTCTCGCCGAAAAACGCAGCACCCAGTTTCACGCCGTAAAGCCCGCCCACCAGCGCACCATCTTTCCAGCATTCGACGGAATGGGCGTGGCCCTTCTGATGCAGCCCCGTATAGAGCTGCAGGATCTCGTCATTGATCCAGCTTTCCTCGCGGCCCGCTTCCCGCGAGGCGCAGGCGCGCATCACCTCGGCAAACGCCGCGTCCGCCGTGACGGTGAACCGGTCGCTGCGCACCGTGCGCGCCAGCCGCCGCGGCACATGGAAATTGTCCAGCGGAATGATTCCGCGCCGCTCCGGCGAGACCCAGAAAAGCTCCGGATCGTCGCGGCTTTCCGCCATCGGGAAAATGCCCTCCGCATAGGCGCGAAGGAGGATTTCAGGCGTCAGGCGCGGGCGGCCATGCATGGCCAAAGCCTCGTTTAATCGCGCGTCCAAGACAATAGGGTGACGGCGCCGGGGCGTTTTGCTTATGCTGCAAAGGGGCAGGGCAGAGATTCCATGCGTATTGCAATCATAAGCGGCGTGCTTCTGGCGGCGGTGGCAGCCAACGCCGAGCCGCTCGGGCCGAACGCCAAACAGCCGCCGCAGCCCTCGCAGCCGCCCTTCGAGATCGTGCGCGACCATTACGAATTCGATGTCAATGCGGATGCGAGCTACACCGAGAAGCACGAAGCCATCATGCGCATTCTCACGCAGCAGGGCTTGCAGATGCTTCGTCAGGCGAACATGGCCTACTCCGAAGGCGCGCAGGACGGCCAATTGGTCGAGGCCTACACGCTGAAGGCGAACGGCACGCGCATCGACGTGCCGCATGAGAAATATCTCCTGAACTCATCATCTACCGCGTTGCCGGGCCTTGGTGCGATCAAGATGCAGAGCGCGGTCTTTCAAAACGTGGAGATCGGCGACGAGGTCGGCTGGACCACGACGTTGAAACAGACCGTGCCGTGGTTTCCGGGACGCTTTTCCACCAGCATGAATTTTCCGCCCATCGTTGCCGCCCACGATGTGACCCTTACACTGACCGCGCCGCAAAGCGGCCTCGATCTGCATTTCGATGTTTCGGGATTCAAAGGCGGTACGCCCGAAACGGTGACGGAGAAAACCGGCTGGTTGTCGCCCACGCAACAGAAACTGCGCTGGACTTGGACATTCACCAACGACACGCCCATCACCGCCGAATATGGCGCGGTGGACGACGCCTATACCGTGCCGCATTTCATCGTCAGTTCGTTTCCCGATTACGCATCGATCGCCAAAGCCTATGAGGCCCGCGCGCGCGACAAGGCCGAACCCACGGACGACATCAGGGCGCTTGCCGATCAATTGACCGCTGGCGTCACCGACCGCAAGGAACAGGCGCACAGGCTTTACGATTGGGTATCGGCCAACATCAAATATATTTCCATCGTGTTCGGCGTCGATGGCATCGTTCCGCATCCGGCGGGCGACGTGCTGCACAATCGTTTCGGCGATTGCAAGGATCATGTCACGTTGCTGCAGGCCTTGCTGTCGGCCAAGGGCATTGCCAGCACGACGGCGCTGATCTTTGCGGGCAATTCGTATCGTCTGTCCGATGTCGCCTCGCCGGGGCAGTTCAATCACGTCATTACCTATGTGCCGGAGTTCGATCTCTATCTCGATTCCACTGCGCGCTACGCGCCGTTCGGCGTGCTGCCGTTTGAGGATTCCGACAAACCCGTCGTGCAAACCGCGACCGGCACGATAGCGCACACGCCGGTGGCGCCCGCCGCATCGACTTCCGTTCTTTCCGTTTCAACCGTGAAGCTCAACAGCGACGGCACGGGCGAGGGCGATACGCAAGTCACTGCGATGGGCGCGCTTGGCATCGGCATGCGGGGATTGATGGCGTCGGTGCCGTCAGGCTCGGAAACCGATTTCGTGCGCGCGTCGGTCGAAGGCAACGCCATCAGCGGCACGCTGACGAAAACCGATCCGGCGCTGCTCACCGATCCTTACACACTCAAAATGCACTATGATCTCGCCAATGTGGGGACGTTTCCGGGGCCCGGCGCGGTGTCGATGTGGCTCGGCTATCATCCCTATTCGTTCGGCGGCAGTCTGAGCACATGGTTGCCGGAGCGCACGCTCGATTATTCCTGCCCGTCGATGACGGCGGAAAACGATTCCACGATTGAATTGCCCGCGAACACGGCGATCCTAGCCATGCCGAAAGCGGG
>DATCEI010000276.1:0-6940 GCA_036510185.1 Rhizomicrobium sp. | reverse complement strand
GATCACGGCGGCGATCAAACGCGGCACGACGAGATATTTCATCGGATTGGTCGAAAGCGTGGTCAGCGCGTCGATCTGTTCGGTCACGCGCATCGTGCCGATCTCGGCTGCAATCGCCGCTGCTACGCGCCCCGCCACCATCAGACCCGCAATCACCGGGCCAAGTTCACGCGTAATGCCCAGCACCACGATCTGCGGCACGAAGGCTTCCGCGCCGTAGCGGTCGCTGCCGATGAAAATCTGCAACGCCAGCACGCCGCCGGTGAAAAACGCCGTCAATCCCACCACCGGCAATGAGAAATATCCAATGCGCATGATCTGTTGCAGCGTCAGCCAGCCGTAAACCGGTGGACGAACGCAATGCATGATCGCCGACGCGGTGAACGCGGACAATCGCCCAACCTGCGTGAGAAACGCCAGAACCACGCGGCCGACCGCGGCAAAAATATTCATCGCGTGAGCGCCTCGTCTGTGTAGTGGCGCGTGATGCGCGCGCCCAGCGATGTGAGAATTTCATAAGGCGCGGTGTTCGCCGCCGCCGCCATCTGATCGAGCGAAATCGCGTCGCCCAGAAATTCCACGTCCGCGCCGACGCTCAAATGCCGCTCGGGAATTTCCGTCACATCCAGCGAAATGAGATCCATCGAAACGCGGCCCGCGATGGGCACGGATTTGCCCGCAATCGCCGCTTTCCCCCGATTGCCGATCGCTCGCATGAGGCCGTCCGCGTAACCCAGAGCCACGGTCGCAAGCGCGGTTGGCCGCTCGACCCGGAACGAGGCTCCGTAGCCAACGCTCTCGCCCCTGTCAACGCGCCGCAGCTGCAGGATTTTTCCCGTCAGTTGCGCGGTCACGGCGAACGGATTCGGTTTGCCCGGCTGTGGATTGCCGCCATAAAGCCCGATGCCCGGCCGCACCATATCGAACAGGTAATCGCGCCCCAGCAGAATGCCACCGGACGACGACAGGCTCGCTGGCGATGGCGGCAGCATGGCCAGCGCGGAGCGGAAACGGTCGCGCTGGATCGCGTTCATTTTGGAGGCCGGATCGTCGGCACAGGCCAGATGGCTCATTGTCATCACGAGGCGCAGGCCCTCCAGCCGCGTCTTCGCCTCGCGCGCCAGCACGCCCAATTCCTCCGGTGGCAAGCCCAGCCGATTCATGCCCGTGTCGATGTGGAGCGCGGTGTCGAAGCTGGCGCGGGCATCGCGCGCGGCCTCCCGCCAGTTGGCGATCTCGGCCAGCGAATTCAGCACCGGGGTCAGCCGGTGGGAAATGAGCGCGGGCACCGAGGCAAACGGCGCGCCGTCCAGCACAAATATCCGCGCCTCTGGGGCGAGCGGGCGCAGCGCAATGCCCTCCTCGATCCGGGCAACGAAAAAGGCGTCGCAGCCGGCCTCGGTGAGCGCGCGCGTCACGGCTCCGGCCCCAAGGCCATAGCCGTTCGCCTTGACCACGCCCGCCACGGCCGCGGGGCCGCCCAAACGCTGGCATTGGCGGTAATTGGCCCTGATGGCGTCCAGCCGCACGGTCAGGCGCGCGGCATCGAAGACGGTCTCGGGCAGGGGTTCGGTTCGGTCCATGGCTGAAACTAGCCTTTTCTTGTCGCTGCCGGAATCGCCAGCGCCCACAAGCCACAGGGGCGTGGAGACCGCAACGGGTTTTCCGCTGGGGCCGCCCTGCGGTCCAAAGCCTTAGCGCGCAATGCTTTCTGGACCCGGACGCCTTCGGGCGTCGGGCCGGATGTTCCGGGATTTCTGAGGATTTAATAGAAATGGGTATCGCAGCGTGACGGTTCAAGGGGGTGAAGCACAAAAAATGGCGCATAGCCAGGAGACGGGGCTCCAGATATGCCAAGGCCCTCTGAGCATTTGAGCACAGAGGGCCAAATCGAGTCGCGCGCGGCTTGGCTTCACCTTCACGCGACTGCCTCCCGAAAGAGGTCTTACAAGCCTGATGCCCTAAGGCAGCGCAGGATCAAAGGAATTGTCCGCCCTCATAGATGGGGTGTCAAGCGCCCGAATCCAAGGCCTTCTAGCACTGCAACATTAATGGCCGCTAAATCCACCGCCGGGACACGCCGCACGGTGTAGGTCCGCTAACCGGCAGCGTTTCTACCAACGCGCAAACCGGTCAAGCCGATCATGACTTACCGTACTTAGCATATCTGCCTTTACCCAAACCTCCGGGGAATCGAACGGATGAGGCAATGGCGGATCCAAAGTTAGTAGAAGATGATAATTTTCTACTGGGTTCGGAGGTGTGGTGCTAAGCGGAACGACAGCACACAGCTTTGGCCGATGCTTGAAAGTTGGACTAACCACCACGACAGGTCTGACCTTCTGCATTTCGGGAAACACGGAACCGCGGTAATCGCAGACCAAAATCATCCCCGGATTAGGCTGAAATAATATTGGCATTCTTGAGACACACTTTCACTCAAATTAAGTTACCGAAAGAAGCAGCTTGGCAGTTCGAATTTAGCGGCTGTAAAACTCACCCCTCATTCGCCAAATTCGAGAACCGCGTGAAGCGGTCGTCGAAGAAGAGTTCGATCTTGTTCGTGGCACCATGGCGGTGTTTTTCGACCAGCACTTCGGCGCGGCGGTGGCAGCGTTCGCATTTCTCCAGCCATTTGTCGTGTTCGGCCGAACCGGGTTCGGGCTCGCGCGATTTCAGGTAATATTCCTCGCGATAGACGAACATCACGACGTCGGCGTCCTGCTCGATGGAGCCGGATTCGCGCAAATCCGACAGCACGGGGCGTTTGTCATCGCGCGAATCCACGCCGCGCGAAAGTTGCGACAGCGCCAGCACCGGTACGTTCAATTCCTTGGCCAGCGCCTTTAAGCCCTTCGTCACTTCGGTGATTTCCTGCACGCGGTTTTCGGCGCGGCGCGACGGCTCGATCAATTGCAGATAGTCGATGACGATAAGGCCAATGCCTTTTTCGCGTTTGAGCCTGCGCGCGCGCGCGGCGATCTGCGCGATGGAAATGCCGCCCGTGTCGTCGATGTAAAGCGGCAGCGTGGACAAATCCTGCATAGAGAGAACGAATTTCTCCCACTCGCTTTCGGCGAACCGGCCCGAACGAATTTTCCACATTTCGATTTCGGTCTGCTCGGACAGGATACGGGCGGACAATTGCTGCGCGGCCATTTCCAGAGAGAAGAACAGCACCGGCGCACCGCGGCTGAGTTCGGCGCCCGCCTCCATATCCTGCGAATGATAGCGCGCGGCGTTGAACGCCATGTTGGTGGCAAGCGCGGTTTTGCCCATGCCGGGGCGGCCGGCGAGGATCAGAAGATCGCTGGGCTGCAGGCCTTGCAGCAGGCTGTCGATGTCGCTGAAGCCCGAGGAGACGCCGGAGATTTTGCCGCCGCGCCGCTGTGCGCGCTCCGCCGAATCCACCGCGCGGCGCAAGCTCTCCGCGAAATCGAGCGGGCCTTCGCCGAAACGCGAGGTTTCGCTGACGCGATAAAGCGCCTTCTCCGCTTCCTCGATCTGGGCGCGGGGCGGTTTTTCGTGCGGGGCCTCGTAGGCCGTGTTGACGATGTCCTCGCCGATGCCGATGAGCGCGCGGCGCATGGCAAGATCGGTGAGGATTTGCGCGTAGTCGCGCACATTGGGCATGGCGGGTGCGGCTTCGGCGAGGCCCGCCAGATAGGCGTGGCCGCCCACCTCCATCAGCCCCGGATCGCTTTTCATCGCCGCGTTGAGCGTGAGCGGCGTCAACACCATGCCGCCGCGCTCGGTCGTGGTTTGCATCAACTCATAGATGCGCTGGTGCAGCGGATCGTAGAAATGTTCCGCCCGCAGCGTGGCCGACACGCGCTCCAGCACGCGATTGTCCACCAGCACCGCGCCGAGCAGAGCCTGCTCGACCTCGATGTCGTAGGGAACGTGGCGGTAGGCTTCCTGCTCCATGGTGTCCTTCGCGTCGGGGGAGCGAATCAATCGGTCGGGGCGGGTGTGCGCAAGACATATAAAGCGTTGCGCACAGCAATTGTTGCAGGCTAATCGCTTCTTGCAATCGCCTTTGCGTGGCCTGCCTTCAAAATTGCGATGAACCGATCTCGCAACTGGATGAAGAATGCCTGCGGCAGGAGACCATAGGCAACGCTGTCGAGTTTTCCTCCGACCGGCCTGAGATCGGGACCGGGCCAGATGAAGCGATTGGCCTCGGTGAGAACCACCCAAGACCGTTCGCTGTCGAGGCCAAGTCGCAGTTTCGTGGGCGCGGGTATTTCCATGGCGAACGCGGAATTCCGCGGCGGGGTGTGCGTGATGGGTAGAACCGTGACGATCTCGTCGCCATCGCTTTGCTTTGTGACGAGGATCACGGCGCAGGGCCGGTCCTTCACACCCTCTTCCTGTCCACGCTCGTGCTCGGACTGCCAAAGATAGGAATAGCGGATGACAAGGCCAGAAACAGGCGCGGGCAAATCCACGCCGCGCTAGCTGATTTCGTGATCGAAACGCGCGGCTTCGGCGGGTGCCAACGCCTGCTCAATCGCGTCGATGTCGGCCTGTGTGAAATCGGCGATGCCCAGAACCTGCCGGTCCCGGCGTTTCAGGCGGTGATATTCCTGGGACGACAGCAGCACCGTGCGTTCCCGGCCGTTTCGCGTGACGGCCACGGCTTCGGTCAGCGCCATATCCTGATAACGGCCAAAATTCTTCTGGAATTCGGCAGACGGGACTTTCATCATCGGGAGCCTCCTGTGTACGGACTATACGGAAGTTACGTAACTTCCGCAAGTCATCCTCACTCCACCATTCCTAAGCAGCAAAGTCGCTTGACATCGTACCAACCGGTTGGTATGCAAAATGACGAAAGAGGACGCCATGCCCCAACTGGCCGCAAAGACGGATGCAAGGACCAGGCTGTTGGACGCCGCGCTGTCGGTGATCCGCACCAAGGGTTATTCGGCAGCGTCTGTCGATGACATGTGTGCCGCAGCGGGCGTTACCAAGGGCGCGTTCTTCCACCACTTCAAGAGCAAGGATGAACTCGGCGTTGCCGCGGCGGATCACTGGTCGGAAATGACCGGCGCGCTGTTCGCAGACGCGCCCTATCACAAGCACAAGGATCCGCTCGACCGCGTGCTTGCCTATGTCGATTTCCGCAAAGCCCTGCTCAAGGGTTCCGTGCCGGAATTCACTTGCCTCGTCGGCACGATGGTGCAGGAAATCTACGAGACGAGCCCGAATATCCGCCGCGCTTGCGACGCCTCGATCAGCGGCCACGCGGCAACGCTTGAAACCGACATCGCCGAGGCGAAAAAGAAATACGGCATCAAGGCAAATTGGACGCCCGCAAGCCTCGCGCTTCACACGCAGGCCGTGCTGCAGGGCGCATTCATTCTTGCCAAAGCGAAAGGCGGCGCGGATGTCGCCGCCGCCAGCGTCGATCATTTACGCCGTTACATCACGCTTCTGTTTCAACCACCCAAAGGAAAGGCATAGCCATGAGCACGAATGACACCTACCTCGCCATCTTTGTCGGCAGCAAAACCAGCACGCGCATGAAAGAATGGATGGCGCTTCCCGAAGCGCAACGCAAAGCAAAAGAACAGGAAGGCATGGCGGCCTGGAAAGGTTGGATGGAGAAAAATCACGCGACGGTCGTTGCCGGCGGCGGCCCGCTCGGCAAAACCAAGCGCGTCTCTGCGCAAGGCATCGCGGATGTGAGCAACGATCTTGGCGCTTTTGTCGTGGTGCGCGCGGCGTCGCATGAAGCGGCGGCGAAATTGTTCGAAAACCATCCGCAATTCACGATCTTTCCGGGCGAAGGCGTGGAGATCATGCCGATTCTGCCGATCCCCGGCGCTTAAGAAAATCCGAACACGCACAACACCGGTCATGGAGAGCAAACGATGCAGTGCATGATAATCGTGAAGGCCACCAAGGACAGCGAGGCGGGCGTGATGCCGAGCGCGGAATTGCTGGCCGCGATGGGCAAATACAATGAAGAGCTGATCAAGGCCGGGATCATGAAAGGCGGCGGCGGATTGCGGCCGACGTCCAAGGCCAAGCGCGTGCGCTTCTCCGGCGCCTCGCGCACCGTCATCGACGGTCCGTTCACGCCGGTCACGGAACAGATCGCGGGCTATTGGATCTGGGAAGTGAAATCCATCGACGAAGCGGTCGAATGGCTGAAGCGCTGCCCCAATCCGATGCTGGTCGATTCCGAGATCGAGATCAGGCCCGAATTCGAGGCTGCGGATTTTGCCTGAAAGCGTGGCCGCGCAAGCGGCCACGACTTGCGCCCCGCTTAAGTTCGCCGAGCAGGATATGAATCAGTAACGCGATGCTGAGGTGAGGTCGCTCGCACGGCCTCACTTTTCATCAGTGTTGGGCGAATCGAGTCATGATGTCGAGTTTAGAAGTCGACAAGCAATTTGTTCGGAGCCCCAACGAGTGGCAAAAGCCTCCGTCACTTCAAACCAGCTACCGTCATTTCCTGCGCCATGATTGCTGCCCATGCAAGAACACTCGCATTCGTGTCCCCTTGCATTCAAGCACGCTGGCGCGCATTTCTCCTGCTCTTGATATGGTTGAATGACATATACCTTTTTAAATTTCTGCAAAGCTCGATCAACGAAGTCGTTGAACCACGCTTTCGGCAACTCCCAATATTTTCCCCCAGCGTTCCATACGGGATTTCTGCTTCTACCATTTTGAAGCCATTCCCGATTTTCCGAGTGGTAGGGAAGACGAACGTATAACTGTTCCCCGACGCCCGTACGTCGCAAGGCGACTGGAATCTGTTTCTGATTCCACACTTTTCTCAGCGCTACACTTTCAATTTCGTGCGGTTCCGTTGTCACAGCTACAGACCTGCCCTAACAGAACAGGATTCTATCCGACAACTCTAGAAATTCAATGTAGCCATTGCGCCTCGCATGGCTCGGCGCGTTCGTCGCTGAATTTGGTC
>DATCEI010000275.1:0-2396 GCA_036510185.1 Rhizomicrobium sp. | reverse complement strand
CAATCGCGTCGGGTGTGAAGTACAGGCTCGAATAACGCCCGAAGCCCGAAATCTGAAAGTCGAACGCGCCTTGCGAATGCAGGTAGCTGAGGATTCCGAAATGCGTGATCTCGCGCTGGTTTTCGTTGAGGTTGTTGCTCGCGAACGCTGTTTGCCCGTTGACGCTGAGGCCAAGGTCCGGTTGAAGCCCGCGAAGGTCCGGAATCTGGAACATATCATTCGAGGTTCCGAATATCGCCGTCACGCTGCTGCTCTGGTCCAGAATGTCCTGCAGGAACGCAAAGCCGTGCACCTGCTTCGTGCGGTCGTGCAGCGGATCGCTGCTGCCGTCCGGCGATTCGATGCCCAGCGTGTTTGTTTGATAATCGCCAGACACGAAATAATTCAGATTGCCGGATGAGCCGCCGTAATCAAAGCTGGGCTCGATTTCGCCGTGGCTGCCGCCATAGATGCTGACATCGCCGCCGGGCGCAAACTCGCCGCTTTTGGTTTGCACGTCGATGATGCCCGCGGTGCGCAAACCATATTCAGCGGGCAATGCGCCCGTGATGAGCGAAACGGACCCGGCAAGGCGCGGGTCCAGCGTTTGCCCGAACACGGAAATGCCTTCAGGAATGATGATGCCGTTCAGGCGATATTGCAGGCCGTTATGCTCGCCGCGAATGTGCAGCTGGCCGAAGGAATCCTGTGCCACGCCCGGCGCCTGAAGAATGACCTGATTGAGAAGATTGTTGTCGCCGCCCGGCTGCGCCTCGATTTCGTCTGCCGTGATCTTGTAAGTCGATGCGCCAAGCTGCGTCTGAATACCGTTGCGTGCGTCAGTCAGTTTTTGCGCCGTGACAGTCACGGTTTCGACCGTGCTGGTGGTGGCTGTCTGATCGGCAATTGCTGAATTGCAAAACAAAATCGCGCCCAAGGCGGACGTGGCCATAAGAAAACATCTCATCATTGTACTCGCAAATTGCGGCGCGCCAGCAAAGCAGCGCCGAATGAATGGAAAATGATGCGCGCGCCCCAAAGCGGCGCGACGGACATCATGGTTTATGGAATGGTGTCAGGCGCGGGGAGGCGCGCGGCCCTGCCAGCTATGCGAAAGCGCACGAATCGCGACGGGCGTTTCGATGATCAGCGCGATGATGGAAACTGTGAAAGACGGCAGCAGAAGCGGCACGGCAGACGGCGTGACGAACGCGCCCGCGTGCATTATTTCCTGACAGATCGGGCAGTTCGACGGGTCTTCTTTTGACGGATATTTCTCATGCTCGGCGGGAACGCCGAGCCGCACGGCCATGGCGTGCGTCAGATGAATATGCGTCTGCGTGACATAATTCTGCAACGCGAAGGCCAGCAGCGCGAACAACGTGACCGCAAGCCGCGCGGGGCTAACGCGCGTGCGTGTCCTTGTTCCGGGCCGCGAATGCGTCAAACGAGAATCCGCCAAAGTAACAGGCGAGTCTAAGCCGGACAAATATTAACCGCAACCCGTTGCCGCGAATGTGAAGATGCCGCAAGCCTGCTTGCCAAGTTAACAAAGATGGTTTCGCGCCGCCGCGCCAGCGCATTCACGATATTTGTGCGCGAAGGTTCCGTAGCATCTAGTGCCGCGCGTTCGAACCACATTGCCGCTGCGGTAATGCAACCTTCACCGGCGAGAATGGTGGCGTAATTATAGGCGCCGCGAAAATATCCGCCGTGGGCGGAGTTGCGATACCAGTTGCGCGCGGCGCGTGCATCTCTCTCCACGCCCCAGCCTTCCTCGAAGCAGCGCGCCACAAGGTTCATCGCGCGTGCGTGGCCCTGTTGCGCGGCGCGAAAATACCACGCGAAGGCTTCGTCGCGATTGCGCGCCACGCCGTTGCCGTCCAGCAGCAGATGGCCGAGATTGTATTGCGCCCAGGCATCGCCCTTGTTCGCGGCGTGGCGATAGCAGGTGGCGGCGCGCGAAAAATCCTGCACCGTACCCCAGCCGTTTTCGTGACAGCGGCCCAGCATGTTGAGCGCTTCGGCATCGCCGCTCGCGGTGGCGCGGGCAAACCATTCGAACGCAGCGTGCGCATCGGTTTCGAGAAATTTGCGGCCCAGCAATGTTTGCGCCTCGATGACGCCGCATTGCGCCGCGGCTTCGATCCATTGTGCGGCTTCCGCGGAATCATGGGCGAGCAGCGCGTTCAATTGCTCGCGGCTCATCATGGAGAGTGCTGCAAGCCGCCACGCATCGCTGCTTGCGGAAAATTCCGCTGGCCGCGACGGCGCGTTCATATCTCGCCCCATTTGCGGATGAGATTGTGATAGATCGCGGTCAGGCGCACGAGGGCGGCACTATCGGGTGCGGACTGACCGAGCTCGGCGATCGAACGGTCCAGATCGAACAGCAGCGCGCGTTCGCTATCGTCCTT
>DATCEI010000274.1:0-2845 GCA_036510185.1 Rhizomicrobium sp. | reverse complement strand
GAAGGGCAGCGGCAGGGCGGAGAGGAATCCGCGATGCCGCACTGCAATAATATGACGACTTGTCATGTGCACTGCAAGAAAAAAATCTGACCCCGGCACGTCCAAAAATCGGCGAAAACCCCAAGTTTTCCAAATAATTATCCGAAAATCTGCGTCACACGCATAGCCCTGCGGCGTATTGTGCATCGCAAAAAATCTGGCTGTTAAACCGCAATTTCACATCAGAGTCGCTGCACCGCAACAAAAGAGTCGCGCACGAACATTACGCAATCCCCCGCAAGGACGAACCTGATTCGGAAGGGTTGCTTATGCCGGAAACCGCCCTGCTGGCCCCGCCAAAGGCCCACAGATCCCCTGACCTTACCCGCAAACGATCCCCACGCGCTGAACGGCCCACCACCCCCACTCTTCCGGCGCAACGCCGCCACCGCACCATTTTCATTTCCGACACACATCTGGGCACGCGCGGCTGCAAGGCGGCTCTCTTGGCCGATTTCCTCGCCGCCAATTCCTGCGCGACGCTCTATCTGGTCGGCGATATCGCCGATTTCTGGCAGATCCGCCGCTGGTACTGGTCCGAAGCGCAGGACCGCGTGGTGCGCGAAATCCTGCGCAAGGCCGATCACGGCACGCGCGTCGTGTTCGTGCCCGGCAATCACGACGAAACGCTGCGCCCCTTCTGCGGCCGCATGATCGCTGGCATCGAGATCGTGCGCGACATCGTCCATGAAACCGCCGATGGACGCCGCCTGCTGGTCATTCATGGCGACCAGTTCGACGGCGTGATCGCCTGTGCGCGCTGGCTCGCGCATCTGGGCGACCGCGCTTATGGCCTCGCGCTCAAAGTCAATGATGTGCTCGCCGCCGTGCGCCGCCGCTTCGATCTTCCCTATTGGTCGCTGTCGGCTTGGCTGAAGCACAAGGTGAAGAACGCAGTCGAATATATCGGCCGTTTCGAGGAGGCCGTGGCGCGTGAAGTGCGCGCGCGCGGCCTCGACGGCGCGGTTTGCGGCCATATCCATCACGCCGCGATCCGCCAGGTCAGCGGAGTTCTCTATGCCAATGATGGGGACTGGGTTGAAAGCTGCACGGCCCTTGTCGAAGATGCCAACGGACATCTGGAGATTCTTCGCTGGGCAGATTTCACTTCGCAGGCCCGCGCCACAGGCGCCCGCATCCCAGCGCAGGCGCATCCTCTACCGGCGTAGGATTCGGCGCGTGAGTCCGGTCGGCATGGTGCCGGCCGGAGTCGATCCGTGTACGGACAAAATCAAAGTCCTGATCGTGACCGATGCGTGGGCGCCGCAGGTCAATGGCGTGGTGCGCACGCTGGAGATTCTGGGCCGCGACCTGACCGCGATGGGCCATGAGGTGCGCTACGCCACGCCGGAAGGCCGCTTCAGCGTACCGATGCCGACCTATTCCGAAATCAGGCTGGCGATTTTCCCGCGCACTGATCTGCAGAAACAGATCAAGGAGTTTGCGCCCGACGCCATCCACATCGCCACCGAAGGCACGATGGGATTATCGGCGCGCGCGATTTGTTTGCGATACGGCATTCCGTTCACGACTTCGTTTCACACGCGCTTTCCCGATTACGTGCGGGCGCGATTTCCGTTTGTGCCGGAAGGCTGGGTGTACTGGTTTCTGCGCTGGTTTCATGGACCTGCCGCTTCCATGATGGTGGCGACGCAGTCCTTGAAGCGCGAACTGGAAAGCCACGGCTTTAAGAATGTTCGCATATGGTCGCGCGGCGTGGATGTGGAACAATTCCATCCCGTCGCTGATGCAAGCCTGCCTTTCGTGAAACCCATCTGGCTTTATGTCGGACGCATCGCGGTGGAGAAGAATATCGAGGCGTTTCTTGCGCTCGATCTGCCCGGCACGAAAGTGCTGATCGGCGACGGGCCTGCGCGCGCTTCGCTGGAGCGGCGTTATCCGGCCGCGAAATTCCTCGGCCCCAAGATCGGCGAGGATCTGGTACGCGCCTATGCGGCAAGCGATGTGTTTGTTTTCCCCAGCCGCACCGACACGTTCGGATTGGTGATCCTCGAAGCGCTCGCCTGCGGCACACCCGTCGCCGCCTATCCGGTGCAAGGCCCGCGCGATGTGGTGGGCAACGCGCCGATTGCAGCGCTCAATGATGATCTGACCGCAGCCTGCATGCGCGCGCTGAAAATCTCGCGCGAAGCAGCACGTGAATTTGCACTCACGCAATCCTGGCGCGCGTGTACGCTCCAATTCCTGTCGAACTTGGCGGTGGAGACGGTGGAAAACTAATCCCGCATCGTCACGAGCACGCCGCCTTGCCCGCGTCTGCTCTTTGCGTAAGCGAGCGCATGCGATGCTTGCGCCAGCGGAAATTTCGCAGCGACACGCGGATGGATTTTTCCCGCAGCCGCCCAATCGATCACTTCGCGCAGTGCGTCACCCGCGCGCGCGGGATTTTCCTGAACCATGAGCGGAATATTGGCCGTCAGCAGCCGCGCCCCACGCGCGAACAGGCCTGCAAGATTCACACGCGGACTTCGCCCGCCCGCAAACCCCGCCGAAACAATGCGCGCACCGACCGCGATGCCACCAAGTGCGGCCTCCAGCGCCTCACCGCCCACCGGATCGAACACCACGTCCACACCCTTGCCGCTGGTCAGCTTCATCACCGCTTCAGCCAAAGGCACAGCACCACTATCCACCGTTTCGTCGGCGACCTCCGCCACCGCCTGCAGCCGCGCCGCCCCACTGGCCGAGGCAATCACGCGCGCGCCCAGACATTTTCCCACTTCTGCCGCCGCCAACCCCACGAACCCGCCCGCGCCCAACACCAGCAGCGTTTCACCGCCCGCCA
>DATCEI010000273.1:0-4161 GCA_036510185.1 Rhizomicrobium sp. | reverse complement strand
CGCGTTCGCGTTCGGTGCGGATGGCCCGCATGACGGACCAGCGCCGAAGTCCGCTGGGATGCGGCAGCAAAACCTTGAGCAGCTCGCGCACCACCGAATGCTCGATGCGTTGCGGCTGCGCCGTCGCGCGGGCGCGCGCGGGCATGTCGAAGGCCTGATTTGTCGTCATCAATACTCTCTCCGCCACGGCAACGCCGCAGCGCCGGAAACCAGCGAACATTCCGATTAACGATGCCGAGCAGGAAGCAGCGGAAAATCTCTTTCCCGCCGCTTCCGCTCAAACCAATGAAGCGGTTAGACCGCTTTCAGATTGACGGCCTTCGAGCCTTTGGCATCCGGCTGGACGTCAAAGGATACGCGCTGGCCTTCGGCCAGGCTGCGCATGCCCGCGGCTTCCACGGCTGTGGCATGGACGAACACGTCCTTGCCGCCGCCTTCCGGCGCGATAAAGCCGAAGCCCTTGGCGGTATTGAAGAATTTCACTGTTCCGATTGCCATGATTGCTCCTAAAGAATCGGGTTTCGCTCAAACACATGCTTGGGCGATGCGAACGGATACAATCAGATCTTAGAGTTCGGCTGTCTCGGCCAGGCGCGCAAGGCGAGTGGAGAGTACAACGTGCGCTTCAACTGACGGAATGCCGTTACAGGCGTGGACATAGGCCGTTTGGCCGACTTTTACAAGTCGCGGGGGAAACTGGCGGTTTACGGCCCTGCCCCCTCCGGCGCCGGGTTCTTCACATAGGGCTCGACCACGCCCTTCAGCATGATGGTCATCGGGTTGCCGCGGCGGTCCAGCGATTTTCCGGCGGCGACTTTGATCCAGCCCTCGCTCACGCAATATTCCTCGACATTGGTTTTCTCCGCACCGTTGAAGCGGATGCCTATGCCGCGTTTCAGAAGTTCCTCATTGTGAAAGGGACTTTTGGGATTGACGGCAAGCCGGTCGGGAACGCTGTCGCTCATCTGCAAGGGCCTTGAAATTATTGTGTTGCGTGAACCGCGTGATAGCCGATGCCGCTGCGCATTCCAACCGCCGCTAGGCGCGCGCGGCTGCAATTCAAGGACTTGATCGCAAATTTTATTAGGCGTTTCCTGCGCCGCCCAGAAAAGGAAACGACCCATGGCTTTCACCATTTACGACGCTTCGATTACACCCATGATCCGCATGCTCGAAAACCTGTCGAAGATTATCGACAAGGCGGCGACGCAGGCCAAACAGAAAGACATTCCCGCCGGCGATCTCGTTGACGCCAAGCTCGCGGCCGACATGCGGCCCTTCTCGTTTCAGATTCAATCGGCGAGCGACACGTCCAAAGGCTGCGCCGCGCGGCTTGCGGGCATCACCGCACCCTCCATGCCCGACACGGAAACGACAATCGCGGAGCTGCAGGCGCGCATTGCCAAGACCGTCGATTTCCTCAAAAGCGTGACGCGCGAGCAACTCGCGGGCGCGGAGGATCGCGAGGTCGTGCTGAAATTCCCCAGCGGCGAAATGAAATTCACCGGCCGCGATTACGTCACCGGCTTCGCGCTGCCCAATTTCTTTTTCCATGTGACGACCGCCTACGCGATCCTGCGTCACAAGGGCATCGAAATCGGCAAGATGGATTTTCTTGGCGGCGTTTAAATTGCGCGCATAGAAAAAGGGCCGGAGATTCTCCGGCCCTTTTTTGCGTCAACTATCGTCCGTCATCGCCGGGTGGCGGTCCATTGTCATCGTTGCCGTTGTTACCGTTGTTACCGTTGTTGCCGCCATTGTTACCATTGTGGCCGCCGTTTTGACCACCGCGCGGGTGGCTATACCAGCCCGGATGCCAATATCCGTTTTCCCAATAACCGGGATGCCAGCGTCCGCGGCCATAACCGTTGTCATTACCACCATCGCGATAGTAACCGCGGTCGTAATAGCCCGGATAAACGCAACCGGACAAAACCGTCAAAGCTGAAAGCGCGCAAAGCGCCAATGCAAGTTTCTTCATAGGCAGTCTCCTTTCAGGAGGCGCCCCCATGACAAAACGCGCGAGGCGGGGTTTCGATGCCTAGTCGAGCAACCCGAACAGGCTCAGATGGAACGGCAGGTCGAGATAGCCCGCAGCCCCCAGCATGAAGCCCAGCGCCGCAAACGCCCATGCAATGACGATCACCACGAAGAAATCCGTCAGGGCTGCCACCGCCGATAACGCGAGCGCCACGGACAACACGGCATCCATCGCATCGAATTGCTTGTGCTGCGCATCGAGCGATTCGTAACGCGCTTCTTCCGCCCGCGCCTTCGCCATCAGTTCCGGGGTTTCTTTTTTGTAATGATCGATCTTGCCCGAAACCGTGGCGGATGCCGCCTCGCCCTGCGGCAGCAGCTTCAGCTCGATGGCGAGGTTCTCGTCCATGTGCTGTTTGATGCGTGTCGCCTGATATTGATTCCAGTTATCCACCGCATCGGCCTTGGCCAGCGCCATGGTTTGCACGATGTTGGTGTCTTTCACCTTCGACACTTCCATGAACACCGAGATGATGACGACCGTGATGGCCACCATCGCGTTGAGCTTCTCATTCTTGCTGTGCGTCTCGACTTCCAAGGCAGACTCCGGGTTGGAGGGAATCGGATGAAAGCTTTATCGTGGAGACCACAAAGCCGCCAAGAGGGAGGGTGACATGAACTGGGGCGCAATCGCCGCGCATTTCTTTTCCGGTGTGTTTCTTGCCAATTCCATACCGCATATCGTCCACGGCATTTCCGGCAGCCGTTTCCAGTCGCCCTTCGCGAGCCCGCCGGGCGTGGGCGAATCCTCGGCCATCGTCAATGTGCTGTGGGGCGCGTTCAATTTCGCGGTTGGCTATTGGCTGATCCAGCATTTCGGTTGGGATGCCCATGTCGCGGGCGCGGGCGCGCTGATCATCGCGCTGTGGCTGGCCTTCCATTTCGGGCGGGTGCGCGGGGGCAAATAAAGCGAATGTTAGAATATGCTAGGGGCATAATAGACGTCTGGGGCCGCAATTCCGGGTAGCCGAAATGTTTAAGTCTTACCGCTGGCCGCTCGCCATTGCCGCTTTTGTAGTGTTGGGCGCGATTGTCGGATGGAGTCTCGCATCGGGACCAACGCCTGAGCCAATATTCCATTCGGACACGAGTGCGGACACCGGCTCAAGCGCGGACACAAACTCCGACACTGCCAACGACTCCGTTGACTGGTCGCACGGACAAGACGGTTCATCCCGGAACGCCGATGAACATTGGCGCAAACACGGCAGCGAATTTTCTGGAGATCACAGCGCACAGGACTACGAACGGGACGCGGAGCATTTCACCCAAAGCCCGCCGCCCGGCACCGAGGTCAAACATCGCGCCGACGGCGACACGCTTTACTACAATCCGGGATCAAACACGTTCGCGGTTACCAACAGCGACGGCGCGCCCAAGACGATGTTCAAGCCGGACCGCGGCGCGTCCTATTGGAACCACCAGCATTGAACGGAGTGCGATGGTGTCCGTGCTGTGGCCGGCTCATCATTTCGGCAAAGTGCGCGGTGGAAAATAATACTAAAACCGTCATGGCCGGATTCAATCCGGCCATCCATCGCGTTCGCGTCGGCGAACACAGATGACTCTTCCCGGCGCGCGGACACGCGCCGGATGGGTGGCCGGGTCAAGCCCGGCCATGACGGCTCAATTTAATGCGCGCCCGGCGCGGGCATATCCGGCGGAGGCGGCGGTGGGCCTTTTTGCTCCATGCCCGAACTCATCGTGCTTGCGTCATCGGCCGGCGTAAACGCGCCTAGCGCGCAAACCGATTTCGTCTCGATGGCCTTGATCACCTGGAAATTGCCGCAGATCTGGTCCGGCGGCGTCGGCATATAGATGAAGCCGTTGATCATAAGGCCGGGGCAATCGCTGGTCAGCGTGTTGCGCCAGACTTTGTGGTCTTTCATGTAGAACAGGATCGTGTGTTCGTTCAGCGTTTTCGTGCGGTCGATCAGAATTGTTTTCAGACAGACATTGCCGGACGACGACACCGTCGCCGTTTGGGCGTGCGCCGATGCAATGGCCAAACCCGCAAGTGCTGCCGCTATGGCGATTTTCCTCATTTTATACTTCCTTTCCTGCGCCCCATACCTTCTTTGATTCCGGCGAAGCGCCTTTTCAGGGAACGTTTCGCCGTCA
>DATCEI010000272.1:0-6403 GCA_036510185.1 Rhizomicrobium sp. | reverse complement strand
CTCAAAAGCATCGATGCCTTCCGGACCGTAAGAATTGGGCACATCGAGGCCCGCTTCCACGCCCGGATTGAAACCACCCGCTTTATATCCACGCGAATAGGAGGCGTAGACGAGCGTCTGGTTGGTGAAGTCCAGCTTCGGCGTCCAGTCCACCACCGCGCGGCCCGTGAATTTGTCGAACGTCGCTTTCTCCGCGGCGAACGCATCGCAGGTGCCAAAACAGGTTTCCGTTCCGATGGGATTGGAATCCGGCGGGCCGTTGGAGGGATTGAAGTCGGTCTGGTGCTGTGCCGCCAGTGCCGCCATCGCCGCGTTCTCATCGGTCGTGCCGATGGGAACAATACCGCTGAAAAGTTCAATGCGGTCGAGTTCGGATTTCACGTCATCGGTGAAGCGCGCGCCGAGTGTGAATTTCAGCGTGTCCGGCAGAGCGTCATAATAGGCCTCGCCGAAGACCGATTTGGACTCCAGGTCGATGTCACGGCCGACATTGTGATAGCCGCTTGGAGCAGAGATACAGCCGTTCGTGCAAAGCCCCGCAGGCAGCGGTACGCCGCTCTGCCCCTCGCCGGCGCCACCGAGGAACGATCCAAGGATGATACCGGGATAATCGAGCGTGTCGGCCTGGACGTTGTAATCGGTGTATCCATTGGCCTTCAGATAATAGGCCGCCAGCAGGAAATTCAGCGGGCCTTCAAAGCTCGTGTTGAAGCGCAGCTCCGCGGAATATTGCTTGCTGTAACCGTCGGACTGGTCATAGGCCGTGATGTTCGGCGTGTAGAACGCGATATTGCCGCCCGTCAGACCGAGATTCTTCGTGCCCGAAACCGGCAACTCGCCCGGATGCGCGGTGAAGTAAGGCGCATAGATTCCCTCGTAAGCCGGACCGAATGTAGCCGCCAACGTGCCCAGGAATGTACCCTCGGCTGTCGCCAGCGTCGTCGGATCGATCGGCTCTCCGGCGACGTTGTTGTAGCTTTCCTGCGAAAAGGTCGAATGATCTTCATAACCGCCGACCAACGTCGCGTTCAGCCAGGAATTGATGTTCTGCTTCACATTCAGGGCGATGAAATCTTCCTTGGCCTGATAGACGGGCACAAAATCCGAGTTGATCTGACGAAGATTGGTCGGATTGATGTCGCCGGCGGGGAGCGTCGGCGTTTTTGTCAGATCGAGTAGCCCCATCGGCGTGAATGCGGCCTGATAGCCGGCGCCTGTGCCGTTCACCAGAGCGCTATAGCCGGGATCGCCCGGCGAAAGACCGTCCATGGCGGCCGTTGCAGCGCCCTGCGCCTGACCGATCGTAAATCCAAACCCACCGATGGCCTGCTGGCTTGAAGCGATGTTGGAAAGCGTGGCGTTTGCGTTGACCGCGCCGAAGCCCGCGGAATCCGGCAGACAACCCAGCGTTCCCGTTACATCGGTCGTGCAAAGCTGTTTCTGCGAGCGCATCTTGTGGTCGTTCTCTTTCGAGATCGACGCCACGAGATCGATTGTCGTGTCCTGTGTCGGCGCATAACGCGCGGACCCGCGCACGGAATAGGTGTTTTCGTTGTCGTAATGCTGGCCATTGTTGATGTTCAGCACATAACCGTCGTGGCGCGACCAGTCGCCGGCCACGCGCACCGCCAGCACGTCGGAGACGATGGGAAGGTTCACCATGCCCTTCAGTTCCATCGTGTTATAATTGCCGTAGGTCGCTTCGCCATTGGCGGCGAACTGACCCGGATCGGCTTTCGCCGTGATGATATTGACCGTGCCGCCCGTGGCGCCGCGTCCATACAATGTGCTCTGCGGCCCGCGCAGCACTTCCACGCGGTCGAGATCGTAAAAATTGGCTTCGGCCAGCGGCGGATCGGCGAGATAGACATCGTCTTCATGCACGGCGACGCCGGATTCCGCATCGCCCGCGATCGCCGCGATGCCGATGCCGCGAATCTGGAAATCCGCGCCGGTGAAATTCGTTTTCGAATAGCTGACGTTCGGCGTGGAAAATACGAGATCCTTGAACTGCACGATCTGGTGCGCCGCGAGGTCTTCGGCTGTGAAAGCCGTGACCGCGATGGGAACCGTCTGGATGTTCTCCACCTTCTTCTGGGCCGTCACCACGATTGTTTCGATCTGCGCGAACGCAGGCGCACAAAGCGCGGTTGAAATAAACAGAAAGGCTGCAATGCCGGTGGCGCGCTTTTGGCGCGTTTGGATGCGAAGGCTCATAAACGACTCCCCTAAACAATGGCGATTTGTCGCATTCTAGGCTCTTGCAATGCCTTCACAACCGGCCCGGACACAAACGCGCGCGCAGCGTGTGAAGAAAGCAACACTTTTCCCTTCGCAGCGCACCAAATCAGATGCTGCAATCGCGAAGGCACGGTGACGGCAGCGTCACATATTTTGAGACGAAAAGTCCCCTGCGTTCGCTGATAGTGGGCGGCATCTGCAACAACCTGCGCGAATGGCGCATCTTTGGCGCAGTAAATGTTTCTTTACGACGTCACGGAAAGTTCAATCTTGCGGAGCAATGAGCAAATCGGAATGCAAACCGTCTGTCCCGCGCGCGCGAATTGCGGCACGGATTCTCGCGGCACTGATCTGCATCAATTTCAAAAAATCTTTTTTTGACGCGCCTGCTATTGCGTTTGCGCCCGTTGTGCTGCCGTCACGCCGTAACCGGGCGTGTCTTTCGTGTAGAGATTGGCCAGCGCCATGGAGATGAGGTCCGGCCGGAATTGCGGCGACAGGCCCTCGAACTTACACGCCGCCTTCACCTGATCGATAATGAATTTCGGCTGGAAACTCGCCAGCGGAAAATCGTTCTTCTGCTGAAGTTCCGCGATCACGAAATCGATGATCTGATCGGACGCATCCATGCCCATCGCCTGGGAGATGGCGCGAAAAATGCGGCGGTACTCGTCCGTGCTCGGCGCGCCAACCTCAAGCTTATAAGGAATGCGCCGCAGGAATGCCGGGTCCATCAGATCGTTCGGGGAAAGATTGGTGGAGAAGATCACAAGCTCGTCGAACGGCAGCGAGAAGCTTTTGCCCGTGTGAAGCTGCAGATAATCGACGCGGCTTTCCAGCGGCACAATCCAGCGGTTGAGCAACGCCTCCGGCGTCACGATCTGGCGGCCGAAATCGTCGATCATGAATATGCCGCCCAGCCCCTTCACATGCAGCGGCGCTTCGTAATATTTGGCGAGCGGATTGAAACTCAGATCCAGCATCTGCAACGTCAACTCGCCGCCGGTGACGATATTGGGCCGGCGGCACGGCACCCAGCGGCTATCCAGATCCTCGCGCCGCACATTGCCCTTCATCGCGAAATCAACGGTGCCCGCCACGGATTTGTGGATGCTGGGATCGTAAACCTTGATGATCTGGCCTTCCACCTCAAAGCAATGGGGAATGTAGATAATGTCCTTGAAGATCGCGCCGATCTTTTCCGACACCGTCGTCTTGCCGTTGCCGGGCGGTCCGTAAAGCAGGATCGAACGGCCCGAATTGATCGCAGGCCCGATGTCGCGCACGAATTTCTCGGAGATCACGAGATTGGAAAATGCCCTGTCCACCGACGCACGGTCGATACGCTCATTGGTGATGCGCTGGCGCTGAATGCGTTCGCTGAAAGCCTCCAGCGAAACGGGTGCTGCGCCGATATATTGATTTTGATTCAGCGCCTCGATGGCGCGCTGCTTGCCCTTCTCGGTCAACGCATAGCGCAGTTCCGACATGGCGCGAATGCTCGCGGCGCCCAGCACATCCAGCAGCTTGCGTTCCTGCGCCTGTTCGATGATCAGCTGCACGACGCGCGCGGGCAGCTTCACGACATCGGCGATAAGCGTGGGCGTTTCCGCATTGCTCGAATACATCGTTTTCAGCACGAGACTGAGCAGATCGGCCGCGGCGATTCCGGTTTCGGCGATGGAGCGGGGTGCTGCCGGCGCGCCATGCATCACGGTTTCAAGATCGGTGGCGTTGAGGCGGCCCAGCGCCACGAGATTGTCGCCGAGGCGTCCGCCATGGACGCGCTGATGTTCCAGCGCGGACGTGATGTCGGCCCCCGTCACAAACCCGTGGGCAACCAGAATATCGCCGATGAACATGAAATGCCCCGCAAGCGCCTAATGCCTGAATATTATGCGCCGATTATTGAGAAACACTTGCGGGGGCTGCCCGTAATGTCGCCGATTTGGCCGTTTCGCCGGTTTTTTGCGGGTCAATCGTATGAGGGCGACATGCCCCGCGTGCAAAGGCTTTCCCAGAGCGGCTTCAGGAATTTGACGTCGTCTGGAATGTTATCGTTCAAATGATAGGTGTTGACGAATTGAAGGCCGCGCGCGGGCACATTCATCCACGTCACTTTGGCCTCGTGCGCCACCTGGTTCTTCACCGCGATCAGATAAAGGCTGCCCGGCATCATCTGCGTGCGCCGCACGACGATTTTCGCGCCGCCATAGGAAAGATCGCGGATCACGCAATCGCTCGAGAACGCGCCCTGGCCATAGACGATCTTGCCGTTGAGATAGACCCTGCGGCGCGGCTCGCGATATTCGAATGCGCCCTGACGCAGCGGACGCTCGTTCGTGAATTCCTGTGTGTTCAGCGCGGCCATGATGTTCTCCTTAGTCCCGGCAAGGACACAATGTGAAAACTACTCTTCGGTTCCACGTTATCCCTTTCGTATTCACCCAATTTCGACGCGAGAACTCTAGCACGATTGCCGAAAACGAAAAGTATCTAGAGAACGAGAAATTTTGGAAAGCAATTTTTAACCACGCAACATTGCGCCGGCGTCATGCGGATATTCGGTTTACAAGCATTCACTGTGAAAGGCGGTGGGGTTATTCGATTTCAGCACAGCCGCATTAACGTGATGCTCGCCCGTAACGCGAAAATGCGCTGCAACACACGCATATATGCGCTCGCACATGCCGGAATTGCCGGCCTATGTTTTTATCGCTGGCTAACCAATTTGCGCGATAGCGTACGGTTCGCGGGAACACACTTGCCCGTCATCGCTTCGTTGCAACAATGATCGGAGGGATGGACATGCTGACCAACAACAATGCGCGCCTGTGCCCGGTGAGCGGCATGTCGTGCCTCAATTCCGCCTGCCGTCAGTTCGGCTGCGTGACGGTGGGTGAACCGCAAGGTGCATCCGGGCCGGTTCACACCATGCCAACACCCACATCGGAGCCGCGGCAAGAAAATGCCCGTAATTGAAGCCTTTTTCGCGAATACTTCGCGTTGCCCTTCGAGTATTTCGATTTTCCGCCGCAAACTGCCGGGAAAATTATCGGGATAATTTTCGATTTTATTTACGAAAATTGTCTCTTTCCCTTCAACTCTTTTTCAATTCCACCCATCACTGGCGAACTTACCGGGCACTGCTGTCGTTTCGCAGGAGAATAATGATGGGAAGAGATGCAAGAGAATATGCCGGTCAGGTCAGTGGGCCGGATGGCGATCCGCTGACCATCGCCGATCTGCCGCCGCCGCGCACCACGCGCTGGGTGGCGCGCCGCAAAGCCGAAGTCGTCGCGGCGGTGCATGGCGGCTTGCTGAGCCTGCATGAGGCTTGCGAACGCTATACGCTGACGGTGGAAGAGTTCCTTGCCTGGCAGGCCGCAATCGACCGTCACGGTCTGGCCGGATTGCGCGCCACGCGCGCGCAGGAATATCGCAGCAGGCGCGTGAAAGCGGGCGGGTTCACCGGCTCCGAAAGACGGCTTGCCAGCATCGCCATTCCCTTTTCCGAACGGCGGATGTCGGCCTTGTGAAGAAAAGCATATGGCGCAAACGGACTTCGCCGGAAAAAGCGGTGTCCAAGCAGCCGGACGCTCCCAAACCGGCAAAAGCAAAGCGGAGCTTCGGAAAACGAAGCGCGGCCGAACGCTGGAAAACGCATAAAAGTCCGGCGTGAACGCGCCTGTTGATCCGATATGAAACATATTATCGGCATGCGTTTGTGAAGGCGCGGAAACTACCGGATAGCTTTAATCTTTGTTCACCCGATTTGTTCGCCGTCTTTTAAGACTAACGGACAAATCCCAAAACGCGCGTAGAACCAAACTTCGCTGTCGCGGTTTTGCTATTTGGAAAAAGCCGGAGCACCACCACCATGACCGCACCCAAATTCACCGATTATGTCGATGGCTCGCGCGGGGAACTTCTCGCCAAAGCCAACCTGCCGCCGCCCAGAACCACACGCTGGGTTCCGCGCCGCAAGGCTGAAGTTGTGTCCGCCGTGCAAAGCGGATTGCTGAGCCTGCATGAGGCCTGCGAAATGTACACGCTGACGGTGGAGGAGTTCCTCTCCTGGCAAAGCGCGATGGATCGCTTCGGGCTGGCGGGCCTGCGCACGACGCATGCGCAGGAATACCGTTCCATACAAAAAGAAAAA
>DATCEI010000271.1:0-2690 GCA_036510185.1 Rhizomicrobium sp. | reverse complement strand
CAGACCGGCAGCATCAATGCCGCGATGATGCCGCCCATGGGATCGAGTGTTTGCGCCAGCGCCAGCGAACTGCCCAGCAGAATGACGGAACGCGGATTGCGGTGCGCGGCAAAATCGGCCGCACTCGATGCAACGGCATAGACGGCAAGCGCCAGCCAGATTGATCCACCGCCGCGCAGCGAAACGAACAATCCGGCTTGCGCGAATGCGAGCGTAACAAAGGCCGTGATCGCGACGGATGAAAACCGCGCTCCGCGCAAATCCTGAACCATCATGAAGGCAAGCGCCGCAGCAGCGCCCGCACGAACGGCCCAGGACGGCGCGCCGGTCAGCGCCATCGCAATCGCCGTAATGGGGGCGGCGAGATTTGGCGTCTCCGGCCAGTGCACGGCCTCGCGCGGCGCGGTTTCGGCGATGCTCATGCCATTGCGCTCGTGCCGTGTTGGGTTTTTTCCCAATGGAAGGGCCGCGTGATCAATTGCCAGAGCGCGCGATAGGCGGCGATGGAAATGAGCAGCCAGTAGAACGGCGCTGTGAGTCCATAAGGCGTCAGTTCCAGCCAGCCGCGCCGATACGGACCAAGCATCGCGAGATAGGTGAACAGTGTGTTGCCCGTGATGAGGCTCACCAGCGAAGCATGTGCGAGCGTTGCGTTGAATGCGGGGCCGAGCAGCGCCGCGCCCCAGACATGGGAGGCAATGAATACGCACCACAGCAGCGGATTGATGAGTGCGGACGTAATCGCGCCGCCGATGAAAAGCTGAAACGCCATCGCACCGCGAAAACCGGCGTGGCGGAACAACGCCACCGGATCACGCATATGCACGAGCCATGTCTGCATATAGCCCTTGAGCCAGCGAGAACGTTGTTTCACCCAATTGCCGACACGGTTGGTGGCTTCCTCGAACGTCGTGGAATCGAGCGTCATGGCGCGATAACCAAGCCGCGCAAGACGAATGCCGAGGTCGGCGTCCTCGGTGACGTTGAACGCATCCCAGCCGTGTATCGCGCGCAACACGGAGGTGCGGAAATGGTTGGACGTGCCACCCAGCGGCATCGGCACATGCAAACGGTCAAGACCCGGCAACAGGAAATCGAACCACAGCGAGTAATCCAATGTGAACAATCGCGTAAGCCAGTTCTCGTTCGCGTTATAAAAATTCAGCCGCGCCTGCAGACATCCGACTTCCGGCGGGCAGGCGCGGAACGCGGCCACGGCCTTGCGCAATTGATCGGGTTCGGGGCGATCTTCCGCATCGAAAATGACGGTGAACTCGCCGCGCGCCAGACGTAGCGCATAATTGCACGCCGCCGGTTTCGTACGCGGCTGATGATCCGGCACGCGAATGATTTCAAAGGGCGCAAGCAGATCAAGCGCGCACGCCGCCGCAAATGTTTCCGCGTCGTCGGCTTCGACGACGATTTTGATGTCTAGTTGCTCCGGCGGATAGTCTAGTGCGCGCAACGCGCCAATCAGCGACGGCAGGATATTCGCCTCGCGGTAAAGCGGCACCATCACCGTATAGCGCGGAAGCGAAAGGTCCGGGATGTGCGCGGCAGGCGAGGGCGTGTGTTCCGCTGTCTCCTTCGCGCCCACCCACACAAGCGAGGTGCGAAACATGATGTTCGCGAGATAGCCAATGGTCAGAACAATCGCGAGTCCGGCTGACGCAATCGCAGGCCACGCAATGGCGACGACAATGATTGTGGCTGCCAACGCCGAAAATATAACGATCTGCTTTCGCGTGATCGTTTCTCTGGCGCATAGATGCGGCTCGGCATCCGCCAGTCCATAAACCGCATCATGCGTGAGCTGCTCACGGAAAACATTCTCGATGGCTGCGGTTATCGTCGTCCATTCAACCGGGACGAGGCGCAGATGCCCGCCATATCGCGCGGCGAGCCATGAAAGATTGGTGTTGGAGGTGTCCGCGACCGCGATGATAAGTTCATCATTGCGCCGCGCCCATGGCAGGAACGAATGCTGCAAATAATCGTCTATCTCATGCGCGTCCAGCAGGCTCGAATCCGGCGGGCCGTCGAAAAAATCGACGCAATCGATCCCGCCCCCGCACATGGCCCGCCCCCCCGAAAAATAATGCCGGCGCGCGAACGGAATGAATATCCGTTCCGTCGTTACTTCGCTGTGCCGGGTGAATTACGCCAACGCTAATTAAAGAGTCTTGTTGGGGAAATGATGGGCAATAAAGGTGTTGTTAAGCAAGTTCCTGAAACTAGTGGTTGAAACGAACAGGGCCCGCGCGATTTGCGCGAGCCCCGCATTTATGCCGTCAATCGATCAGCGCGGCGCTCCGTTATCCGGGCCATTGTCCGGATAATTGTTGTCGTCGGGCGGAGGGCCGTCCGGCGGACCGTTATCGGACCCGTTATCCGGTCCCATGTCGCGCTCGCCCGGAGGACCGGAATCCTCATCTGGTCCTCCCTGTGGGCCATTGTCAGGCCCCATATCGTGATCGCCGGGGCCATTATCCCGCGGACCCATCTCATCATCGGGGCCTCCCGGAGGCGGTCCGCTTTCATCGGGACCGCTGTTCGGACCACCGTTCATATCCGGCGGCGTTGCGGGAACCGGCTGCCATTGGCCGCTGCATTGCGGAACGTAGGGATAATAGCCCTTGGGGCTGGCGCAATAGTACCAGACATTGCCACCACCGCCCGGCGGGCTTTCG
>DATCEI010000270.1:0-4005 GCA_036510185.1 Rhizomicrobium sp. | reverse complement strand
ATTCGGCGCTGTCCCCATAGCCCAACCGCATCATCATCTGCCCCGCCAATGTGTCGAAACGGGCGCGCTGTGCCTCGGAAAGCTGTTCGTCTTCCGGGCGGTTCACATTGTGGGGACGTTCAAACATCGCCGAGAGCGCATCGCGGTAAGGAAGGTTAAGAAAATGTAAAAGCCCCTCAACCGATTGTGGAGAAGCGCATAACTCCTCCAGCCTCACGAACAGTGTTCGCTTGGAATCTAGTGCGGCGAGAGACTCCAGAATCACGCGATTGATCTCTGCCCAATGCCAGGCGATGCGTTCGAACTGATCGAACCTGCGAAAGCCACCGGCCAGTGGATCGCCCTTTCGCGGCACGGGCCACCAATATTTCTTTTCCGGCGGCGGCGCGGGCACATGCGCGGGATCGTCGTAACAGGCCTGCAAAATACTGGTCGAACCATCATCGTAACATTCGTCCGCCAGCTTGCGGAAATAGGAACCGGCGACTTTGCGCCCGTCGCGAACCAGATGAACGAATCTTGCGCGCGGCAACAAATCGGCAAGTTCCGGAATCAGCCAGGACAATTTGTTGGACGAATCGCCCCAATGCGCCGTTTCGCTGTAATGTACGGCGGCAACATATGTGGCGGTCAGCACACGGCGCGCTTCATCGGCGTCGGCAAGGCCAAGATAGCGCCGCACGCCCAGCGGCTGGACAATGTCCACGGCATATTCGTGATGCATTTCGATATCGCCGCATGCGGATAGCACCTTGTGCAGCATCGCGGTTCCCGAACGCCCGCTCGACACGACAAAGAATGGAGCCGTTTTTGCGCTCAATGTTTCATGCTCGGATAAGGAATCAGGCGCATTTTCAAGACCATATCGCGCTGATGTTAACCCTCTCTTAGCCATACGGCGTTTAGAAACGATTAAGCAGCGCTGGATCGAAAAAGCATGGCGCAGAAGAACAAAAATAATCGTGGGGGGCCGCGTTTCATCGCGGAGGCGTCGAGCAATCACGCGCGCGATCTTTCCCGCGCGCTGGCGTTTGTCGATGCGGCGGCGGATGCGGGCTGCGATGCGGTGAAGTTCCAGCTGTTTCGTATCGACCGCATGTTCGCGCCGGAGATTCTTGCGCGCAGTGAAAAACATCGCGCGCGCCGCGAATGGGAATTGCCGCTGGATCATCTGGCGCCGCTGGCAGCACATTGCGCAGCGCGCAACATCGAATTCTCCTGCACGCCGTTTTATCTCGAAGCGGTGGAGGAATTGCGCCCCCATGTCGCGTTCTACAAAATCGCGTCTTACGAATTGCTGGTGACTGCGTTGCTGGAGGCCTGCGCGCGAACCGGCAAACCCATCGTGCTTTCGACCGGCATGGCGACGATGGATGAAATCGAAGCTGCCGTTTCGACTCTCAAATCCGCAGGCGCGCGCGACATCACTTTGCTGCATTGTGTTTCCGCCTATCCCACCCCGCCGGAGGAAGCCAATCTGTCGGCCATTGCTGCAATCCGCGCGGCCACGCATTGCGCCACCGGCTGGTCCGATCACACACGCAAAGCCTCCGTCATCGAACGCGCCGTGCATCATTGGGGTGCAGGTGCGGTAGAATTTCATCTCGATCTCGATGGGCAGGGTGCGGAATATGCGGCGGGTCATTGCTGGCTGCCCCATGAAATCGCGCCCGTCATCGCACGCATTCGCGAAGGCATCGTCGCGGACGGTGATGGGTTCAAGGGTCCGCAGGCATCCGAACGCGATGATCGCGAATGGCGCGCCGATCCCATCGACGGCATGCGGCCGCTGCGCCACATCCGCAAGCAATGGGAAAGTGCGGCATGAATTTGTTTACGCGCACACGCCCCCGCATCGTCGCGCTGATTCAGGCGCGCATGGGCTCGACACGGTTTCCCGGCAAGGTGCTGAAGCCCATCGCGGGCCAGCCGTTGCTTTGGCACATTGTGGAACGGTTGAAGCGTTCGCAGATGATTGACGCGATTTCGGTCGCCACAACCGTCAATCCGCTGGACGATGCGATTGTGGAATTCGGGGCGGAGCACGACATCATTGTTGTGCGCGGCTCCGAAGACGATGTGTTGTCGCGTTTCGCGAAAGCCGCCGAAGCGCTGGACGCCGACATTGTCGTGCGCGTTTCGTCGGACGCACCGTTCATCGAAGCGGGTTTCATCGATCATCTTCTCACCGCACTGATCGAGCAGGATGGTGATTACGTTCTCTTGGAAGATGGCGCGATCACCGCGCATGAGGGCGTGGACCCGTTCACGCGACGCGCGCTCGACAAATTGATGATGGATGCGCGTGATGATGCCGTGGCGCGCGAACATGTCACCGGCTATTTCAAGCTGCACCCCGATTTCGTACGCATCGCGCGCGCGCCTGCCTATCCCGCACTTGCGCGTGAAGGCGGACGCCTCACCATCGACACGCCCGACGATCACGCCTTCGCCGAAGCCGTGCATGAACGGCTCGAAGCAAAAGCGGGCGAAGCCTCGCTGGGCGATTTGCTGTTGCTGCTGGAACGCGAACCCGCTTTGCGCAAGTTGAACGCGCATGTGCGGCAAAAGGCGATTGCGCGCGGCGGTGCGTTGGCGCTGATCCGCTGCGATGGTGGCGTGCGCTTCGGTTATGGCCATGTCAAACGCATGATCGCGCTGGCGCGGTGTCTGCGCGATCGCGAAGGCGTCGGCGCGATTTTCGCGCTCAACGGCAGCGAAGATGCGCTCAAACCCATTCGCCGCGCGGGGTTCGAAGCGCATCTTGTCGATGGCGCGAATGATTTTGCCGAACTTACTCGCATGATCGCCGCGCGCGCGCCGGACATGCTCGTTTGCGATATGCGCGAAGGCTGCAATCGCGCGGAATTGAAGGCACTTTCCAAACATGTTTCGTTGACCGCCGTAATTGACGATGCGGCGGATCGCAGGCTCGCCGCCGATTTCGCTTACTATCCACCGGCAGCTCGCGGACTCGGTTGGGCCGGTTCGTCCTGTGTTGCGCGCATCGGTTGGGAATGGACATTGATGGGTGTTGGCCGCACACATGCGCCCGCGCTCACTGCATCGGCCCGCCCCACATTGCTTGTCGCGATGGGCGGCAGCGATCCCACATCGCTGACGTTGCGCTGCGCGAGCGCGCTCGCGACGCTCGATCCCACATTCCGCGCGCGCTTTGTGATCGGACCGGGCATGTGCGATGCGAGCCGCGCTGCGCGCACCATCGTCGCCTTGTCGCACAATTTCGAAACCGTCGAAGGCGCGGACGATCTCGCCACCGAATATGCCTCCGCCGACGCGGCGCTGGCCGCGTTCGGCGTCACGGCATACGAGCTTGCGGCATTCGGTGTGCCGGCGATTTATCTGTGTCTCACCAGCGATCATGCGGCGTCGGCCTCCGCGTTCGAGCAGGCGGGCATGGGCATTTCGCTCGGCGTCGCCGATGCAGTGATAGTTTCGACAATCAAGAAAACGGTCTCCACATTGTTGAACGATCCGGTGCGGCGCCGCGAAATGCGCGCTGCCGGGTTGATGACGATTGACGGTCAGGGCGCGGCGCGTGTTGCGGCCGATCTCGCAGGCGCTTTGGCCGAACGCCGCGCCGCTAAGCCGTTGCAAACCGCGCTTTGATTAAGTCTTCCGCGCGCGAAAATGTTTCACGCCAGTCGCTTGGCCGTTGCGGCTTCACGCAAATAGCCGACGGCCCGAAGGGTTCGTGATCTTCGCCGAAACTCGTCCAGCTTGAATCGTAAAGCACTTTGAATGTCGGCGTGCCAGCACCCGATGCGAGCCACGACACGGCGGTCGGCGCGCTGACGACGCAATCAAGTGCGGACATCAGTGCGCAGGCGCGATCCAGTTCCTGTTTCTGGTCGATGCCTTGCGGCACGAAAATCTTTTTGCCGCTTTGGGATTGCAGCGCGTCGATTTCATCCTGTGTGGCGTCATATTGCACGCAAACGATTGTGCCTTGCAGGCGCGCGATGAAGTCGGCCCAAATTTCCA
>DATCEI010000269.1:0-18174 GCA_036510185.1 Rhizomicrobium sp. | reverse complement strand
ACGAATCTGGTGCGATCGCCATAATTCGCACTGCGCCGCGCGGCGCCGATGAAGCTTTGCCCGCCAAAATCGCAGCGGCGACCGCGCCCTCAGCCTCCGGCGCATCGCTGGAAACCGTAACCGTCACGTCATCGAAGATCGGCGGCGATGTGCAGAACATTCCGATTTCGATCACCGCGCTTTCGCAAGAGCAACTGACCTCCACCCAGACTGCCGGCGGTCCCGATCTCGTGAAGCAGGTGCCCAATATGACGTTCACGAAGACGAATTTCTCTGGTTATTCGATTCAATTGCGCGGCATCGGCACCCAGGCGATCTCGGTGACAACCGACCCGGCTGTGGCGGTTGCGTTCAACGATATCCCCTTCATCCGCAATCATTTCTTCGAACAGGAATTCTACGACGTTTCGCAAGTTGAGGTTCTGCGTGGTCCCCAAGGTACACTCTATGGC
Organism: Rhizomicrobium sp.; assembly: GCA_036510185.1. Taxonomy (GTDB): domain Bacteria; phylum Pseudomonadota; class Alphaproteobacteria; order Micropepsales; family Micropepsaceae; genus Rhizomicrobium. Next base: position 17,722 of record DATCEI010000269.1, on the reverse strand, counting down.
CGCAACGCGACGGCAGGGGTGGTCAACCTCGTTTCAGCGAAACCGACTGACCAGTTCGAAGCCATGGCCTCCGCTGACATCGGCAATTACGGCAATCGCCGCTTTGAGGGCATGATCAATGTTCCCATCGTGGACGACCGCGTCGATCTGCGTATCGCAGGCGAGTGGACCAAACGGCAAGGCTATTCATTCGACACGCTTACCGATGCGCGCACCGACGGCCGCGACCTATGGTCTGGCCGTTTGACGCTCGGCGTCAAACCTATCCAGCAATTACAGGTCTATCTTGTCTGGGAGCATTTTTCCGAAGACGACGACCGGATGCGTACAAGCAAACAGCTTTGCAAGACCGCAACCAATCCCGTCACAATCGATGGCATCACAGTTAGTGGACATTACGCGGGAGTTAGCGCTTACGATCCGGTTTATTATGTGAGCCAGGGCTGTGAGGCCACCTCATTATATTCTTCCGATGCATTCCAGGTTCCTAATGGATATTCGCTATCCTATGCCTCGGCAATCGGAATTTTGGATCCGGCAATCCGGCAGGAATTCGATCCTTACGCCAGCACGGTACAATCCCGCAATCTGCGCGTGATCGAATCAGCGATCAACCCAACGTACCGGGCGAAGAACGATACGCTTGAACTGAATGCAGATTACACCATCACGCCCGCACTGACCTTCACGTCCCAGACCGGATACAACAATGATTTCCTCTGGTCGGCAGAAGATTACAACCGCTTCGATACAGCGCCCGGAATCTTTTCAATCGAAGCGCTGAGGACCGCCCCAACTCCCAATGGTTGGCAGAAAGGTTCGCTTCTGCCGGATCCCAGCGGATTGAATGTTTGTGACGCGCAGATCGTTTCCGGTACATGCGCAGGCCTCCCAGCAGGCACTCCTTGTGCGCCAGCGGGGGGTGGCTGCTCGCCAGCCGGTCTATTCTGCGATCCCCAACTCGGTTGCAGCGACAGGCTCGTCGCCGAAGATCTGTCGGACGAACATGCCTGGCAATTTAGCCAGGAATTCCGTCTTTCGTCCAATTTCAGTGGCCCGTTCAATTTCAGCGTCGGAGGCAATTACCTTCATTATGAAACCGAAGAAAATTACTATGTCTTCTTCAATACTCTTACGCATTATTCGACACAGGCGGGGGCCGGCAATGCCGGACCGGGAGAGGTGGCAGAATGGATGCCGGGTGTTTCCGACAATAGTCAATGTCTAGCCGGCGGTTTTGAAAATGTGAATCCGTTTGCACCTCATGACCCACTGAATAGCAGTAGCGGTTGCATCTATATCGATCCCAATCCGCTCACAAATCTGAACAATAAAGGGCATAATTATTTCCTCAGCCAGAATCCTTATGCGCTGAATTCCTATGCGGCGTTCGGCGAGATATATTATAATGTCCTGTCCGATCTGAAACTGACAACGGGCCTGCGCTGGACAGACGACCAGAAACATTTCGTCGATATTCCCAGTGAACTTGTCGTCCCCGGCTATGGTTATCCATCAACGGGCGTGGTCAATCAGCAATGGGACCAGTGGACCGGCCGGGCAGCCGCCAATTGGACGCCGAAACTCGATTTCACCGATCAGACGCTGATCTATGCCTCCTATTCGCATGGCTACAAGGCCGGCGGCGCCAACCCGCCCGGTGCAACGCTATTGACAGTCAAGCAGGGCGACATCGGAAATCCGATTCACCCGCTAACCTTCAAACCGGAATTTGTCGACGCGTTCGAGCTCGGTTCCAAGAACACGCTGCTGGATGGCGCGCTGACATTCAACGCGGATGTGTTCTACTACAATTACGAGAACTATCAGATATCGCGCATCGTCGATCGCACGTCGATCAATGACAATTTCGATACACATGTGAAGGGCGCGGAAATCGAATCGACATGGGAACCGGTTGCGGGCTTGCGGTTCAATTTTGCGGGCGGTTGGGAAGATACGGCCCTCGCCAGGGGGTCTCACTCCGTCGACCTGATGGACCGCACGGCAGGCAATCCGGGTTGGATCGTGATGAAGCCGTTCATTACGCAAGCGTCTAACTGCATTCTGCCGTGGTCGCGGGAATATTGAATACGCCGAACAACAACGAAATCGTCGTCGATGTATCAGATATCGCGGCTGCTTGTGAGAATGCTTACACGCTTCACCTCGATCCCGTCACATTACTTCCGTATGTCGCCGATCCTACAGTTTCTCTAAGAACGATATTCCCGATAGGTGGTTCGTACATTCCACCCGGCTATCAGGGTTTCGATCCGGTAAGCCCGAATGCGACAAATCCCGACAATTTCACTGGCGTGGACGCCGGCCCGGTTCCCAACGGCGGCCAAGGTTTCGACAAAGATCTGAGCGGCAACGAGCTGCCCAATGCGCCGCCCTTCACGGTATCGTTCGGCACGCAATACACCATGCCGCTCTCGACCGATTGGGCGAGCACTTTGCGCGGCGATTACTACTGGCAGGATTATTCCTGGGCGCGAGTATTCAACGACAATCCGTATGATCGTTTGCGTGGCTATACCAATGTGAACGTAACGCTGATCTTCACCAACCAGAACGGCTGGCAGGTGATGCTCTACGACAAGAACATATTCAACACGACCGCCATCACCGGCGATTTCCTCAACAGCGACGACAGCGGGCTGACAACCAACGTGTTTCTGACCGATCCGAAATTGATCGGTATCCGCGTCACGAAGAACTGGTAAGGGGGAAACCATGAGCGAACTCGTGAACACGCGTGAAACCGGCAAGAATTTTCGTCTGCAGCTTTTGGCCACGGCTTCTGCAATTGCCCTGATCGGCTGCGCCTATGGAACGGGTCAAGCCCGCGCCGCAGACGACAACGATCATCCGCTGGTCTGGATTGAATTGGGCGGACAATTAAGCCGCCTGGATGACGGGCAGGAAGCGTTCACGCTGGTATTTCCTACTTCGCCTCCGAGGCCCTCGATCTTCGAGCCATCCCAGAAGTTCGAGAAACCGCCGCTTTACAGCATCGACGAAGCGGGAACGATCTCCTTCGAACCGGATGGCTCAGATTGGGTTCTCTCCGCATCCATCCGGTATGGACACACCGGCAGCAAAAAGGACATCAACCAGCAAACTTCTCCGCCGCCGAATATCATCCACTATACCATACCAGGCAGCGCCCCCCAGCATCACACCATACCGCCCAATGCAGAGCGGTTTGCCGACACGACGATGCTCAATGACGAGCAACATCTCATTGCGGATTTTCAGGCGGGCAAGGATGTTGGTCTGGGCATGTTCGGCGGCAGGGACGGATCGTCGGTTTTCGGCCTCGGCATTCGTTTCGCGCAATTCAGCAACACGTCCAACATCGCCCTCAAATCCGATCCCGATTGGCATCGTTTGTATAAATACGTCAACTACCCACCTGTCTTAATAAACCAGAAACTTGCCACCGCATCGCCGTACCATATCAATGTCGCGAGCCTCCGCGCGACACGCAGTTTCCATGGCATTGGACCTTCGATCTCCTGGAACGCTTCGGCGCCGTTTGCCGGCGACACAAAAGATGGCGAACTCCTGTTCGACTGGGGCGCCAAGGCAGCGCTTCTGTTCGGGCGGCAAAAAGCGGCTATCCATCATCAGTCCTCGGCACAATATCATCCGGCCCACACGCAATATGGCGGCAAGTACAACGGGCAGCGGCACCTGGTGTTTCACACCAGTCCCCCCGATAGCATTCGTGCGCGGACGGTGACCGTGCCCAATCTCGGCGGATTTGCCGGACTGACTTTCCGTGTCGAGAACTTCAAGATGAACGCAGGCTATCGCGCTGACCTGTTCTTCGGCGCCATGGATGGCGGCATCGATACGCGCAAATCAGAAAACGTCGGCTTTTACGGCCCATTCGCCAGCGTCAGCGTGGGGTTAGGCGGATAGACAAAACGGTCATGTCTCCGTTGCCGGCGCGGCCGTGCAACGGAGACGTCCGGGCCTGCTACGGATGGCGTTTTGGCGCGCGCCCGCGATATTCACGCGGTTGCGGCCGTGGCTCGCAATATTCTGTCCCAAACCGCCATTGCGCGCCCGCAGCGCAGGCATAACATCCCAAAAATAATTCACGGCGGTATTGGACCGTTCGGCGTTGGGCTGCGTCTTACCCCCGTAGTCCTGAATTATGGTCTCCAAACGGAACCATTCAGAGAATGTCGGATATGCCGGATACCAGCCGAGAAGATGCCGGCCCAAACGGTCAGGCCGCGCGCGCCTCAGACGTTCATGCCTGGTTTGTGCGGGAGGTTTTGCCTTTGGAAGCGGCTTTGACTGGGTTCTTGCGAAACAACCGGCAAAGCAGGGCCGATGTCGCCGATCTTTTGCAAGATATCTATGTGCGTGTTTACGAGGCCGCGCGCACCGAGTTGCCGACTTCCACGAAGTCATTTGTATTCACGATTGCACACAACCTTTTGGTCGACAGGATAAGGCGCGACAAAGTTGTGCCGCTTTCGACCGTGGAAAGTGTGGAGGCGCTGGGCATTGCCGCCGAGGCGCCCGGACCCGATGAGACCACCATCGCGCGCGAGGAGCTGGGCCGGGTTCAGGCCGCGCTTGACTACGTTTCGCCCCGCTCGCGCGAAGCGATCCTGTTGCGGCAGGTCGAAGGACTCACCCGCCGCGAAATCGCCGCGCGCATGGGCATCGCCGAGAAGACCGTCAAGCGGCATCTCAGCCTGGGCGTGCGCGTGCTTGCGTCCATCCTTTATGGCGATTCCGCAAAGCCGCGAGGCAAGCCATGATCGATCCGCGTGACGAAGATCTGGAAGTCGAAACCGGCGCAGGCGCAATCTGGGCTCAGGCTGCCGACTGGCTGATGGAGCGCCGCGCTTCGGATAGCTGGGATGCTGCCGATCAAACCGCCTTGGATGCGTGGCTTGGGGAATCCAGCGACCACCTTGTCGCCTACTGGCGTCTGGAAGCGGCATGGGACAGAACCTATCGCCTCGCAGCCCTGCGTACGCCCGCGATAGAGCGGCTCAGTCAAAAAATTCCAAAACCTGCAATTACAAAAATTGTATCGGCTGTGATCGCTGTGTTGGCTCTTGCGGGCTTCAGCACATTCCATTTCCTCCAGCCTGCCAGTCAGACATTCGCCACCGCGACCGGCGGACATCGCATTGTCAGGCTTGCTGACGGATCGAGCGTTGAACTCAACACCGATACGGCGTTGCATATTGCGATGAGTGCCGGCGAAAGATCGATAGTGCTTGAAAAGGGAGAGGCCTATTTTCAGATCAAGCATGACGCGGCACGCCCCTTCATCGTAACCGCAGGAAATCATCGCATAACCGATCTTGGAACCGCTTTTGTGATCCGCAGGAGCGATGAGAATCTCAGGGTCGCGTTGCTGGAGGGGCGTGCGCAAATCGATGCGGTCGGGCTGCAGACCAGCTCGTCTTCGGCAATGCTGTCGCCCGGCGATGTTGCCATCGCAACGGCCGATACGCTGGCAGTAAGGAGAATGCCCAAGGCCCAACTTGCTGACGGTCTGGCATGGCGGCGAGGGCTGCTGGTATTCAACAACACGCCGCTCGCAACCGTGGTGGCCGAACTCAATCGCTACAATGAAACCAAGCTGGCGGTTGCCGATTCGCAGACTGCGAAGATAGGAATTGGCGGGAAATTTCCCACCAACGACACGGCCGCGTTCATTCGCGTCGCACATGAACTTCTCGGGCTTCAAACTGTGAGACGTGGAGATACGATCATCATCACGCGTTGAGCGGGGCGATGCCGGGGATTTTTTAAGCAATCTGTTGCAGGGGAACAAGATGATAATATCAAAATATACTGTCGGGGCAGCGGCCGTCCTTGGCGTGCTTGCGATGGTCCCGTTTGCGCGCGCCGAGAATTTCAACATTCCGCGCGGAGATCTGAAAGCCGCCCTCGACCGCTACAGCAGCGAAACGGGCAAACCGTTGCTTTACGTCAACAATGCAATTCAGGGCGTTCAGACGGCCGGCGTAAGAGGCAATGTCAACGCAGATGAGGCGCTGCTGAAAATCCTGACGGGCACAGGGTTCGTTATTCATCGGGATGCGTCCGGCGTCATTGCGATCGTTCGAAATTCTCTCAGCCGCGACGAAGTGTTGCCGGAGCATGTCGCAGCCGCAACAGCACCGGCCGCATCGGGCGCCGCGCTGGAAACCGTGACGGTGACGTCGTCGAAAATCGGCGGCGATGTGCAGAACATCCCGATTTCGATTACCGCGCTGTCTCAGGAACAATTGACCGCCACGCAAACGGCGGGCGGTCCCGATCTCGTCAAACAGGTTCCGAACCTGACGTTCTCCAAGACGAATTTCACCGGCTACAACATCCAGATACGCGGTATCGGCACACAGGCGATTTCGGTTACGACCGATCCAGCGGTTGCCGTCGCGTTCAACGACATTCCCTTCATCCGTAATCATTTCTTCGAACAGGAATTCTACGACGTCAGCCAGGTTGAAGTGCTGCGAGGACCGCAAGGCACGCTGTATGGCCGCAACGCAACGGCCGGTGTTGTGAACCTTGTTTCCGCGCGCTCCAGCGATCAGTTCGAGGCGCTTGCGTCAGTCGATATCGGCAATTACCAAAACCGCCGCTTCGAGGGCATGGTCAATATTCCCATTGTCGACGACAGGCTCGATCTTCGCATCGCGGGCGAATGGACAAAACGCGATGGCTATACATTCGATTCATCGCTCGGCCAGTCTGTCGATGGCCGCGATCTGTGGTCGGGCCGCATGACGCTGGGCTGGAAACCCGTGGAGCAAGTGCAGACCTATCTCATCTGGGAACATTTTTCCGAAGATGATGATCGTGTGCGTTCGGCCAAGCAACTCTGCAAAAAGGATCCGGGCCTCACCAATGTCGATGGCCTTGATGTGCCATCGCTTCAAAATCCGGTCGGGTCCACATATATTGCGGGCTTCAGCGCCGAATTCGTTCAAACATGGCTCAGTCAGGGTTGCCTACCGGCATCGTTTTATTCGAGCGACGCATATGAGACGCCGAACGGGCAGGTTATTCCGTTCGTCGCATTGGGAGAATTCTTCGACGGCAACGGCAGTGCCGCCAGCGGCGGAATCCTGAATCCTATCGATCCTTATTCGAGCCAGACCCAGTCGCGGAATTTGCGCGTCATCCAGTCGCTCATCAAACCGGCCTATCGCGCCAAGAACGATACGCTCGAATTTAATATCGAATACGCGGTGACACCCGTGCTCTCGCTCACGTCTCAAACCGGCTACAACAGCGACTTTCTTTACTCGACGGAGGATTTCAACCGCTTCGACACTGCGCCGGGTCTGTTCGGAGAAGGCATTCGCGGCATTACGGGCCATCCCGGCCCCGTAGAACAGGATGGAACATATTGCGACCCGCAACTCGGCTGCTCGACGAGCATGGTGGCAGAGGATTTGTCTCAGGAGCGCGCCTGGCAGGCCAGCCAGGAATTGCGACTGGCATCCAATTTCAGCGGACCGCTCAATTTCAGCGCGGGTGCAAACTTCATGCGCTACCATACGGTGGAGGACTATTACGTCTTCTTCAACCTTCTGACCGCGTTCACGCAAATCGGCAACGGTTCGGGGCCGGGCGATTACACGAAATGTTATGGTGACGGGTTCATCCCTCCAGCCGTCATCTCACCCGAACCGTTCAAGGAATTTAACGGGGGAATCTTTGGCGGCATTTCCTCCGTTTTCGGATGCGCGGGCGATGAAATTGGCGGACGGTCCATCGGAACATACATCGATCCCAATCCCATCAGTCATCTCGACGGTCAGGGACACAATTATTTCCGCAGCGAGAATCCCTATGATCTCAGCTCCTATGCCGGATTCGGCGAGGCGTATTATCAGGTATTGCCGGATTTGAAATTGACGGCGGGCTTGCGCTGGACCGACGATCAGAAAACTTTCTATGATATTCCGAGCTGGGCGTTCCTGCTGGGCGGCGGTTATCCGATCGAGGGCGTCGTCAATCAGCAATGGAAGGAATGGACCGGGCGGTTTGTCGCCAACTGGACGCCCAAGCTCGATTTCACCGATCAGTCCCTGTTCTACGCATCCTATTCGCGCGGCTACAAAGGCGGTGGCGCCAATCCGCCGAGGCCCGAAGCCGATTTTACTGACGCGCAATCCTCCATCGCGCATCCCGCGACCTTCGCGCCGGAATTCATCAACGCTTACGAATTGGGAACGAAGAACACGTTGCTTGATGGCGCGATGACGGTGAACGGCGACGTGTTCTATTACCAGTATCAAGGCTATCAGATTTCCCAGATCGTCGATCGCACCTCGATCAATCTCAATTTCAACGCCAAGGTGAAAGGCGCTGAACTGGAAGCGACGTGGGAGCCGGTGGCGGGCCTGAGATTTAATTTCGCGGGCGGTTACGAAGATACGTCTGTCGATAACGGCCAGTCGGCTATCGATCTGATGGATCGCACCGGGGGCAATACGGATTGGGTTGTGCTCAAGCCGTATCCTGGCGATACCTCGAATTGCATTCTTCCGGCGAATGTCGTGAAGCAGATCATTGAAGCGAAGGATGATCCGGATCTTTTCGGGCGCGGACTCTCCGGCGCCTGCGATGCCGCCTACAATCCGGGTGGTCTTGTAGGCTTCTTTGCAAGCTTCGATCAGGCCATCTTCGCCAATGCCGGTTTCAATCCCGCCACTGCGCCCAACAACGGCGAAGGCTTCACGAAGGATCTGAGCGGAAACAAGCTGCCGAATTCGCCGCCCTTCACGCTATCAACCGGTGTGCAATACACGATGCCTCTCAACCCGGACTGGGCGGGCACATTGCGCGGCGATTTCTACTGGCAGGGCAATTCGTTCGCCCGCATCTTCAACGACATTCCTTATGACCAACTGCATGGCTACACCAACGTCAATCTCACATTGATCTTCACCAATCAGGATGGCTGGCAGGCGATGGCCTATGTAAAGAATATCTTCAACACCACGGCGATCACAGGCGCATTCCTGAATTCGGATGATACGGCGCTGACAACCAACGTGTTCATAACCGATCCGCGCCTGTTCGGCGTGCGCGTCACGAAGAACTGGTAAGGGGGAAACAATGAGCGAGTTCACCAACACGCGCGCGACACGGGCGGACATTCACTGGCAGCTTCTGACGACGGTTTCGGCCTTCGCCTTGGTTGCATCGATCTGTACAACGGGCGAAGCCCGCGCTGCGGACAGCGATCATCCATTGGTCTGGATCGAACTGGACGGCCAGTTCGCGCAGGAAGAGAACAGCCAGGAAGCGTTTCTCCCGCCTTTCATGCTCGCCTCGCCGTTCGACGGCGCGGCGCATACCGGTGTGGAAAAAGGATCGCCCGCGGTTTGGGATAGAGGTGCGAAGGTTACATTCCAGCCGTCGGGGAGCGATTGGGTTCTCTTATTGGGCGCCCGCTACGGCAAAAGCAGCCGCAGCGAAACCCGCGAAGGCCATCCGACGACAGCGAGCATAACGAAATACAACGGCCATTATAGCGCCTATCAGCATTTCGCAGGGCAAAACAGCGACAGCCACATCATTCTGGATTTCCAGGCCGGCAAGGATTTCGGGCTTGGAAGGATTGGAAGCGGCGGAAGTTCTCTGTTCAGCGCGGGAATTCGCTTTGCGCAATTCGATTCGCGCAGCCATGCCGTGATCAAATCCCAACCGACGAATTTGCCAACCGGCGACAGTGTCAACAAATTTTATGCGTCCTTCGCCGCGAAAAGAAAGTTCACGGGAGTTGGGCCGTCAATGTCATGGGACGCCTTTGCGAACCTGACCGGCAATTCGTCGGCAGGAAGCATTACATTCGATTGGGGCCTGAACGGCGCGGTCCTGTTTGGACGCCAGCGGACAAGCGAGCATCATCAGACGACAGAAATTCATTTCAACCACTATTATATAACCAAGACGCCTTATCAGCATTCCGCGTCGCCTCCGGAACGCGAGAAAAACGTGGCCGTTCCCAATCTCGGCGGCTTCGCGGGCGTGTCATGGCGCTATCCCATTGCGAAGGTCAGCGTGGGTTACCGCGCCGATATGTTTTTCGGTGCCATCGATGGCGGCATTGATTCGGTGCATCGCGAGAGTCGCGGCTTCTACGGACCCTTTGCATCGGTCAGTGTCGGATTTGGGGGATAGGCCGTCAATTTCTTGCGCAAAGACGGAACGGATGCGTTAAATCCCAAAGCTTGGAGTGCTCTGTGGTGCGCCCCCCAAGCTTTGTTATGCTCCAGCCAACAGCAGATGGCGGGCGCAGGCGCATTATTCGTCCGCGGAGTGCGGACGCTGGCTCGCCCGATTCCAAGCAATTCAAGCTCAGTCGCTGCCTGTTGCCGGTTGCTTGTGCGTTTCGCAACAAAATTACGCCTCGGTGAAATCGCATGATTTCATGTGCCGCCGGGGTTTAGTTTTGCGCACAGCTTCCTTGTAAGGGGGGGGCGCCCGGTGGTTCGGAGCCGCCGCCTCTTTCGCACAATCTTCTTCTTCCGAACCCGCATGTTTTCCTGCTGCTTCGTTTGAATAGATACGCACTTGGCCTCGGGCCTCGAAAAGCAGGAAACTGTCGGGTGATGGTCGACACACCGCAAACAGGCCACGACGCCGCGAATCCACGCCATCCGGACGCCGATCCGGCTTTGCTGGAAGCACGGGCGTGGTTCGTGCGCGAAGTCCTGCCGCTGGAATCGGTGCTGGTTCAGTTTCTGCATCACAGTTGGCGCAACCCCAACGACATCGCCGATCTTCGCCAGGAAGTTTATGTGCGCGTCTATGAAGCGGCACGCAAACAAATTCCACATCCCGCCAAACCGTTTGTTTTCGCCATCGCGCGCAATCTGCTGATCGACCTTATCCGGCGCGAGCACATTATTCCCATCGGGGCAGCTTCGGATTGGGAAACACTGAATGTTACCACGGACGAACCAGGTCCAGACCGCAATGTCATCGCGCGTGACGAGTTGGGCCGCTTGCAGGCAGCGCTCGATCGTCTGCCGCCGCGTTGCCGCGAGGCGGTGATACTCGGACGGATAGAAACATTGTCGCGCCGTGAAATCGCGCGCCGCATGGGCGTCAGCGAAGCGACCGTCACCGAACATCTTACAAAGGGCATGCGCGCGCTTGCCAACATTCTCTACAGCGAACCCGCCGACCTCAGGAGAAAACCATGAGGGGCGAGGAAACCGCATTGATGCAAGCCACCGCCGCCGAGCAAATTGCGTCCGGCTGGCTTGAACGGCAGCATTTCAGCGTTTGGAGCAACGAGGATCGCGCGGCATTCGAAGCATGGCTTTCCCAGTCGCCTTCGCATGAAGTCGCCTATCTCAGGCTCGAAGCCGCGTGGAGCCGTACCGAGCGGTTGGCGGCTTTGCGCACATCCGTGCCAGAGCACGCGGACATACCCACCATGCAGCGGCAGGCGATGCTTGGCGGTCTGGTTGCTGCTTTTATAGCGGTGATATTGGTTGGCTTGGGAGCGGGCATCCTTCTTTCAGGGCCCGGCGAGAAAACCTATGCGACGGCGCTGGGCGCGCGGCAAATCATACATCTCGCCGACGGATCGCAGATCGACCTCAATACCGATACAGTTCTGCATACAACATTCGGCGCACATCAACGCATTGTGGTGCTGGAGAAGGGCGAAGCCTATTTCCAGGTCAAGCACGATGCATCGCGGCCGTTCACGGTTATCGCGGGCAGCCATCGCATGACCGATCTTGGAACGAAATTCCTTGTGCATCGCGCAGACGCCAATCTGGAAGTAGCCGTGGTCGAAGGGCTTGTGCGGTTTGAGGCGGCAGACGGGCTGGATAAATCGCCCGGAATGTTGCGGCCCGGCGACACCGCCGTTGCGACCGCCAATTCCATCTTGATCGTGCGAAAATCGACGACACAGCTTGCAAACGAGCTGAGCTGGCGCAAGGGCGTGCTGGTATTCGATCACACGACGCTTGCCGAGGCCGCGGACCAGATCAACCGGTATAACGGCAAAAAGCTGATTATCGCCGACGCCGATGCGGGACGGCTGATGATCGGTGGAACATTTCCGGTCAACAATGTGAAGGCAATCGCGGAGGCAGCGCAGGATTCGTTCGGCCTGCGCATTGAAAATCGCGGCGACGAGATTGTGATTTCGCGCTGAACGGGGAATGCGTGCGCGAAGAGGTTTCAAGTTTAAGACGTCTGAACATGCAGAGGGGAAGATGGCAAAATTCAAATATTTCAGTATGGCAATCGGCGGCGCCGCTACTCGGCAATACGCAAACTGGAGAAATCGAACTGGATTGGGGCGCGAATGCCGCCGTGCTGTTTGGGCGGCAGCAGGCGAATGGTGGTCATCAAACATCATCGATCTACGCCGGCATTTATCCCAGGATATATTCGAGCAAATCCGGAAGTTTCAATCGCCGCCGCACGGTCACCGTGCCCAATCTCGGTGGCTTTGCGGGCCTGTCATTCCTCTATGCCGACGCCAAGGTCAGCTTCGGCTATCGCGGCGACTTCTTCTTCGGCGCGATGGACGCGGGCAACGACACGAAGAAAGCCGAGACGGTCGGCTTCTACGGTCCGTTCGCGGCAATAAGCATCGGTCTTGGGGGATGACGGTCGGATGCTGCGAAAGTAAACGGTGTTCCCTAAGCTAAGAGATAACCAAATCAATCGCTTGTAAAAAAGGCGTCTGCCCACCAAGACGCGTACTGGCCGTTGCGCGAGCAAGAATGTTGCGCGCGGGGCGCTTATACAGCGTCGCCGAGATTATTTCGTATCGCGGCACATAGAAACACCCATCTGCCGAGTCCCATATTATGTAGCCTGATAGCCGGGCTTGCTCGTGGATCGGAATGGGGATGGTTGAGGTCACGCCGGCGCTTGAAGGCGCAAGACAGCAGGCGGCGGGTGCGCCCGAGGCCATGCGCTGGTTTCTGCGCGAGGTTCTGCCTCTGGAAGCCATGCTTGTCCGATTTTTGCGGCAGAACTGGCGCGACCAAAGCGACATCGAAGACCTGCTGCAGGACGTATACGTCCGCGTTTACGAGGCGGCGCAGCGCGAGCTTCCGGAAAGAGCCCGGCCATTTGTTTTCACGGTCGCCCGCAACCTTCTCATCACGCGCATGCGCGACCGTAGCGTGGTGCCGATCGATGCGGTGTCCGATCTCGACGCGCTCAATATCGCGATGGATTTGCCCGGGCCTGATCGCGCCGCAATGGGACGCGATGAGCTTCGCCGCCTGAGCGACGCCATAGATCGCCTGCCGGCGCATTGCCGCGAGGTCATCATTCTGCGGCGGATCGAGAATTTTTCGCGCCCGGAAATTGCGGTGCGGCTTGGCATCGCCGAAACGACGGTTTCATCCTATCTGACCGAAGCCATCTACATTCTTTCGAATCTTCTCAATGCTGAACCCGCCGATCCCAGGGGGCGCACATGAGCGCGCCCAATGCGAAGACGATCAATATGGAAGCGGCGGGTTGGATTGAGCGCCAGGATCAGGTCGGTTGGAGCGAGGCTGATCAGGCGCTGTTCGGTGTCTGGCTCAACCAGTCAACGGCGCATTTCATCGCCTATCACCGGATGCAGGACACCTGGCAGCGTTCGGAGAAACTGGTCGTTCTGCGCACCCGGACAGCGCCGTTGCCGCAGGAAAGCCGTTCTCGCGTTCCGCTCGCATTCAAGGCGCTTGCGGGCGTTCTCGCGGCGGGAATTCTGGGCGCGGGTGTTATTTTTCTCGCGCGTCCGGGCGAACGCACTTACGCCACGGCGATTGGCGAGCGCCAGACGTTGAAGCTCTCTGACGGTTCCAAAATCGAATTGAACACCGACACTGTGGTGCGCGTGGCGCAAAACGACCGGGATGTCGTTCTCGAGCGCGGCGAAGCGTTTTTTCAGGTTCAGCACGACAGCAAGCAGCCATTCGCCGTTACCGTCGGCAACCGGCGCGTCACCGATCTGGGCACGAAATTCGATATTCGGAAAGATCTAGATCGCGTCGAAGTGGCGCTTGTCGAAGGCCGCGCCCGCGTCGATGTGCTGGATGCGGCGTCCGCGCGCCCAACTGTGTTGACGCCGGGTGATGTGATGATCGCTGCAAGACAATCCGTTTCTCTCGCAAAGCGCCCCGCTGCCAGCGTGGCGGATGCGCTCGGCTGGCGGCGCGACGTGATCGTTTTCGATCACACATCGCTTGCCGCCGCCGCGGAGGAAATCAACCGCTACAACCGCCGCAAAATCGTCGTCGCCGATTCCGATGCGGCCAAATTGAAAATCGGCGGCACCTTCCCGGTCAACGGCACGATGCAGCTGGCCGAAGTTGCGCGCGATCTGTTCAAGCTTCGCGTCGATGATCGGGGCGACGAAATAGTTATCTCACGGTAACGGGGCGCGATCTGTCCATGGCGAAGCATCGCGAAATCCGGCACCGGACAATTATGCAGGGGGAATTATGAAATTTCACAAGACTTTGAAGATCGCACTCGCGGCTTCGGCCGTTTCGGCGGGCCTGATCGCAGCCGTTCATGCGGAAAATTTCAGCATCGCCGCCAGCGATCTGAAATCTGCGCTGGATGCCTATGCGCGGCAGGCCGGCGTCGCGCTCGCGTATCGTGAAGACGCTGTGGCGGGCGTTCGTTCGAAAGGGGTGGCCGGCGATCTTTCCGCCGATGCGGCGCTGGCCCACATTCTTTCTGGCACGGGTTTCGTCGCCCGCCGCCACGAAAACGGAGCGGTCGCCATCGTGCGCGATGATCGCGCGAAAGCCGCATTGCCGTCGCTGGATGTCGCTGCTGCATCCGTCATGCCCGTGGCCTCCGGCGCGTCGCTGGAAACAGTCACGGTTACGTCCTCGAAAATCGGTGGCGATGTGCAGAACATTCCAATCGCGATCACGGCGATGTCACAGGAACAGCTGACCAGTCGTCAGGTCGCCGGCGGGCCGGACCTCGTAAAAGAGGTGCCGAATCTTACATTCTCCAAGACCAACTTCACGGGCTACAATATCCAGATCCGCGGCATCGGCACGCAGGCCATTTCGGTGACGACGGATCCGGCGGTGGCCGTTGCGCTGAACGACATTCCTTTCATCCGCAATCATTTCTTCGAGCAGGAATTCTACGATCTTTCTCAGGCCGAAGTGTTGCGTGGTCCGCAAGGCACGCTTTATGGCCGCAACGCGACGGCCGGCGTGGTGAACATCGTTTCTGCGAAACCCACGGACCAATTTGAGGCGATGGCGTCCGCCGATATCGGCAATTACCAGAACCGGCGGCTTGAAGGCATGATCAATGTGCCGATTGTCGATGACCGGCTGGATTTGCGCATCGCCGGCGAATGGACGAAGCGCCAAGGATACAGTTTCAACGACCTTACGGATTCATCTATCGACGGCCGCGATCTATGGTCGAGCCGCGTCTCGATTGGCTGGAAGCCGTTCGACAAAGTTCAGGCCTATCTGATCTGGGAACATTTTTCGGAAGATGACGACCGGTTGCGCACGGCGAAGCAGCTTTGCAAATACGATCCCGGTCCCGCCACGGTTCTCGGCCAATCGACGGCCGTGGGGTCGGATGGTCATCTCGGAGAGGAATACCTCAGTCAGGGCTGCAGTCCGGTGTCGCTCTACAGCAAGGATGCGTTCGAAACCCCCAATTCCCTTTCGCTGCCCTATTACGGCGGATTGATCGGCGCGGGGTTCGGCCAGTCCATCGCAAACCCGCTGGATGGAGATTATTTCGACGCTTATTCCAGCAAGGTGCAATCCACCAATCTCAGGGTCATCGAATCCACACTTAACCCTACCTACCGGGCGAAGAGCGACGTAGTCGAGTTGAATACAGACTACGCGGTTGCGCCAGCACTGACCTTTACGTCCCAGACCGCCTTCAATCACGATTTTCTCTGGTCAACCGAGGACTTCAACCGATTCAACACAGCGCCGGGCATCTTCCTCTATGATCCGACAGGTTCCTACGACACCTTCGCTTTCGGCACGCTAATCGCGCCCACCGGCCAGTTTCGCTGCGATGACGGCACAATTGTCACTGCCGCATCCAGTTGCACCAATCCGTATTCAGCCAGACCGTTCGGAAATTTCTGCGATCCGCAACTGGGCTGCAGCGACAGGCTCGTTGCCGAGGATTTGTCGGATGAACATTCCTGGCAACTCAGTCAGGAATTCCGGCTGGCATCCAATTTCAATGGTCCGCTGAACTTCAGCATCGGCGGCAATTATCTGCACTATGAGACGGAGGAGAATTACTACCTCTTCATCAATACGCTGACGATGTTTGAGGCGAAGACCCTAAAAAATTGGGTGCCAGGCGTATCCGACAATACGGACTGCACTAGCGGAATAGGCAATGGTCCGCCCACACATGCATTTCCCAATCCGCAAAGCGGCGGCGATGTGGAAGGCTGTCTCGGTTATATCGATCCCAATCCGATCACCAGCCTGAACAATCAGGGCCACAATTACTTCCTGAGCGAGAACCCCTATGTGCTGAATTCCTACGCTGGTTTCGGCGAGGCCTATTATCAGGTGATTCCCGAACTGAAACTGACGGGTGGCCTGCGCTGGACCGATGATCAAAAGCATTTTATCGACATTCCCAGCGAACTGCTTGAGGACGATGCCGGCTATCCTGCGGTAGGCGTCGTCAATCAGAAGTGGAATGAATTGACCGGCCGATTCACCGCCAACTGGACGCCGAAACTCGATTTCACGGACCAGACTCTCGTCTATGGGTCATACGCGCATGGTTACAAAGCCGGTGGCGCCAATCCACCGGGAGCGGCATTGCTGACATTTACGAGCGGCGACATTGCAGAGCCGGTTCATCCGCTGACGTTCAAGCCGGAATTCATCGATGCCTTTGAGCTGGGCACGAAGAATACGATGCTTGACGGCACGATTACCTTTAACGGCGATGTCTTTTACTACAATTACCAGGCCTATCAGATTTCGGAGATCGTGGATCGCACGGCGATCAATTTGAATTTCGACGCGACTGTGAAGGGCGCCGAACTGGAAACGAGTTGGGAGCCATTACCAGGCCTGAAATTCAATTTCGCGGGCGGTTACGAAGACACCCGAGTCGATAACGGCCAGTCCGCTATCGACCTCATGGACCGCACAGCTGGCAACCCAAACTGGCTCGTCGTCAAACCATTCGTCACACAGGCGTCGAACTGCATCCTGCCGGCCTATGTCGTTGCGAATGATCTTGGGTACAACCTTCCCGATGCTTGCGGCGAAGCCTATAATTTGCATTACGACCCGGTGACGAACGCCCAGTATCAAATCCCGAGTCCGGGCGCGACGTATCCGGGTTTCGATCCGTGCGCGGGGAACTCCTCCTGTTCGGTATACACTCTCAACCCCCTGGGCCAGTATAAAAATACGGGAACAATAGACGATCCCTACACCGGCCAGAACACATATAATGGTATCGATTACGGCCCCACGCCAAACAATGGCGAAGGGTTTGCCAAAAACGTCGGTGGAAACCAGCTTCCCAACGCGCCGCATTTCACAACCTCGTTCTCGGCGGATTTCACGCTGCCGATAAACACGGACTGGGCGGCTACGCTGCACGGCGATTTCTATTGGCAGGCGAACAGTTTCGCGCGCGTGTTCAACGACCGGCCCTATGATCAGCTGCGCGGCTATACCAATGT
>DATCEI010000268.1:0-7973 GCA_036510185.1 Rhizomicrobium sp. | reverse complement strand
GGTGATCTTGTCGATGAAGGATTTCTGATCGAGCGTGCGGAAAAGTCCGGAGCGGTCAAGATCGGCGCGCACGACGCCTGCGATATTCGCGCCCATCGCGCTATCCGCGCCCGCGCCGGAATTGAAATCGGGAATGGCGATGGGCAAAGGCTGGCTGACGCCCTGATCGACATTGACCTGCAAGGCGGCGCTTGCGGGCAAGGCCATCGCCACGGCAAACAACGCCATCATCCATCGCGCAAAAAATCTCATCGCTCACTCCTCACTGATTCTGCATCTGGCGCGGATCGAAACGGAACGGATTGATCTCACGCCACTGGCTATAACGGTCGGCAGGCAATTTGTATGGCTCGCAGGAGTAAATTGCCCGCCGCGCGGCTTCCGCTGCCGCTCTTGTATAGGGATTGCGCGACTGGGCCGCCGCCGATTGCGGCGGTTGCGCGATGGTGCCGTCCGGATTCAGCACCAGATCGAAATCGACCACAAGGTCTTGCGGATTGGGCGCGCCGGTGGGCGGACTCCAGCATTGCGCGATCTGGCTGCGCAGCGCATCCACGAGATCGGCGGTCATGCCGCTTTGCGCGCCGATGCCGGCAATTGTGCGCGGGCCGGTTTTCACCTTCGATTGCGATTTGTCGGGTGCCGTCAGCGTGTTGAGCAGCGCATCGAAATTGTTTTTCGTGTCGCTGGGCTGATCGGGGCGCGCATGCGGCGCAACCGTCTGATCGGGGGCTGCCTTCGGTATGGCGGTTTTGGTGGGCGCGATGTCAGGTGCGGCTTCGGCCTGTTCCGGCGCGGGCGTGGGCAATTGCGTCGGTGGAGGTGGCGGCGGCGGCGTTTCCTGTTTCGGTTCGGGCGCGGGCGTAGCCTTGTCCATCGCCTGAACATTCGTCTTCTCGCCCACAGTAATGAGATCGACAGGCACAAGCGGCGGCGTCTCGTCGGTGATGTCGAGCTTGTGCTGCCAGCTGATCAGAAACGCCGCGATGATCGCGGCATGCAGAAGAATCGACGCGGCCGGTCCCGCGGGCGACACACGCTCGCGCGTGACGGCGCTAATCCGCCGTCTTTTTGCGGTCTGGCTGGCGGACATTGGTGACAAGCCCGATATGCGTGAACCCCGCCTCGCTCAACAGCCCCATGACTTCCATCACACGGCCGTAATCGACATTTTTATCGCCGCGCACGAAAACGCGCTGCTCATATCCGTTTTTCGCAATTGCCGTGAGGCGCGGCACAAGCGCATCCTCGGCTATCGGCGAATTCTGCAGATAGATGCTGCCGTCGCGTTTGACCGAAACCGAAAGCGGCTCGCGATCCTGACCCAGCACCTGCGCCCGCGTTTTGGGCAGATCGACCGGCACGCCCGCCGTGAGCAGCGGCGCTGTCACCATGAAGACAATGAGCAGCACGAGCATCACGTCGACAAATGGCGTGACATTGATTTCCGCCATCGGACGTCTGCGATGATCGCGGCTCTGAAGGGTCGCTGCCATCAGGGCGCCCTCGTCGCTTTTTCATCGAGCTGGCGTGACAGGATAGCGGAGAATTCATCGGCGAAGGCGTTAAGCCGATTGTTGTAGCGCGCCATTTCATTGACAAAACGGTTGTAGAAAATCACGGCCGGAATGGCGGCGAGCAATCCCATGGCGGTCGCAAACAAAGCTTCCGCAATGCCGGGCGCTACGACAGCCAGCGTCGTGTCATGGCGCGCGGCAATCGATGAAAACGAATTCATGATGCCCCATACCGTGCCGAACAATCCGACAAACGGCGCGGTCGAACCGACGGTTGCGAGAAAGCCAAGCCTGCGTTCGATATTGTCCATCTCGCGCAGGATGGTGACGCTCATCGCTTTATCGATGCGATCTTTGATACCGGGAAGTGCTGCCTCGCGAGGTGCGCCGCTTTCAAACGCGCGCCGCCATTCCCGCAACGCGGAGATAAACACATTCGCCATCGGATGATCGGGCGATTTGGAGAATTGCTGATACAGCTCATCCAGCGAAAGCCCGGACCAGAACACCTGTTCGAATTTGTTGGCGCGCCGCCGCAAACTCATCAGCGCAATCCATTTGTTGACGATGATCGCCCATGACCACAAGGACGCCAGCACCAGCAGAATGAACACCGCTTTCACGAGCGGATCGGCACGCAGGAACAGCGAGGCGACCGAAATATCGCTCAATGATCCGGCCATCGGCACGACATCGATATTGCTGGTGGGCGCTGCGGCGGGCGCATCGAGCGTGCCGGTTTCAGCAGACGCGCCGACGGGTGCCGCGGTCGGCGGGGCCTGTTGCGCCATTGCATGCGCGCCCGACAGGGCGATCACCGCCACCGTCACCAATGAAGCGAACATGCGCCTGAGATTCATCCGCGATCCTCAAACTTGCCGTCTAGAACACATCGAAACACGGCCAAAATTGGGCGCGAATCGTTAATCGCTAGTTGCATAAACGAAAGGTGCGAGCTTGTCGCGGATGGCTTGCGGGATGCGGCGCGGTTTCCCGGCCATGGTGATCACGCAGGCCTCCACGGTTCCATGCACGAGAAGCACGTTATTGGCATAGATTTTCTGATCCGCCTTCATGCGCGCGCCGGTGAGCGAAGGCGCGGTCGTGCGCACTTCGATCAGATCATCAAGCCGCGCAGGGCGAAAATATTCGAGGTTCGCGCGGCGTATGGTCCACACGGTCGGCTCCGCATCGTCCAGTTGCGCCAGCCGCGCAACGCCCGCGCAGCGGAAGAATTCCGAACGCCCGCGTTCCATGTAGCGCAGATAATTGGCGTGATAGACCACACCGGAAAGATCGGTGTCTTCGTAATAGATGCGGATGGGCAGGATGTGAACCTTGCCCTCGAAATGTCCGTGACCTTCATCCATTAACGTCACTCATCGTCGCTCACGAACAGACCGGGTTGCGCGGGATCGCGCGGTGGTGCTGCCAGACCCAGATGCGCATAGGCCTGACCCGTTGCAAGCCGTCCGCGCGGGCTACGCTGCACGAAACCCTGTTGCAGCAGATATGGTTCCACGATTTCCTCGATGGCGTCGCGCGGTTCGCCGAGTGCCGCCGCAATCGTTTCGACGCCCACGGGCCCGCCGCCGAAAGATTCGGCAATCAGCTTCAGATAACGGCGGTCGAATGCATCGAGGCCGCGATGATCGACTTCGAGCCGCGTGAGGGCCGCATCGGCGATTTTCGCATCGACGCGTTTGTGGCCCGCCACAACGGCAAAATCGCGCACGCGTTTGAGCAGACGTCCGGCAATACGCGGCGTGCCGCGTGCGCGGCCCGCGATTTCGCGCGCGCCTTCTTCCGTGAGATCGAACGACAACACGCGTGCGCCGCGCTCTACAATCGAAACCAATTCGTCCGTCGTATAGAAATTGAGCCGCACGGGAATGCCGAAACGGTCGCGCAGCGGCGTGGTGATAAGGCCGGAGCGCGTGGTCGCGCCCACCAGCGTGAACGGCGCCAGCGTAATCTTCACCGAACGCGCGCTCGGCCCCTCGCCGATCACAAGATCGAGTTCGTAATCCTCCATCGCCGGATAAAGGATTTCCTCCACCGCCGGATTGAGGCGATGGATTTCGTCGATGAACAGCACATCGCGCGGTTCGAGATTGGTGAGGATGGCGGCGAGATCGCCTGCCTTTGCGAGCACAGGCCCGGAAGTCGAACGGAAATTGACGCCCAACTCGCGCGCCACGATTTGCGCCAGCGTCGTTTTCCCCAAGCCCGGCGGGCCTGAGAACAGCACATGATCCAACGCTTCGGCGCGCCCACGCGCGGCCTCGATAAACACGGAAAGATTCTCCCGCGCCTGTTGCTGGCCCACGAATTCGGCAAGACGGCGCGGCCGCAAACTCGCCTCAAGCGCGTCGTCTTCGCTGCGTTCGGGGGCGACGAGACGCTCGGACGATTTGGTGGCTTTTCCAACTTCCATCAGTCGCCTAATCTTCCTTTTGCAGCAGTTTAACAGATTTGGATTTTTTCACTTGGGACAATAGCCGGACTTCCGCTTTAGCGGCGCCTCGTACTGTCACAATTTGTGGACTTTTCTCTGCCGCACGCAGGAATGCAGAAAAATTTGCCTTTACCTTAGAAATTGGCCAGCGATTGCTAGCATTGAGTATTTGATTGGCCATATAAGTTCCCCTCACGTCCGCAGATACATCTGCCAAATGTGCCAAATGATGTATAGGCCGCCACCGATGACCAAGAATCTAAATTGCCAAACCGCAAAGCGTCTCATCAGGTAAATTGCACGTTGCATGAGTGTAGTTGTATCACCAAGCGCAACGGCCATCATCCGTGTATCTGAATTCGCCAGAGCATTTCGACCGCTGCTAACTTCCAAAAGCAACGCGTTCAATCGAAGAAATTCATGCTGTCTTTCAATTTGCAGGCAACCAAACACAAAACTTCCGCCCCATGATAGGACTGCTAAGCCAAGCGGAAACAAGGAAATTGAAAGACCTTTAGATTGCGTTTGATTCACGGCTAGTCCAATCGCAGCGCCAGCAGCAGCTAAAAGGAAATATGCATATTGCTGCGTCGCATCACGGTGAAGCAAAAACAGCGTGTCGTTGGAACTGTTTGCCATCTAGCGCCCCATCGCCTTCAAGCTTTCGCGGATCAATACATCGACCGGCGATTCACCGAGTTCGCGCACGACGCGGGCAATCGCTTCCGCCGCGTGGCCCGGAGAATAGCCAAGTTTGACGAGGGCGGCGGTGGCATCAGCTTCGGGTCCGCGCGGGGCGATGACGGCAATAACGCCTTCATCGGCATGACCGCGCAACATCATGGAGGGCGCTTTGTCTTTCAGTTCGGTGACGAGACGCAAAGCGAGTTTGGGGCCCACGCCTTGCGCGCGGCCCATCGCGGCCTTGTCGCCCAATGCGAGCGCGCGTTCGAGTTCGCGGGAAGAAAGCGTGGAGAGAATATTCAACGCCACGCGCGCGCCCACATTCTGCACGGTTTGCAGCAGGCGAAACCATTCGCGTTCTTCCGCGCCGAAGAAACCATAAAGCCTGATCGATTCGTCGGTGACACGGGTTTCGATCATCAGCGAGGCGGCGGCGC
This sequence comes from Rhizomicrobium sp., assembly GCA_036510185.1. Lineage (GTDB taxonomy): Bacteria > Pseudomonadota > Alphaproteobacteria > Micropepsales > Micropepsaceae > Rhizomicrobium. The sequence goes on along the minus strand of DATCEI010000268.1, from coordinate 2,877 downwards.
CCGCGCTCAATCGCGCCAGCGTCGATGCCGGGCATTGCACGAGATAGCCAACCCCGCCGACATCGAGGATGACATGATCTTCCGCCAGCACATCAACAATGCCTGTGAGTTTCCCGATCATGCCCCACTTCCAATCATGCCAGCGCCGCCGCAATCTTTGCGCGTGTCTGGGACAGATGCGCATGCGCGATGGCAGCCGCGAGCGCATCGGCGGCATCGGCCTGTTCCACGCGCGCGGTGGGGAGCAGGCGCTTGACCATCGCCTGCACCTGTTCCTTACCGGCGTGGCCCGCGCCCACCACGCATTTCTTGATGTGATTGGGCGCATATTCGGCGATTTCGAGACCGGCCTGTGCGCCTGCCAGCAACGCCACCGCGCGCGCATGGCCGAGCTTCAACGCAGCCTGCGGGTCTTTGTGCACAAACGCCTGTTCGACGGCGATGGCGAAGGGGCGATGCCGCGCGATCACTGCACACAATTCCACATGCAGCGTGAGCAGCCGTGCGCCGAGCTCATCGCGCGTATTGGTCAGGATCGCGCCATGCGCCACATGGGCAAGCCGCGTGCCCGTGACATCGATCACGCCCCAGCCCATGCGAGCCAGCCCCGGATCAAGGCCCAGAATGCGAATCGTAACGCTCATGGCAAACTTGTACCCCTTCCGTTCGGGGCGTGCCTAGCGTTCAGAAGTTAACCCGACAGCTTCGCCATTAACGCGTCGGAGAGCGCGTAATTGCCGTAGACGTTCTGCACATCGTCGTGATCGTCCAGCGTCTCGATGAGCTTGACGAGCTGCTCGCCCGCATCGTCCTTCAGCGCGATCATGTTCTGCGGCCGCCATGTGACGCTGGCCGATTGCGGCGCGCCCAGCCGCGCATCCAGCGCATCGCGCACGGTCAGGAAATCCTCGACGCTGGTGAAAAACTCGTGGCCGTCTTCGGAGGAGACGCATTCGTCCGCGCCGACCTTGATGGCCGTCTCCAGCATGGCGTCATCGCTGCCCTTGTCGCGCGGATAGGCAATCACGCCCAGCCGGTTGAACATGAAGGACACCGAGTTCGTCTCGCCCATCACCCCGCCATATTTGGCGAAGGTCGAACGCACATCGGCGGAAGTGCGGTTGCGGTTGTCGGTCAGCGCTTCGACGATCAGCGCCACGCCGCCCGGCCCGTAGCCCTCATAGCGGATCTCGTCGTAATTCTCGGCATCCCCGCCCTGCCCCTTTTTGATGGCGCGCTCGATGGCGTCCTTGGTCATGTTCTGGGCACGCGCGGCCACCACCGCCCCACGCAGGCGCGCGTTCAGGCTGGGGTCCGGCAGGCCCGCCTTGGAGGCCACGGTGATTTCGCGGGCGAGCTTGGAAAAGAGCTTGGAGCGTTCTTTGTCCTGCTTGCCCTTGCGGAACATGATGTTCTTGAACTGGGAATGACCGGCCATGTCTGAAATCCAATAACGAAAGCGGGCGGGTTATAGCGCGGGAACTGCGTGTTTCAACTGGGAGCGCAGCCCCGAGAAGTGTGAAGCGGTTCGCGTCAGGCTGCGCGACCCCACTAAAAAAAGCGCGGGCCGCCTTCGGTCAGGATCATATCCAGCGGATGATCGTGGTCTTGCCGGGGCAGTTCATCAACTTCCTGCCCGGCATAGGCGATGCCGATGACCGTAATGTCCGGGAGCGCCGCCAGCGTGCGGTCATAATAGCCGCCGCCATAGCCCAACCGATAGCCGTTCGCGTCGAAAGCCAGCAACGGCACCAGCACAACCGAGGGCACGAGAACCGCGCGATGCGGCTCCGGCTCCTCGATGCCGAAGACATTGGCGATGAGACAATGATCCTCGTACCAGCTACGGAAAATCAGGACAGCGTCCTTTTTCTCGACGCAAGGCAACGCCAGCGGATGGCCCTTGCGGCTCAGTGCGAGCATCAGCGCACGCGGATCGGCCTCGCCGCGAGTGGGCCAATAGCCCGCAACGATGACGTCCGAAGGCAAGGACAGATCGCCCGCGAAGCCGGCAAGCCTGCTTGCGAAATCGGGCTGGGCGCGCGCCAGAGCCTCGCGTTTCGCCAAGGCCTCTTTCCGCAATGTGGTTTTGGAGGTCATGGGGCATTCTATTTCGGATTTATCTATTCCCGTCATGGCCGGATTTGGTCCGGCCATCCATCGCGTCCGGGTCTGCGGACGCAAAAGAATCTTTCAGATGCGCAGACGCGCGCCAGATGGGTGGCCGGGTCAAGCCCGGCCATGACGATTGTGGGATTCAGTGGACGGGACCGCATTCGCCGTTGGTATCGAATCCTCACGGGCCTGCAGGTGCAGGTGGGCACCATATAGCCAAGACCACGATCCTGGCCAGGGACAGCTCCCGGTGAGTACATTAAGGCCCCTGGGCATCGCTAACCTGACGCACGAGGCAGTACCCGTCCGCTTGGGAGCCTAGGCTCAGGCAAGACCGGCGGCAAGCTCTTCAAGCCGGTGCGCCGCGGCTTCCAGCCGGTCGGCGGCGACACCTTCCGTCTTATTACGGTGGCCGGCCACGGATTCCTTCACTTCAGAAAAGCCCGCCAACTCTCGGGTTTTGGCCTCCAGCTGGTCCGACAGCTCCATATGCTCGTCCGCCAGCATCATGGAGGCCATGAGCAGCAGCCGCGTATCGCCCAACTGGCCCACCGAACTCAGAAGCTGGCGCACCTTCTCGTCCACGCGCTGGCCCAGCGAGCGCAGATGCTCCTCTTCGCCCTCGCCGCAGGCGATGGAATAGGTCCGGTTGTTGATCGTCACGTCGAGCATCGGCATGGGGTTACCTTCCTAACGCCGCGCGGATTTCAGAGATGGCATCGTCCAGCCTGCCTTCGACTTCCTGCGTCAGGCCCGCAAGCG
>DATCEI010000267.1:0-7735 GCA_036510185.1 Rhizomicrobium sp. | reverse complement strand
CGGCCCGGACCGAGTTCTGATGGCGCGTGACGAACTCGCCCGGCTGCAGGTGACGCTGGACCGGCTGCCGCCGCGCTGCCGCGAAGCCATTCTGCTGCGCCGGATCGAGGGCCTGTCGCGCCGCGAGATCGCCGCCCGCATGGGTATTTCCGAATATACGGTGGCCGAATATCTTACGCACAGCATGTGTGCGCTTGCCGACATGCTTTATGGCGAGCCGGCCGATCTGGGGCGCAAATCATGAGCGCCCGGAACAATGCGATTGCGTCGAATGCGCGAGATATCAAGGCCCATGCGGCGGCGTTTCTCGAACAGCGCGATTGCGGCGATTGGGCCGAGGCCGATCAGGCCGCGTTGGCCGCATGGCTTGCGGAATCTTCGGCGCACCACATCGCCTATTTGCGGTTGAGTGCTGCGTGGGCTCGCACGGAGCGTTTGGTTGCGTTGCGTCCGCCGGAAGGCGCGCCGCGAACGCGCGCGCCGCAGCGTGCATTGTGGCGCAGGCTTGCCGGAAGTGCTGTAGCCTTGCTTGCCGTTGCGGCGCTCGGCGTTACGGGCGCGAATTTCATGCTGCAACCGCGCGAGCGGATCTATGCCACCGCGCTTGGCGGTCACCAAACCGTGCGGCTCGACGACGGATCGCGCATCGAACTCAACACCAATACCACGTTGCGTGCAGCAGTGAATATGCGTCATCGCACGGTCTGGCTCGACGGCGGCGAAGCATTTTTCCAGATCGCGCATGATACAGGCCATCCGTTCATTGTGATGGCGGGCGATCATCGCGTTACGGTGCTGGGCACGAAATTCCTCGTGCGGCGCGATACGAACCGTCTCGAGGTTGCGGTGGTGGAAGGCCGTGTGCGGTTCGATGGCGCCGATGGCCGCGTTTCGCTGCAATCGGCCTATCTCACACAAGGCGATGTCGTGGTCGCCACATCCAGCGTGGTGTCTTCGCCGAAACAGTCCGAGCAGGCGCTTGCGAGCGAACTGGGCTGGCGGCGCGGCGTGGTCGTGTTCGACAACACCACGCTTGGCGAGGCGGCCGCGGAATTCAACCGCTACAATCAGCAAAAAATCGTCGTCGATACGTCGGTCGCGAATCTGACCATCGGCGGCACGTTCCGCACCAGCGACATCAAATTGTTCGCCCGCGTGGCGAAAGACATTCTGGGATTGCGGGTGGAAACGCGCGGAGACACGGACGTGATCTCGCGTTGAGCCGTGAAAACGAAGAGGCCGTGGGTCTCGCAGGGCAGAATAAAGAGGAGCAGCATGACAAGATTTTCATATATGCGTGTGGTAGCCGCAAGCGGCGTTCTTCTATGCTTGCTGGCGGCGGGCGCGTTTGCCGAGACGTTCAATATCCCCGGCGGCGATCTGAAGGCCGCGCTGGATTCTTACGCCAAACAGACCAATGTGGAATTGCTGTATCCCGCGAGCGCCATCAAAGGCGCGCAGACCAAGGGCGCGCATGGCACATTGTCGGTCGAAGATGCGCTGGCGCATATTCTTGCCGGCACAGGTTTTACCACGCGCCATGAAGCCGGCGCTATCGCCATCATGCGCGACGACCGTGCGGGCGATCTTGCGACTGTAAAAATTGCTGCTGCGCCCGCACCGAGTGCATCCGGCGCATCGCTTGAAACAGTTACCGTCACGTCATCCAAAATCGGCGGCGATGTACAGAACATTCCGATTTCGATCACCGCGCTGAGCCAGGAACAATTGACGTCCACACAGACAGCCGGCGGCCCCGATCTCGTGAAGCAAGTGCCGAACATGACCTTCACGAAAACGAATTTCTCCGGTTATTCGATTCAGTTGCGCGGCATCGGCACGCAGGCGATTTCGGTGACGACCGATCCGGCGGTGGCGGTTGCATTCAATGATACGCCGTTTATCCGCAATCATTTCTTCGAGCAGGAATTCTATGACGTTTCGCAGGTCGAAGTTCTGCGCGGTCCGCAAGGCACGCTCTATGGCCGCAACGCAACGGCAGGCGTGGTGAACCTCGTTTCCGCTAAGCCCAGCGATCAGTTCGAAGCGATGGCATCGGTGGACATCGGCAATTACGGCAATCGCCGTCTCGAAGGCATGATCAATATTCCTATCGTCGATGACCGCGTCGACCTGCGCGTCGCGGGCGAATGGACGAAACGGCAGGGGTATTCCTTCAACGACCTCACCGATTCCCGTATCGACGGCCGCGATCTATGGTCCGGCCGCATGACGCTGGGCTACAAGCCTTTCGAGAAACTCCAAATGTATCTTGTCTGGGAACATTTCTCCGAAGACGACGATCGGATGCGGACGTCAAAACAACTTTGCAAAACCGATCCTATACCCACGGAAGTTGCGGGCGTTCCTGTCGCGCAGAGCGGCACCGCCTTAGCTTATAATCCGGGGCCGTATTTGAGTCAGGGTTGTCTGCCGAGTTCTGCTTATTCGAGTGACGCGTTTGAAGTGCCGAATGGCATTACGCTGCCTTTTTACGAGCCTCTCAGTAACAAGGGCGTTGCGGTCTGGACGCAGGAGGGCCCCTTCGATCCCTATGCCAGCACAACACAATCGCGGAATCTGCGGGTCATCGAAACGACACTTAATCCGATTTACAGGGCGAAGAACGATACGCTCGAATTCAACGTGGATTACAATGTGTCGCCAGCACTCACGTTTACGTCGCAAACGGGCTATAACAATGATTTTCTTTGGTCCACGGAGGACTACAATCGGTTTAACACTTCGGAAGGCGCTTTCGAATATACGACACCCGGCAACGACCCTTTTTCGGACCCTAATTACCTTCATGTACTTACTCCAGCGCCAAATGGGTTGGGGCGCTGCACATTCTCGACGCCCGGGGATTCCTGTTTCAATCAGCCGACCTATGCGTTATGCACGCCCAACCCGGCGGTATATGCGGAGGGTACGGGTGCAATAAATCCTAACACTGGTAGCTATTACGGTTGTGTTCCCGCTGGCGTCTTCTGTGACCCGCAGCTTGGCTGCAGCGACCGGCTGATTGCTCAAGATCTTTCGGACGAACATGCTTGGCAGCTAAGCCAGGAATTCCGGCTCGCCTCACATTTTTCAGGTCCATTCAATTTCAGCGTGGGCGGCAACTACCTTCATTATGAAACGGAAGAAAATTATTATGTCTTTATAAACACGCTGACTCTCGCGTCTTATGTATGGGATCAAGGGACATCGGGTTCGCCGATGCAAAGGCAACCATGGGTTCCCGGCGTTTCGGATAATTCAAATTGTCTGGCTGGCGGCTTTGAGAACGTCAATCCCAACATCCCGAATGATATCGGAGCTGGAGAGACATTCGGATGCATTTATATCGATCCAAATCCGCTGACCCACCTCAACAATAAGGGGCATAATTATTTCCTGAGTCAGAATCCCTATGTGCTGAATTCCTATGCGGGTTTCGGGGAAGCTTATTATGATTTGTTCCGCGATCTGAAGCTGACGGCCGGCATACGCTGGACGGACGATCAAAAGCACTTCACCGACATCCCAAGCGAGCTGCTCGTCCATGGATATGGCTATCCCGCCACCGGTGTCGTGAACCAGCAATGGGATCAATTCTCTGGCCGTGCCGCCGCCAACTGGACGCCGAAGCTGGATTTCACGGACCAGACTTTGATCTATGCGACCTACTCGCATGGGTACAAGGCGGGCGGCGCGAATCCCCCGGGTGCGATATTGCTGACGTTCGGCACAGACTCCGGACAGGTCAGCAGTCCGATTCACCCTTTGACCTTCAAGCCTGAGTTCGTCGATGCGTTTGAGTTGGGATCGAAGAATACGCTGCTTGATGGCGCGCTGACATTCAATGCGGATGTCTTCTACTACAATTACGAGAATTATCAGATATCCCGCATCGTCGATCGCACCTCCATCAACGACAATTTCGACGCCCATGTGAAAGGTGCCGAAATCGAATCGACATGGGAGCCTGTTCCCGGTTTGCGCTTCAATTTCGCCGGCGGCTGGGAAGACACTGCGATCGCGAAAGGGTCTAACTCCATCGATCTCATCGATCGCGGGGATTTGGCCAATCATCCCGACTGGATGGTTGTTAAACCTTTCGTGACTCAAGCTTCGAATTGCGTGTTGCCGGTTTATCTCGTCGCAGAAATGCTCGCGACCGTGGACGCCAACGCCTATAGCCCGGCACTCGGCGAGGCCTGTACGCGAGCTTATGTTGCGGGCGTGGATCCTCTTACGGGCAAAACCTATAAGCCTGATCCGACAACCGATGTGGAAAATCAACCGATCTCCGGCTATCCCGGCTTCGATCCGCTCGCCGGTACGCCGGGCGATCCTTACACAGGCCAGAATACATTCAATGGCCATGATTACGGCCCTGCACCGAACAATGGTGAGGGATTCAGCAAAGATTTAGGCGGCAACGAACTGCCGAATGCGCCACCGTTCACGGTGTCGTTCGGCGCGCAATACACGATGCCGCTTTCGACCGATTGGGCGGGTACGTTGCGCGGCGATTATTACTGGCAGGATTATTCCTGGGCGCGCGTCTTCAACGACAATCCGTATGATCGACTGCGCGGCTACACCAATGTGAACGTGACGCTGATCTTCACCAACCAGAACGGCTGGCAGGTGATGCTCTATGACAAGAATGTCTTCAACACGACGGCTATCACCGGCACGTTCCTCAACAGCGACGACAGCGGACTAACGACCAATATCTTCCTGACCGACCCGAAGCTGATCGGCGTCCGCGTCACGAAGAATTGGTAGGGGAAGCAGACAATGAGCGAACTGATCAATAAAAACGACAATCGCGCGACTATCCGCTGGAAGCTGCTGACGGGTGCGTCTGCGCTGGCGCTGACCGCCTATATTTCACCCATCGCGCACGCTGAAGACAGCGTCCAACCGCAGGTCTGGATCGAATTGGGCGGACAGTTAAGCCGCCTGGAAGACGGACAGGAAACATTCTCGCCGGTTTTCCCCAATTCGCCTTCGCGGCCCTCGATGTTCTCGCCGTCACAGCGTTTCGAGCGGTCGCCGCTCTACAGCGTAGACGATCTTGGAAAAATCTCTTTCCAGCCGGAAAATTCGGATTGGATTTTCTCCGCATCCGTCCGCTATGGACGCTCGGCCAACAACCGCGACGCTCATCAGCAAAGCTATCCGAAGTCGTTTGTCACGCATCTCACCATCGGCACATACCATCTCGTGTACGCTTTTCCCGCCGCAGCGGGGAAATTCGCCGACACAACCGTTGCGAACAGACAAAGCCACGCCATTGTTGATTTTCAGGTCGGCAAAGATGTTGGGCTCGGGTTGTTTGGAGGGCGCGACGCATCGTCTGTTCTTGCCCTCGGTGTCCGATACGCGCAGTTCAGCAGCAAAACCAATATCGCCGTCAAGTCCGATCCCGATTGGCACCGTCTATATAAGTATGTCAACTATCCAAGCTTCGGCATAACGAATGTCAAATGGGTAAATGGAGAGCCTTATCACAGCAACGTCGCAAGTCTCGTTGCAATGCGCAATTTCCATGGACTGGGTCCATCGATTTCCTGGAATTCGTCGATGCCGGTCGTTGGCAATTCAAATGACACGTCTCTGATGTTCGATTGGGGATTGAACGCGGCGCTTCTCTTCGGCCGTCAAACCGCCAAAACTCATCATCAAACGACCGGGCGCTATCACAAGAGCGGATATCCGCCGCCTTATCATCGCCCCATCACCTTTCAAGGCCCGGCCACGCCGGACCACGCACGCGTGCGCGCCGTCACCGTCCCCAATGTCGGAGGCTTCGCCGGCCTGTCGTTTCGCATCGAGAATTTCAAAGTCAGTGCAGGCTATCGCGCCGATCTGTTTTTCGGCGCGATGGATGGCGGCATCGACGCGGCGAAGAAAGAAAATGTCGGGTTCTATGGGCCGTTCGCGAGCGTAAGCGTCGGGCTGGGCGGATAAGATTGAAGACGGGCGACAATTCCGGGGCCGGATGATGTTCATCTGGCGCCCGGCGGCGCCGCGTCTTTAATATGGGCGGCTCGGCGTGGGCCGCTCTTTACCATCCGGCCTCTTAGCCGGAAATTTCCCTCCCAATCGCTGTCCTCAATCGTCTCCACAGGCGTAATCTTGCGTCGGTCCCGAAGGGGCCGCGAGCGGGCGATGGGCGACAGACCGGAAACCAGTCGTGAAGGCATGGCGCAACAATGGAGCGTTTCCATAGGCGCGCCCGACGCCAATGCGTGGTTCGTGCGCGAGGTGCTGCCGCTGGAGGCAGCCCTCCTCCAGTTCCTGCACAACAATTGGCGCAACGAAAGCGAAATCGAAGATCTGTTGCAGGACATTTATGTGCGTGTTCACACAGCCGTGAGCAAACAGGTTCCTGAATCCGCGAAGTCGTTCGTTTTTGCAACCGCGCGGCATTTGCTCGTCGATCGCGTGCGCCACGAACGCATCGTGCCGATAGACGCCATTGCCGACCCCGAAATATTGGGCATCGCCCGCGACGAACCCGGTCCCGACCGGCGCATCATCGCGCGCGATGAACTGCGCCGTTTGCAGGTAGCACTCGACCGCCTGCCGCCGCGTTGCCGCGAAGCCATCGTGTTGCGGCAGATCGAGGGATTGTCGCGCCGGGAAATTGCCGCGCGCATGAATATCGGCCCGGGAACAGTGAAGGATTATCTGGCCGAAGGCGTGCGCGCGCTGGCCGACATGTTCTACGCCGATCCCGCCGATATCCGGAGGCGCAAATGAGCGAAGCGGATCAGGAAAATTCGATTATGCCGGATGCGAAAGAAATTCGTGCCCGCGCTTCGGACTGGGTTGTCGAGCGCCGCGTGCCGGAAAACTGGAGCGAGGACACGCAGGCGGAATTCGATGCGTGGCTGTCGGAATCGCCGGCGCATCTGGTGGCTTATTTACGGCTCGATGCCGCGTGGAACCGCACGGAACGTCTGGCCGCTTTGCGCACCGATGCTGGCGAGATCGCTGAAGGCGAAAAGAAGTCGCGGCCCGCTTTGCGCTGGCGCGTCATGTCTGTACTCGCGCTCATTGCGGTTGCTGCCGCGGCGTCGGCGATTTTCCTTCTTGGATCGAACGAAAAGACCTATTCCACGCAAGTGGGCGGTCACCAGATGGTAACGCTGGCGGATGGTTCGCAGATCGAACTGAACACCAATACGACAATCCGCGTCGCCGAAGGCGCCAACGGGCGCATCGTCACGCTGGACAGCGGCGAAGCCTATTTTCAGGTCAGGCACGATGCCGCTCATCCGTTCGTCGTGATGGCGGGCGATCACAGATTGCTGGACCTCGGAACGAAATTCCTCGTGCGAAACGATGCCGATCGTCTTGAAGTAGCACTCATGGAAGGCCGCGTGCGCCTGCAACAGGCAGAGGCGGCTTCGCGCGCGGTTATGCTGACGCCTGGCGATGTCGCCGTCGCCACGACAAAATCCATTGCCGTAACGCGGAACACCGCGCAAGTGCAGATCGAATTGAGCTGGCGGCGCGGAATGCTGATTTTCAAGCATACGTCGCTGGCGTCCGCGGCCGCCGAATTCAACCGTTACAACCGGCAAAAATTGATCGTTGCCGATGCGGCCTCGGCGCGGCTGACCATCAACGGCACGTTCCGCACCATCGATGTCGATGCGTTCGTGGATGTTGCACAGGACATTCTGCATCTCCGTGTCGAACGGCTCGGCGATGAAACGATTATTTCGCG
>DATCEI010000266.1:0-6060 GCA_036510185.1 Rhizomicrobium sp. | reverse complement strand
AGAAAATTCGCGGCTGGATCGGCCATGTCACATTGCCGGGGCATAGCGAAGCCGTCCGCGCGGGCGATATTCTTATTCTCCTGCCGCGCCGCGAGCCGTTCGGCAGCGAGATCATTCGTCATTTGAAAATGCTCAACGTGCCGGTCGCGTGCGCGGACCGCATTCGCCTCACCGAGCATATCGCGGTGATGGATTTGATCGCGATGGGCCGATTCGCGCTTCTGCCGGAAGACGATCTGACGCTGGCGACGATTTTGCGTTCGCCGTTGATTGCGCTGAGCGAAGAGGAACTGTTCTCGCTTTGCCACGGGCGCGACGGCACGCTGTGGCATTCACTGTCTGCGCACAGAAACGATGCGCCGTTCGCACAAGCCCATGCTTTTCTCGCGAAAATGCTCGCGCGCGCGGACTATGCACCGCCTTATGAGTTCTATGCGCAGATGCTCATTGCCGATGGCGGCCGCACGAAAATGCTGTCCCGGCTGGGCGCGGAAGCGGCGGATGCGATCGACGAATTCCTGTCGCTCGCGCTGAGCTATGAAGCACTGAACACGCCGTCCCTCGAAGGCTTCCTGCACTGGATCGAGCGCGGGGCCGCCGAAATCCGCCGCGACATGGAACGCGGGCGTGATGAAGTGCGCGTGATGACCGTTCATGGCGCGAAAGGCCTCGAAGCCGATATCGTAATTCTGCCCGATACCACGCGCCCGCCCGGTGGCGCGGCCGGCAAAGGAAATCTTCTGTACACGGATGACAGCGTCCTGTTTCCGCTCTCCGATGCCGAAGCGCCCGCTTCCGTCAAAGCGGCAAAGCAGCGCGCGAAGGAAGAAGCGCTAAAGGAACATCGGCGCTTGCTCTATGTGGCGCTGACGCGCGCGAAGGACCGGCTTTATATTTGCGGGTTTGAAAACAAGCGCGGCGTCGATGGGCAATCCTGGTATGCGCTGGCGGAACAGGCGGCGAAATCCATCGGCGTGCCGATTGAACGCGACAATGAAACGATTCACGTTCTTGGCAGCGACGATGAAATGTTAGCCGCCAAATCCGCCACCTCCGTTCTGCTCACGCGAGAAATTCCCCAATGGGCGCACAGCATGCCGCGCGAGGAAACGCAATTGCGCGTGCTTCGGCCATCCGATGCAGAACCGGAAGTTGAAAGAGTTTCTCCTATTGGAGATCGAAAGGCCGTTCACCGCGGACTTCTCATCCATACGATGCTGGCGCGGTTGCCGGAGGTTGAACCAACGGCACGGCATGCCATTGCGATGAAATTTTTGAACGCGCGCGGAATCGAAGCGAACGATGCTGAACTGCTCACGCATGAAACGCTGCGCGTGCTTGACGATCCCGTGTTCGCGGCCGCTTTCGCGCCGGGCAGCCGCGCGGAGGTGCCGCTGGTCGCTGACCTGCCGGAACTAAACGCCAAGATCAACGGCCGCATCGACCGCCTGGCCATCACGGACGGCATGGTGCTGATTGTCGATTTCAAAACCAATCGTGCGCCGCCTGTGCGCGAGGGCGACATTCCCGCCGCTTATGTCACCCAGATGGCGCTTTATCGCGCCGCGCTGCAAAGGATTTTTCCGGACAAGAAAATCCTTTGCGGGCTGGTCTGGACCGATGGCCCTCGCCTCACGCAATTGAGCGATGCCCTGCTCGACGCGCGCCTTTTACGAATGAAAGGTTAAAGGGAACTGCCTACATTTTATCGGTCCCTAAACCTTTGCCGCGCTAATAAGGCTTATGAGCGCCATCGATCCTGCCGCCCGCCAAACTGGTTCCCATCTGCCGGACGCGCTGCGGCGCGGCACGAAATCCTATGATCTCTGGGCCGCAGTTCCGCTGATGATCTGGTATGGCCTGAGCGCCACGGCCCAGATCATGACCCTGCACAAGGATTTCGCGGCGCTCAATTTCACGCAGCCGCAATTCGCGCTCGTCGCCGATATTCTTTCGCGCCTCGCCACCATGCTGTTTGCCTTGGTGATTATTGGTTTGCTGTTCGCGCGCAGGCCGGCAAGTGCCAGCGCATCGGGCATTGGTCCGCGCGTGGCGGGCGTACTCGGAACATATTTGAGCGTCGGAATTCTGCTGTTGCCGCCCGCGCCTATCGCATGGTGGCTGCGTGATATTGGCACCGCGATGATCCTGGGCGGGATGGCGTTTGCGCTTTATGCGTTGCTGTGGCTTGGACGTTCGGTGAGCCTCGTCGCCGAAGCGCGCAAACTGGTGACGGGCGGCCCCTATTCGGTGGTTCGCCATCCGCTCTATCTGGGCGAGGGAATCGCCACCCTTGGCGTGGTGCTGCAATACCTGTCGGTGTGGGCATTGCTGATTCTCGGCCTTCAGTTTGTTTGCCAGCTTTATCGCATGTCCTGCGAGGAGCAGGTGCTGGGCAACACGTTTCCAGACTATAGCGCCTACAAATCCCGCACTTTCCGGCTGGTTCCGGGGGTCTATTAAAAACCTTCCCGCCGCGCCTTGATTATTGGGGGGTGCGTTCCTAGATTCAGCGTGACGCAACACAGCTAGGAATCACCATGTCGGCGCCTATCAAAGTTTCGGATTCTTCCTTTCAGAATGACGTTCTCGGTTCGAAAATGCCGGTCGTGGTGGATTTTTGGGCGGAATGGTGCGGGCCGTGCCGCATGATTTCTCCGGCGTTGGAGGAATTGGCGAACGAGCTTGGCGGCAAAATCACGGTCGCGAAAATCAATATCGACGAGAACCCGCATGTGCCGACGAAATATGGCGTGCGCGGAATTCCGACATTGATGATCTTCTCGCAAGGCCAGGTTGCCGCGACCAAGGTTGGTGCGCTGCCGAAATCGAAGATCAAGGAATGGATCGAAGCGTCGATCTGATCTAGCGATTATCTGCTAAAACTTTTCCGGCCAGATAAAGCGATCCACAAATCAGAATCCGTGGCGCGGGTTCGTTAGGCCGCGCGCTCGACCACGCGGTAACCTGCATCATCGCATCTTCGAGATCGTCAGCAGGTGCTGCTTCGAGGCCGGCCATGCGCGCAGCATCGTAAAGCGAACCGGCGCCAAGGCTCGCCTCTTCGCCTTCAATGGCAATCGTCGTGACGTGACGCGAGAGGCCGCGAAAGGCGGAGAGAAATCCCACCGCATCTTTCGTCTTCAGCATTCCGCAAATCAGATAAAGCGGGCGTTCCGAATGTTCTTCCAGATCGGCAATCGCGCGCGACACCGCGACAGCGCCATGCGGATTGTGCCCGCCGTCGAGCCACAATTCCGCCCCTTTCGGCGCAAGATCGACCAACGGTCCATATGTGAGGCGCTGCAAACGCGCGGGCCATTCCACCGTACGCAATCCGCGTTCGATAGCGGCATCCTTGCCCCAATCGCATCCGGCGCGGCGCAACGCGGCAATCGCGACCGCCGCATTCTCAATCTGATGGCGGCCGATCAATTTAGGCATCGGCGAGTCGAGCAAGCCTTCGGCGTCCTCATAGACCATGCGCCCATGTTCCTGATGCGCGAAGAAATCCTGCCCGAACACGGATAGCGGCGCAGAGAGCGCATCGGCGCGGCGCGCGATCACGTCCAGCGCCAGATCATCCTGCACACCAACAATAACGGGCGTATCCGGTTTGATGATTCCTGCTTTCTCCGCCGCGATATTTGCGAGCGAATTTCCGAGAAATTCCTGATGATCCAAGCCAACGGGCGTGATGATTGTTACTTGCGGCGCGTCGATCACATTGGTTGCGTCGTATTTGCCGCCCAATCCCACTTCCAGAACCAACGCATCGGCCCGGTGGCGCGAAAACGCCAGAAACGCCGCCGCTGTCGTGATTTCAAAGAAAGTGATCGGCGCGCCATTGTTGACGGCTTCGCATTCATCGAGTGTTGCGGCCAATTCGTCTTCGCTGATCAGCGCGCCCGCCAATCTGATGCGCTCATGGAAATGAACCAGATGCGGCGAGGTATAGACGTGAACCTTCAATCCTTGCGATTCCAGCATCGCGCGCGCGAATGCACAGGTCGAACCTTTGCCGTTTGTGCCCGCGACGTGAATAACCGGCGGCAGGCTACGCTCGGGATGCCCAAGCGCGGCCAGCAAGCGCGCAATACGGTCCAGAACGAGGTCGATTTTCTTCGGATGAAGCGAAAGCAACCGTTCGAGTATCGCGCCGCTTTGCCGTGCGGCGACGCTCATGATTTCACCGCAGCCCTCGGGCGCGCCTGAATCACCATAGGCAAAGTGGACCGCGATTTCGGGCGTGGCTTGCGCATGAGAAGATGCACAAGCCGCGACAGCGTTTGCGGCAGATCGTGGCGATGCACAACCATATCGATCATACCGTGATCGAGCAGGTATTCCGCGCGCTGAAATCCGTCCGGCAGTTTTTCGCGGATTGTTTGTTCAATCACGCGCTGGCCCGCGAAACCGATCAAAGCGCCCGGTTCGGCAATCTGGACATCGCCCAGCATCGCGTAAGAGGCGCTGACGCCGCCCGTCGTGGGATCGGTCAGCACGACAATATAGGGCAGCCGCGCATCATCCAGCATGTCCACCGCAATCGTCACGCGCGGCATCTGCATCAGCGAAAGAATGCCTTCCTGCATGCGCGCGCCGCCCGATGCCGCGAACAGAATGAACGCGCGCCGCTCGGTCGCCGCATATTGCATCGCGCGCACCAATGCCTCGCCGACGCCCATGCCGAGCGAACCGCCCATATAATCAAAAGGCTGCACCGCGATCATCACGGGCGTGCCGTCAATCGTACCGCGCGCGGCGACCAACGCTTCCTGACGGCCGGTTTTCGCGCGCGCATCGCGAATGCGGTCGGCGTAACGCTTCTCGTCGCGGAATTTCAGCGGATCAGTCGCCACCGGCGGCAGCGGCAATTCCTCATACGCGCCCGCATCGAATATCGCGGCGAAACGCTCGCGTGGCCCAATCCGCAAATGATGGCCGCATTGCGGGCAGACATGCTGGGCGGCCACGAGGTCGCGATGAAAAATCATCTCGCCGCAGCCGGGACATTTGGTCCAGAGATTTTCCGGCGTCTCCGGCCCTTTGCGCTGCATCAAGCTTTTGATGCGGGGGCGCACGAAATTCGCGATCCAGTTCATGGGGCACTATACCACAAATCAGCCGCGCGCTTCATGCACGGAACGCGCAAGCAAATTGCAGAAACCGAGCACATCGGCCAGAAGCGTTTCGCGCGAAACGCCTTTGCCCGAATTTTGGGCAATGCGGTCCACGATGGCGGACCCCACGACTGCGCCGTCGGCGAATCGCGCGATGCCCGCGGCCTGTTCCGGAGTCTTGATACCGAAACCCACCGCAACCGGAAGCGGCCCGGACGATTTGAGACGCGCTACGGCTTCGCGCACGTCGTTCTCCGAGAAACTTTTTGTGCCGGTGATTCCGGCGATTGAGACATAATAGAGAAAGCCACCCGCGCCATCGAGCACCGCTTTGAGGCGTTTGTCATCGGTAGTCGGCGTGGCCAGCCGCACAATATCAATGTCGTGCGCGCGCGCTTGCGGACGCAACACGTCGTCTTCTTCCGGCGGCAGATCGACGGTGATCAGGCCATCGACGCCTGCCTCGCCTGCATCTTTCGCGAAACGCGCTGTGCCATATGCGTGAATGGGATTGTAATAGCCCATCAAAATAAGCGGCGTGCGTATGTCGGTCTTGCGAAAGCGGCGCACGATGTTGAGTACGCCTTTCATGTTCATGCCTGCTTCAAGCGCGCGCAATGAAGATGCCTGAATGGCGGGTCCATCCGCCATTGGATCGGAGAATGGTACGCCGAGTTCGATGAGGTCCGCGCCAGCGCCGGGCAATTTTTCCAGCAACGCAAGCGTCGTTTCCGCGTCGGGATCGCCCGCTGTGACGAACGGAATAAACGCCGCGCGATTGGCAGCTTTCAATTCGGCGAAACGGGCAGCGATGCGGTTCATATCGTTTCACCGAGCGCGTCGGCCGCCGTGAACACGTCCTTGTCGCCGCGGCCGGAGAGTGTGATGACGATGATCTTATTTTTGTCCATCTTCGGTGCGATGCGCATGACGTGGG
>DATCEI010000265.1:0-4555 GCA_036510185.1 Rhizomicrobium sp. | reverse complement strand
ATAAAAACGGAACCTCTCGCCCAACGTCGCGCAATGCGCCTCGACGGGCTTCCAGACGTTTTCGTCGTCCGTATTGTTGTCCAGCAGAATGACTTCAAAATTGTCATAGTCGAGGCGCGATAACGCATTGAGCGTCGCAATCACCATCTGCGGCGGTTCGTTGTAGCAGGGGACATGAATGGAGATGCGCGGCGCGTTTTCCGGAATTGCCGCCAGCACGCGCCTGCGATCCACGCGCCACAGGCTCGCGGCCAGTTCAATGCCTTCGGTGAGGATCACGGTGGAAGCGAGCAACACCAGCGGCGACATCGCCGCGATCATCGCGATGTCGGACGGCTCGATATACTCAAGCGTGCTGGCGTCGATCAGCACGAGCAATCCCGTCGTCACCAGCGCCACAAGGCAGCCCATCACGATGTAACCCGGCTGGCGCACGCGCGGCATGCGCGAAAGGATCAGCAAGCCCAGCACGAGTGTGAATATCGCAGCCAGCAGCGCGTAGGTGCGCCACGCCGGGAATGTACGCAGCATGCCAGTGAATGGGAATTTCGGCGTGCCCATCGCGTCAAACAGGCCCCAATAGGCGCCGACCGCCCCTTCATTGCCGCCCTTCCACGGCTGGTCGTAGGCTTCTATGAGGTAATAATCATAGCCCTTCTCCATCGCCAGTTGCACGAACGCGCGGATGAAATAGGCTTCGTTAGAGCGCGAGGCTTCCGCACCGCGATGTGTGCGGCCTTCGGACGGCCAGCCCGCTTCGCCGATCACGATAGGCTTGTCGGGGAATTCCTGCTGCACGTGATCGTAGGCGTGCTGGAGAAAGACTAATGAATCCTTCACCGGCACGCCTTCCCAATAGGGGATCAGGTGAATGGAAATGATATCGACATACTGGCCGATTTCCGGACTCAATAACCATGTGGACCATGGTTCGGCTGTCGTCACCTTGATGCGGTTGGGCAGCGCCGCGCGCACGCGGCGGATGTAATCGTTGAGCTGGTCGGACGTCACATCACCGCGCAGGATCGCTTCGTTGCCGACAAACACGCGGTCGACAACGCGGCGATTGGCCAACGCCACGCGAATGCCGGTTTCGATTTCTTTCTCATTGGCGTCGAGATCGGAGTCGATCCATAGGCCCAGCGACACTGTCATGCCGTAGCGGCGCGCAATCGTGGGCACCTGATCCATGCCGTTTGAAACCGTATAGGTGCGGATGTGGCCGGTCAGCCGCGACAGCTGCGCGATATCGCGATCCAGATGTTCCGGCGTCACCCAGTCATGATCTTTGGAGGTGAAGGTGTGGCTGGGGCTATAGGACAGGCCGCGCACCTGCCCGTCCCAGTCGGGCGCGATCACCTTGTAATCGCGGCTCGCCCAGAACAGGACGCTCGCCCCCACCACGAAGAAAAGGGCAATCGCGATACGGATCGTGCCGGGCCGCAAAGCGCGGCGCCGTAGCGCCCGAAACATCCTTTACGCTCCCAACGCCGGCGTATTCGCCGGAATCACAATGATTGCTGACTTGTAACAGTTTAGCAGATCAGCGCGGCTTGGTCCGCGCCGGTTCAGTGTCTTGCTTAAAGCCTGCCCCCCCGGCAGATTGCCTCATTGCGAGGCGCCACCGCCGTCGCTGTCCTTGTCGTCCTTGGGCGGCGGCGGGGCGGGTGTCACCGTGACGAGTTCCAGGTCGAACACCAGCGTCTGATTGGGAGGGATCGTGCCGTCGCCGGCCCCACGCTCCCCATAGGCGAGGCGGGACGGAATCACGAGCTGCCAGTGGTCGCCTTCGCGCATCAGCTGCAACGCCTCGGTCCAGCCGGGGATGACTTCGCTGACCTTCATGGTCGCCGGGAAGCCCGGCTCGGTGGAATCGAAGATCTTTCCGTTGATGAGCGAGCCTTTGTAATTAACGGTCACGCTATCGACCAGCTGAGGCTTTTTGCCGAAACCGCTGCGGATGATGCGGTATTCCAGGCCGCTGGGCCGGATGACCGTGCCGGGCTGGTTGGCGTTGGCGGCCAGGAACGAGGCATTGGCCGCAGGACTTAAAGAGGCGTCTGAGGCGTAGGCGGTGACGGCAAACAGAACGCCTAGCCCCGCCAGGAAGGCCCAAACTCGATGCATACTCAGCTCCCAACCCGATAGGCCGCGGTTAATGCCCGCGGATACCCCCACTCACTACCACAAACCAGACTCGTGGCGAATTCAGGGCAGGATTTGCACCCCTCCCCGCCCGTCTCTACCCTTCGCCCAAGAAAAAGGGAGAGACGCATGTATGGGCCATTCGATCTGACCGGGAAAGTGGCTTTGGTCACGGGCGGAAATGGCGGCATCGGTTTCGGCATGGCCGAGGCGCTGGCGCAGGCGGGCGCCGATGTCGTGATCTGGGGCACGCGGGAGAACAAAAACCACGAAGCAGGCAAGAAGCTCGCGCGGTATGGCAAGCGCGTGGCCTCGCGGCAGGTGGATGTTTCCAACGAAGAGGCCGTGACCGAGGCGATGCACGCTGCCGTCTCCACGATGGGCCGCGTCGATACCGTGATCGCCAATGCAGGTATCGGCGGCGGGGCCGCATCCTTCTCCGAAATGACGCTGGAAACCTGGCGTCGCGTTCATGCCGTCAATGAAGAAGGCGCGTTCTTCACATTGCGCGAGGCGGCGCGGCACATGGTGGCGCGCGCGAAGGACGGTGATCCCGGCGGCTCGCTTGTGGGCGTTGCGAGTTTGGCGGGGCTTGAAGGTGCGGCGCGCAACGAAGCCTATAGCGCCACCAAAGGCGCGGTGCTGGCGATGATGCGTTCGATTGCGGTGGAACACGCGCGTTACGGCATTCGCGCCAATGCGGTGGCGCCGGGCTGGATTGCGACCGACATGACCAAGGGCGCACAGGACAATCCCACTTTCACTGAAAAAGTCATGCCGCGCGTGCCGATGCGGCGCTGGGGGACGCCCGCTGATTTCGGCGGCATCGCGGTTTATCTCGCCAGCGACGCTTCGGCCTATCACACGGGCGACACGTTCGTGATAGACGGCGGATACCGGGTATTCTGATCTATAGGGAGTTTATTATGTCTTTGCGCACACCGCTTTGCGATCTGCTGAACATCAAATATCCCATCATGCTGGCGGGCATGGGCGGCGTTTCTTACGGCGAGTTATGCGCGGCGGTTTCAAACGCAGGTGGCTTTGGCACGCTCGGCATGGCAGGGCGGCCACATCAGGAGATTGTGGAAGAGATTAAGAAAGTCCGCGCTCTCACCGACAAACCCTTCGGCGTCGATCTGCTGGCCGCGATTCCGGAATCGTTGGAACGCACGGCGGATGCGATCATCGAAGGCGGCGCTGCCGCGTTTATCTCCGGCCTCGGCGTACCGCCGCCGCATCTGGTGAAGAAATTTCATGATGCCGGGCTGAAGGTGATGAATGTCGCTGGAACCGTGCGTCATGCGCGCAGCGCCGAAGCAGGCGGCCTCGATGCCGTGATCGCGCAAGGCACCGAAGCGGGCGGCCACACGGGAAAGATCGCGGGCATGGCCCTCGTCCCGCAAATTGTTGATGCCGTGAAAATTCCCGTCGTCGCGGCGGGCGCGATCGTGGATGGACGCGGGTTAGCGGCGGCGCTGGCGCTGGGCGCGCAAGGGGTATGGATCGGCACGCGCTTTATTGCTTCCCGCGAAGCGCATGCGGGCGATGTTTATCGCCAAGTCATCGTCGATGCGACGGATGAGGATACGATTGTCTCACGCTGCTATTCCGGCAAGCCGATGCGCGTGTTCAAGAGTCCGTATGTGATGGATTGGGAAAAGCGGCCTCAGGACATTCAGCCTTTTCCGATGCAGGCAATGATCTCCCATCAGTCGGGCGTGATGGGCGGCATCGGCGGACAGGTCGAAGGCCTCGACCGCGACCGTTCCGCTTTCGCCATGGGCCAAGGCTCCGGCGCAATCCACGAAGTGAAACCAGCAGGCGACATCGTGCGGGAGATCGCGGCGGAAGCGGAAGAAGTGATCGCTAAGATCGCGCGGTTTGCCGCCTAGAAAAACTTTTGAACCACCAAATGGCCAAGCACAGCCGCGCCGAACAGCGTGATGACGACGCCTGAAACATGATTGATAATTTTCATCACGTTGTCAGTGATGCTGCGATGAAACAGGCCGACGAACGTGGTGAGCGCAAACCACCACAGAATTGAACCCGCGATCACGCCGCCCACGACAATCGCGGTCGCCACGAAACTTGCGTCGCCGCCCGCCAATCCATTCAGCCCCGCAAATAAGGCCGCAAACCCGAAC
Organism: Rhizomicrobium sp.; assembly: GCA_036510185.1. GTDB lineage: Bacteria > Pseudomonadota > Alphaproteobacteria > Micropepsales > Micropepsaceae > Rhizomicrobium. The sequence continues at coordinate 260 of DATCEI010000265.1, read as the reverse complement.
AGCGTCGCCGGATTGGTAATAGTGAGCGCAAACGTCGCCGCCATCGAACGCATAAGCGTGGACGCGCCTTCGTCCTCTTTCATACGCTTCAACTCATCCACATTCGGCGACGCCACAAAGGTGTGAATGCCGAACGCTACAAGCATAATACCGCCGGCAACTTGCAGGATGATCGAATATCCCTCGATGATCTGCGCAACGGCGGTAAGTCCGAAGCCGGTGACGACGGCGAATGCGCCATCGCCCGTGGCAGCACCCAA
>DATCEI010000264.1:0-3439 GCA_036510185.1 Rhizomicrobium sp. | reverse complement strand
CGAATTGGTGAACACAAAACGCGGTAACGAATGCTTCCGCCGCAATCTTCTGGCCAATGTTTCGGCAATTGCGTTGCTGGGTTATGCTGTCGGAATGCAGCCCGCGTCGGCGGACGATGGCGACAGGCCGGTCGTATGGGTTGAACTCGGCGGACAGTTAGAAAGGCTGGACAGTGCGCAGACGATTTTTGCGCCGCCATTTTTTGCTGTTGCGATTCCGCACGTCCTTGCGCCCATGGTCGACGCGCAACGTCAGCCATCTTTCGGCATCGGGGAACAAGGTAAAATAGCATTCGAACCCGAGGGCTCGGATTGGGTGGTTTCCGCTTCCCTGCGTTATGGGCGCTCCAACGGTTCGAAGCATTTGCATTATGAAACAGACCATAAGACGCATGAAACGATATTCGGCCGCACCATCATCGGGACTGGACATCCGTTGTTTCGTTTGGGTGACGGGCAAGTTGGGTCCGACGAGTCACACATGGTTTTGGATTTTCAGGCGGGCAAGGATGTCGGCCTTGGCCTGTTCGGCGCGCAGGGAAAGTCAATCATCAGCGCCGGGGTCAGGTTTGCGCAATTCACGTCGAGATCCGATGTCAATTTGCATGCACGTCCACTGTATCGTTCCGGACCGTCCTACAAAGCTTCGTGGTTCAGCGCTCACGCCGCGTATTTTCAGAACAACACGGCGGTGCTTCAGGCGAAACGCAGCACCGAAGCGATTGGGCCGATGGTGTCCTGGGATGCTTCCGTGCCGGTGGCGGGAAACGGCACGCACAGGTCGCTTACGTTCGACTGGGGCATAAATGCCGCCATTCTGTATGGGCGCCAGCGCGCGCGCATACATCAACAGACGACGGGCGCCAGCCTCTATGATTACCCGTTGGGCAATTATCCGTCGAAATTGAGCGGCTATACGAACAAGCCCGCAGACCAGAATCGCGCGCGCAACGTGACGATTCCCAATGTCGGCGGTTTTGCGGGCGTTTCGTTCCGGTATTTGAACGCCAAGGTCAGATTCGGCTATCGCGGCGACTTCTTCTTCAACGCAATGGATAACGGTATCGACACACGCAAATCCTCGACGGTTGGGTTCTATGGCCCCTTCGCCACGATCAGCATCGGCATAGGGGGATAGGCGCCATTATCCAAGAACCGAATTCCACTGCCCAGCGCCGGGCGATAAATGTAAAATAGCGACTGGGCCGTCCGCCGCGCCGCTTCGTTTTAGTATGCAGCGAACGATGCTCTGACCCTCGGTTAGCCGGGAATGGTGGTCGCAAGATGGAATTCGGCCGTCATGGCGATCTGCGCTTTTGCGGTGCGGCGATGGCCGCGCCTGAGCTAAAGGCTTGGTTCGTTCGCGAAGTCCTGCCGCTGGAGGCGGCGCTTATGAGGCTTTTGCGGCGATCCGTGCGCAATCAAAGCGATGTCGATGACCTCTGTCAGGACATCTATGTGCGCGTCTATGAAGCGGCGCGGCATGAAATTCCGCGCCCCGCCAAACCGTTCGTTTTCACGATAGCGCGAAATCTGCTGGTGGATCGCGTGCGGCGCGAGCATGTCGTGCCGATCGAGGCGGTTGCCGATCTCGACGCGCTGGGTGTGGCCAATGATGCGCCGCCGCCGGATCGTACCATTATTGCGCGGGAGGAATTGCGCCGGCTGCAAATTGCGCTTGAGCGGCTGCCTCGCCGCTGCCGTCAGGCCGTATGGATGAAAAAGGTCGATGGACTTTCGCGCAGCGAAATCGCCCAGCGCATGGGCATCGCCGAGAAAACCGTGAAGCGGCATCTGGCCGATGGTATGTGCGCGCTGGCGGACATGGTTTACGGCGAAGCCGCCGAGACATCGGAGGGCGGCCATGAGTGACGCAATCCAGGAAACTTCCAATCCCAACGCCCGTGACGTTCGCGCAAAGGCCGCCGAATGGCTTGAGCGGCGCGAGAACGTGGGCGACAGCGACGATGAAGCGTTGAATGCGTGGCTCGCGGAATCTCCCGCGCATGAGATCGCCTATTGGAGACTGGAAGCGGCGTGGAAACACGCTGACCGGTTGAGCGCGCTTCGCCGCCCGGGTTTGAAGGAATTTTTCAGGGCAGGAAGGCGGTGGATCAGCGTGGCTGCCATTCTGGGTTTGGCGCTCATCGGCGCGGGCGCTGTGGCTTTTCTCCAGTCCGGCGGCCGTGACCAAAGTTTCTCGACACCCATCGGTGGCCATGAATCCATCACGCTTGCCGATGGCTCGCAGATCGAACTGAACACTGACACGGCGTTGCGCGTGGCCGACAGCGCGCATCAGCGGCTCGTCTGGCTGGATCGTGGCGAGGCCTATTTCAAGATCAGGCACAATGCCGCGCGCCCGTTTGTGGTTCGCATCGGAAATCACCGCGTCACGGATATCGGAACCGCGTTCACAATCCGGCGCGATGCCAACCAGATCGAAGTGTCGCTTCTTGAGGGCCGCGCGCGTCTTGAAACAGCAAACCTGTGGGAAAAATCGAATGTTGCCATCCTGTCTTCAGGTGATCTGGCAGTCGCGGGCACGCATGGCCTGTCAGTGACGAAAAAGCCGTTGCCCATGCTCGCACGGGAGCTGGCATGGCGCAGCGGCAAGCTCGTTTTCGATCACGTAACGCTGGCGGACGCCGCGGCCCAACTCAACCGTTACAATCATCGGCAAGTCGTTATCGTCGATCCATCGGTTGCGCTTCTCGCGATCGATGGGACGTTTCCAGTGAGCGGTGTTAGCGAGTTCTCGCACGCCGCAAAAGAAGTTTTCGGGCTCCGCGTGGAGCAATTGGGAGATGAAACGGTGATTTCGCGCTGACCGCGTCCGGCAGTGCGACACATGCGTATTCGCTAGGGGGACACATGATAAAATCAAACTATCTTAAGGCAGCGATGCTGAGCTTGTGCGCGATTGCGCTCGCCACGGGCGCGATGGCGGAGCAGTTCAATATCCCCGCGGGCGATCTCAAGAACGTCCTTAACGCCTACACTGCGCAAACCGGATTCTCGCTGATGGTTTCGGACAGCGCCATCAAAGGTGTGCGTTCGCGTGGGGTGAAAGGCGATTTGTCTGCCGATGAGGCCCTGACGCGCATTCTAGCTGGTTCGGGCTTCATTGTGCGAAACGACGCAGGTGTAATTGCGGTTGTGCGGGGACGCCAGCAATCGAGCGACGCATTGGACGATCAAAGCATTGCGCGCGTCGCGGCCGCAACGGCACCTGTTGCGAGCGGTACGTCGCTTGAAACCGTCACCGTTACGTCATCCAAAATCGGCGGCGATGTGCAGAATATTCCGATTTCGATTACCGCGCTTTCGCAGGAGCAATTGACGGCGACCCAAACCGCAGGCGGCCCGGATCTCGTGAAACAAGTGCCGAATATGACGTTCACGAAGACAAATTTTTCCGGCTATTCAATTCAGTTGC
>DATCEI010000263.1:0-6745 GCA_036510185.1 Rhizomicrobium sp. | reverse complement strand
GGCCACGGATTAAACGGGATCAGATTGATCTTCGCCGGAATGCCGCGCATGAGGCGCACGAGTTCGCGCGCGTCGGCGAGGCTGTCGTTCACGCCTTTCAGCATCACATATTCGAAGGTCACGCGGCGCGCATTGGACAGGCCGGGATAGGCGCGCACGGCAGCGAGCAATTCGGCAATCGGATATTTTTTGTTGAGCGGCACGATCACGTCGCGGATTTCATCGCGCACGGCATGCAGCGAAATCGCCAGCGCCGAACCGATCTCCGCGCCCGCGCGCGCGATCATGGGTACGACGCCCGCAGTGGAGAGCGTGACGCGACGTTTGGAGAGCGCCAGCGCCTCGCCATCGGTCACGATTGCCAGCGCCGCCTTCACATTCTCGAAATTGTAGAGCGGCTCACCCATCCCCATCATCACGACATTGGTAAGCCGCCTGCCATCGGCGGTTGACGGCCAATCGCCCAGCGCATCGCGCGCCACCATCGCCTGCCCCACGATTTCGCCGGGCGAAAGATTGCGCACCAGCTTCTGCGTGCCGGTATGACAAAACCTGCATGTCAGCGTGCAGCCGACCTGAGACGACACGCACAGGGTGCCCCGTCCCGGCTCAGGAATGAACACGGTTTCAAACTCGACGCCCGGCCCCGCGCGCAACAGCCATTTCCGCGTGCCGTCCGTCGAAATCTGTTCTTCGATCACTTCCGGTCGGGCGAGCGTGAAACGCTCGTCCATCTTCGCGCGGAAATCTTTCGCGAGATTGGTCATCGCCGCGAAATCGCGCGCGCCATGCGCGTAAATCCAGTTCCACAATTGGCGCACGCGCATGGGCGCGGCCTTGGGCTCGACGCCCGCCCCCACAAGCGCCTCCTGCAACGCGCGCCGATCAAGCCCGATGAGATTGATGCGGCCGGTTACTTCTTCTTGCATTCGGTCTGGATTTTCTTCAGCGCATCGGCAAAGCCGGTGAGCGAATAGACGTCGCGCGTCTCCACGCCCTTGGAGTTCGTACCCGTGATGATGGCGTCGTCGGCGGTTTTCATTTCATCGATCACGCGCGGCTCATCCGCCGGGTCTTTCGCCCAGGCATTGCCGCCGCCTTCATTGCGCGTGAAGAATTTGAATTTGTCCGAACCCACATCCACCGTCACCATACTGCCGGTCTTGTAATTGTAGCCGGGCGAGATGGATGGCTCCGCCGGATTGCCGCGCGAGGGCCAATCGGTGACGAGGAAGAAAATCGGGTCGCGCTTGATGACCGGCGCGCTCGATTGCGGCTGGCCCTGCGCATAGCAATATTTCGAATGGCCCTTGCCGACAGAATAACTCGCCCATTTGCCGGTGACGCCCAGAAGCACGGGGGCATCGGCGGCGAAGGCGGGCGCGATAGTGGCGCTGGCAAGCATAAGGGCAAGAACGATGGAGCGTTTGTTCATGGCGTTTCCTCTGGGCCGATTCGTGCGGCCATTGTGACGCGAAATTCGGCCCTAATATGGTCGCGGGGCGCGCCGGATGAAAGGGGTTCAGCCGGGGCCGGTTGCCGCGCGCCTTATTTCCTCCTCCACCGCAGTCAGCCTGTCCTTGCCGAAGAACAGTTCCCCGCCCACGAAGAAGCTGGGGATGCCGAAGACGCCACGGGCCACGGCCTGTTCGGTATTGTCCATGAGGCGCTTTTTCACCTCCGGCGACTGGCTGCGTTCGAGGAGGCGGTCCGCAGGCAGGCCCGCTTCGGTCAGGGCGGCACGGAAGACGTCCGGATCGTCCATCTTGCGGCCCTCTTCCCACATGCAACGGAACCCGGCTTCGACGTAAGCGGGCAGAATGCCCTCCGTCTCGGCGGCCACCGCGCCGCGCATCAGCGCCAGCGTGTTGATGGGGAAGTTCGGATTGAACTGGTATTTCACGATGTTGTGACGGCGGATGAAGCGTTGGGTTTCCAGCATTTCATAGGGCAACTTGTTCTTCACCGGGCCGAACGCGACCATCGGCGAGCTGTTGTTGGTGAGCTTGAATATGCCGCCCAGCAGCACAGGCACGTAAACGAATTTCACGCCCGTGCGGTGTTCGATCTCCGGCACAATCTGATGCGCGAGACAGGCATTGGGGCTGCCGAAATCGAACAGGAATTCCGCGCGCGGTTTCACCAGGTTTCTCCGTAAGGGCGAAGATCGAGTTCAAACGTCCAGCCGTCGCGGGTTTGCGTGTGCAGCGCCCAATAGGCATTGGCGACGGATTCCGGGTTCATCAATTGATCGGGTTTGAGATTGGCGAGTGCGGCTTCGCCCGCGCGCGCCTTGATGCGCTCGCGCACGAAGGCCGTGTCCACGCCCGCATCGATGATGAGATGGGCGACATGAATATTTTTGGGGCCGAGTTCGCGCGCCATGCTTTGTGCGACGGCACGCAAGCCGAATTTGGCGCTGGCGAACGCGGCATAACCGATGCCGCCGCGAAGGCTGGCGGTGGCGCCCGTAAACAGGATCGTGCCTTTGCCATGCGGCAGCATGAGGCGCGCGGCTTCGCGGCCCGTGAGGAAACCGCCATAACACGCCATTTCCCAAACTTTGCGGAAGACGCGCTCGGTGGTTTCGAGCAAGGGAAAGTTCACATTCGCGCCGGGATTGAAGATGCACACTTCCAGCGGCGCGGTCGCATCGGCTTCATTGAGGAACGCCGCGATGTCTTCTTCCTTGCGCGCATCCAGTCCGCGCGCTTCGCATCGCCCGCCTGCTTCTTCGATGGATGATTTCAGCGTTGCGAGTTTTTCCGCCGTGCGGCGACCGGCGAAGATCGTGTAGCCTTCGGCGGCAAAGCGTTTGGCGATGGCCGAACCGATAAAATCGCCCGCGCCGATAATGGCGGCGGTGGCATTGCGTTGCTGCATGAAGGCCTCCTATTCGCGCAGGCCATAGCCTATCGAATAAAGCCGCAGCACGATAGCGAACATGATGGCGGCGAGCGCAATCGTCAGGCCAGCGCCCAGCCACAGCGGCGCTTCCGAAAAACCGATCATCGAATGGCGCAAACCATTGATGAAATAGAAGAACGGATTGCCATAAGCAATCCAGCGCAGCCATGGGGGCAGCATCGTGATCGTGTTGAACACGCCGCCCACGAAAGACAGCGGCGTGATGAAGAATACGTTCAGCACCTGCAATTGCTCGAAATTGTTGGCCCACAGCGCGATGATATTGCCGAGCAGCCCGAAGACCGCCGACACGGCGACGATCCAGAACAGGAACTCCGCGATATTGCTGACATGCGTGACGCCGAAACAGGCCGCGATGATAAGAATTCCGACGGCAGTGATGATGGACCGCCCTATCACCACGACGAGGGTGCCAATAATCATTTCGGCATAGGATAGCGGCGAAACCAGCGTTTCCTCGACATAGCGCAGGAAGCGGGAGAAATAGACCTGAGACGAGGATTGCAGGAACGCGGAATTGACGACGTTCAACATCAGAATGCCCGGCAGCACGAATTCGAGATAATGGTGCCCGCCGATCAGCGCGATGCGTTTGCCCACGACAAAACCGAAAATGAAAATGAACAGCAGCGCGGAAATCCACGGCGCGAGGAATGCCTGAATGGGCACGCGCATGAGGCGCGCTTCCTCGCGGCGGATGATCGTCCAAAGCCCGATCCAGTTGAGGTTCATCGCCCTGCCCCCGCCGCCGCGATGTGTTCGGGTGTCGCGCCCGTCGCCTTCAGATAGGCGCGCTCCAGCCCGCCGGGTTCGGTGAAGAATTCGCTTTTGGGACCGTTCTGCACGATACCGCCTTTATAGATGATGGCGATGGTGCGGCACAGACGCTCGACTTCTTCGAGATAATGCGACGTCAGCAGAATGGTTTTGCCGTCGCGGTTCAGTTCCTGAAGATAGCGCCACAAATCCATACGCAATTCCACATCGACGCCCGCGGTGGGTTCGTCGAGGATCAGCAGCTTCGGATCGTGCACCAGCGCGCGCGCCAGCACGACGCGCCGCTTCAACCCGCCGGACAATTCGCGGAACGGTTTGTTGGCATGCGGCACAAGATCGAATCTCTCGATCAGCATTTCCGTGCGCGCGCGCCGTGCGGCGGCCGTCAAACCGAAATAGCCCGCCATCCAGTCCAGAATTTGCCGGCATGTCGCGAATGTATCGACATTGAATTCCTGCGGGGAAAGGCCGATCTGCCGGCGCGCCTCGCGGTAATCTTTCACGGCATCGATGCCGAACACTTTGATGGTGCCGGATGTCACCGTCGCGATGCCCGTCACACAATGGATGGTGGTGGATTTGCCCGCGCCATTCGGCCCCAGAAAGCCGAAGAAATCGCCCGGCGCGATCTCCATCGACAGATCGTTCACCGCGACGGTGCCGCTCTTGTAAACCTTGCGGAGATGGGAAATCGAAAGGGCAGCGACCATCGAACCTGAGCTTGAAATGCGCGAGTCGTTTCATTCTATATGGGGAGCCACTTGCCGCCAAACAAGGTGCAGATTGCGAAATTCTCCCGCCAAAGCGCCGATTTTGCCGGACCTGTTAATACCCGGATTGCGCGTGGTGTTTTGCGGCACCGCGCCGGGCCGCGTTTCGGCGGAGCGCAAGGCCTATTACGCGCATCCACAGAACAAATTCTGGCGCGTGCTGCATGAGGTTGGGTTAACGCCGCGTCTGTTGGCACCCGCCGAATATACGCTGCTGCCAGAATTCGGCATCGGGCTTACCGACATCGCCAAGCATGTTTTCGGCATGGACAATCAATTGCCGCCGCAGAGTCTGGGGCGCGAAGCCGCCGCCGCATTGCGCGCGCGCATTGAGGATGTGGCGCCGCAGCGGCTTGCCTTCACGAGCCTGACGGGCGGCAAGCGCGTAATGGGACCGAAGGCGAAATTCGGTTTGCAGAAGGACAAAATCGGCGGAACCGAAGTGTGGATTTTGCCCTCGCCCTCGCCCGCCGCCAATTGGAACTGGGATGCGGGCCTATGGCGTGCGCTTGCGAAACGGGTGGCAAAATCAGGCGCTTGACGAAGCCTTCGGGACGGCGCGACAAAGGCATATGGAGATTGACCGGACGCTACTGGAAACCGCGCTGAATGAGGCGCATCTGCCCGCACTTTTGATGGCCACCGTACATCTGACGGGCGACGCGGGCGTGCTGACCCCCGACCTCAAACCCATGTACGATTTTTTCAGCGACAGCCGCACGGGCGGATTGTCGGAAGTCAGTCAGGAAAAGATCAAAAATCTCGCGCGCGCCGCAATTCTCGATCATTTCGAGGGTGGCCGCGCGTTGCCGCCGCCGCCCTCGCCCGAAACCATCCGCAAGATGATGGATTTCATCGTGGGCGCGGAAATCCCGGCGCATTATGTGCCTTTCCTGATGGAGGAACTTGCGCTGGACGGCGCGGATGCGAAACGTCCGTATTGGGATACGCCGCAATTGAAAGCGGCGAGTGCGAAGATGCGCGTGGTCATTGTCGGCGCGGGCATGTCGGGCTTGCTGGCGGCGATCCGTTTGGCGCAGGCGGGCATTGCGTTTGAGATCATCGAGAAGAATGCCGATGTCGGCGGCACATGGTTGGAGAATACCTATCCGGGTTGCCGCGTCGATACGCAGAACCATCTTTATTCCTATTCCTTCGAGCCCAATCACGGCTGGCCGCAGCATTTTTCCACGCAGAATGTGTTGCTGCATTATTTCCAGAGTTGTGCGGAGCGGTACGATTTGCGCAAACACACGCGCTTTGAAACGCGCGTGGAGGAAGCGCGCTTCGATGAGGCGCGCAATCTGTGGAAAATCCGTGTACGGAATAAAGACGGCGTGGAACAAACGCTGGAAGCCAGCGCCGTCATCAGCGCAGTGGGGCAACTGAACCAGCCGAAACTGCCGGACATCAAGGGGCGCGATAATTTTGCGGGGCCGTCGTTTCATTCCGCGCAATGGCGGCATGATGTCGATCTGAAAAGCAAGCGCGTCGCCGTGATCGGCACCGGCGCCAGCGCGTTTCAATTCGTGCCGGAGATCGCGAAGGAGGCAAAGGAATTGCTGGTGTTCCAGCGTTCCGCGCCATGGCTCGCGCCCACGCCCGACTATCATTTCGATGTCGGCGCGGGAAAGAAATGGCTGCTGGAGCACCTGCCCTTCTATGACAAATGGTATCGCTTCTTCCTGTTCTGGATCATGACGGATGGATTGTATGAGGCTGTGAAGGCCGATCCGGAATGGAACGGGCCGGAAAATTCCGTCAGCGCCACCAATGCGATGATCCGCGAAATGCTGATCGTCAAATTGCGCGAGCAGACGGACGATCCATTGCTGAGCAATATCGTGCCGCCCTATCCGCTCGGCGGCAAACGCGCACTGCGCGACAATGGCGTGTGGGTCGCCGCACTCAAACGCGACAATGTGAAATTGATCACCGACGGCATTGCCGAAATCACGCCCAAAGGCGTCGTGACGAAAGATGGCGTCGAGCATGCGGTGGATGTCATCGTTTACGGCACGGGCTTTCACGCCAGCCGGTTTCTGTCCACATTCAAAATCATCGGACGCGACGGCGTGGAACTGCATGACAAATGGGCGGGCGACGCGCGCGCCTATCTGGGCATGACGGTGCCGGGCTTTCCCAATTTCTTCTGTCTCTATGGACCGAACACCAACATCGTCGTGAACGGCAGCATCGTGTTCTTCTCCGAATGCAGCGTGCGTTATATTATCGGCTGCCTGAAGCTGCTGGCGGATCGCGGCGATGCG
>DATCEI010000262.1:0-16837 GCA_036510185.1 Rhizomicrobium sp. | reverse complement strand
GAAAGGCTTCGCTCAGCGTCTTGCCGGTGCCTTCGGAGAGGAAATATTGCGTCACCAGCGTACCCACAAGGCGATAGCGGAATTCCTGCCCGCCGCGCAGCACATCGGCCATCACCACCCAGCCCAGATGCCGGCGGAATTCCGACGGGCGGATGTCGCCGCGCGCGGGCATGGGGCGCGCGCCCCGCTTCTGGTTCCAGTAATCGCGGAGGAAGGCGAGGGTTGGATCGGCGAGATGGACGGGATTGATCTCCGCGCCAACCCCTTGCATACGTTCGGACATTCGCCAAACGCCTTGAGTCGTGATTGCCGGGGCAAGGTAGGCCCGCGGCGTTAATGCGAAGTTACCGGTAGCAAGATAAAGCAAGTACTACTGACAATAGTGTCGTAACATATTTCTCTGCAGAATCGGCAGTGGTACGAAAGCCTTTAAGCTTAAACGGCATTCACCAAGTATTCGCGCCTCTGCAATTCTCGATTGTCCTGTATTCGGCCACTCGCGCATTACTGGCTTCCCTCGACGCAGAAGTTCCATCCCCCGTTGTTCCATTGTTACACGATTGTTTAATTGAAACGGTTCTAAATGCCCGGATAGTGCCGGGGGCCTCAACAATGTTGCGTTTGTGCCGGAATTGCGCGTTGGGGAATCACAGTAAAACTTCCCGCCAATATTTTACTGTTCTTGCGATGACCCTGTGCCTGACCGGCACAATGGCGCGCGCGGACGACAGCACGGTCGATCCCTTCACGCTTTCACCAGAGCAATTGTTCGATGCGACCGTGATGTCGGTTTCCAAGACCAGCGAAAAACTGGGCGATGCGCCCGCCGCGATCTATGTGCTGACGGCTGAGGACATCGCGCGTTCCGGCGCGACCTCGATTCCGGAAGTGCTGCGGCTTGTGCCGGGCGTGGATGTGGCGCGCGGCGGCGCCGCATCATGGTCCATCGGCGTGCGCGTCTTCAACAGTCCGCTGGCCGACAAGCTGCTGGTGCTGATCGACGGGCGCGAGGTTTACGATCCGCTGTTCTCCGGTGTCTATTGGGACGTGCAGGACATGCCGCTGTCGAATATCGATCACATCGAAGTGATCCGCGGTCCGGGCGCGAGCCTGTGGGGGGCGAACGCCGTCAACGGCGTCATCAACATCATCACCAAGAAGGCCTCGGACACCAAGGGCACGTTCGTCAAGGTGGTTGCGGGCAACGAGGATCATCTCATCTTCACCGCGCGTTACGGCGGCGATCTGGGCGACAACGTCCATTGGCGCGTCTATGGAAAATATCGCGATGTCGGGCCGGAAGAAACGCTGACCGGCGGCAATCCCAACGACCAATGGACGGCATGGCGCACGGGTTTCCGCGTCGATACCGATCCCGATGGCGCGGGCGACACGTTCACGCTGCAGGGCGATGCCTATCGCAGCGACACGGGCCAGTTGCGCACGGTTCCGATGGTGGTCGCGCCCTACAACGCCGTCGAAATGGAAAACATCAGCGCCCAGGGCGTCAATCTGCTCGGCCGCTGGAATCGCGAACTGGGCGACGATTCACGCTTCACCGTACAAAGCTATGTCGATTACACGCAGCGCAATCAGCTGCCTCTGGCCGACCATCGCATAACATTCGATTTCGACGCGCAATACGAACTGCCGCAGCTTGCGTGGAACAAGCCCATTATCGGCGTGCGCTATCGCTATACATCCGACGATCTCAATTTCACGTCGCTCATTTCCGGCACCAAAACCACCGACAGCGAACAAACCTATAGCGGTTTCATGCAGGACAAGATCACGATCCTGCCGGACAATCTCTATCTCACGCTGGGTTCAAAATTCGAACACAATGATTTCACGGGTTTTGAATGGCAGCCGAACGGCCGCCTGCAATGGCTGATCGACGACAAGGAAATGAGTTGGGCCTCGGTTTCGCGCGCCGTGCGCACGCCCAGTGAATTGGAGCGCGACCTGACGGTTCTGACCGGCGTGTTCCCGCCCGGTTCGCCGTTTCCGGTTCCAGTGGCTGTCGAACTGACGCCGAGTCCCAATTTCAACAGCGAAGAACTCACCGCCTACGAACTCGGCTATCGCCGCCAATGGTCGCCTACGGTGCAGATGGATGTCACCGGCTTCTACAATGACTACAGCAAGCTCTCCACGCTGAGCCTGTTGCCGCCGCAGATTGTGCTGAGTCCGTTCTATTTCATATTGCCGATCGCCAGCACCAATCTGACAAAGGCCAAGACCTACGGTTTTGAAGGCGTGCTCAACTGGCGGGCGATGGACAACCTCAATTTCTCCGCCGGCTATTCCTATCTGCACATGCAGATGGACGGACCGCCGTCCAATGAGGCCATTGCGTCAGAGGCCGCCGTTGGCGAGTCGCCGCGCAACCAGTTCAATATCCGCTCGCAATGGGATGTCACCGACCGTCTCGCCTTCGACACGACCGTCTATTATGTGGATGCGTTGCCGGGCTATGATGTGAGTGCTTATTGGCGACTCGACATGCGGATCGGCTGGCGCGTGAGCGATGACTTGCAATTCGATCTGGTGGGACAAAATCTCACCGACCAGTCGCATCGCGAATTCGGCAATCCGACAGATTCCAACGCCGTCGCCATCCAGCGCGCCGTGTACGGCAGGCTGACGTGGCATCCGTGAAGATGTTTGCCCGCGCGGTCTTCGCCCTGTTGCTGGGTGTGGCGTCCGTGGGCGCGGCGCTGGCCGACGAGAACATGCAGCTCGTCGAGCAGGAGATCAAAGCGGGCCTGCTTTATAATTTCCTCAAATACACGCAATGGCCGGACGATCATTCGCCCGCCGCGGACGGCGATGTCATTGTCTGCCTGTTCGGCGGCGATCCCTTCGACGGGCATTTGCAACCCATGTCGGGGCGCACGGTCAATCAGCATGCGATCAAAATTCGCAATGTGAAAGGCGCGGACGATCTTAGCGCCTGCTCGCTGGTCTTCGTGCATGCCAACCAGAAGGCCGACTGGCCGCAACTGCAGAAAACGCTTGCGGGCAAGGACGTGCTGACCGTCAGCGATTTCGACGGTTTCGCCGCGTCCGGCGGCATGATCGAATTCATCCGCGCCGATAACCGCATCGGCATCAAGATCAATGTGGATGCGGTGAAAGCCGCCCATCTCGCCGTGGAGGATCGCCTGCTGAAACTGGCAAGCGCCGTCCACACCAACGCGACGGACTGACCGCGATGGTCCGGCAAATGTCCATCCGGTCCATCCTGCTGCTCATCATCGGCGCGTTGACGCTGATGATTACGCTGCTGGCGGCCGGAGAAATGTACGGCAGCATGCAGCGTCTGGCCCGTGTCACCGCATTGCGGGATGCGTCGCTGCTCAGCAATCAGCTGTTCGATGCGACCGAAAGAATTTCCGTCGAGCGCGACGTGGCGCTGTCGATGCTGCATGCGCCCGATCCGGACACAGCGGCCGATCTGAAGCAGCGCCTTGCCGCAAGCAGGCGCGCGGCGGACGACGCCATGGGCCGCAGCATGGCGGCGTTCGACCATTACGCCTTTCCCGAACTCGTTCCCTTGCGCGATGCCGTGCGCAAGCATCTGGAATTGATCCGCAGCCTGCGGCTTAAAGTCGATGCGGCCGCCGATGCGCCGGACAGCCCGGAAAAACGCGCGCTTGCCCAGCGCTGGTCGGACGAAGTGACCGGACTGATTCTCGAAACGCAAAATCTGTGGATCGGATTCATCCGGCATTTCACGGATATCGATCCCATCGTCACCCAGAATCTGTGGGTGAAGCATTTCGCGCGCACGATCACCGATTACACGGGGCGCGAGCGTTCCCTCATCGGCCAGCTGATCGTCGAGAACGCCGATCCGACGCCGAAGCAGATTTCGCAACTCCTCTATTGGCGAGGCGTGACGGAGGAAAGTTGGCAGATGACGCGCGTTCTGGCCCAGCAAAGCGGCCTTTATGCAAAGATCGCGCCTTATTACACCGACGCTTACAGCCATTATTCCACGATGCACGACATGATCCGGGATATGTTTTATGTCCCGGGCGCGCGCCATGGCGGCAACTATCCCATCAGCGTGGATTTGTGGTTCGAGCTTTCGACCGAAGCCTCCGACTCGTTGAGCAGCCTGCGCGGCGCGCTGATCTTCGAGACGCGAAAATATGTGCAAGGCCTGATCGACGATACCAGAAATCAGATCGCCGGACAGCTGGTCACGTTTCTGATCGCGCTGATCCTTTGCGTCTCAAGCTTCCGCGTTATCCTGCGGCGCGTCATCCGGCCCGTGAACGGCATGGTGGATGCGCTGGTGAAGGCAACCCATGGCGAGCGCGCCGAATTCACGCTGCCGATCAATCGCGGCGACGAAATCGGTAAATTGGCGGAAGTGCTGCAGGCCTTCCACGAGAATCTGGAGCGCATCAAAAGCACCGCCGCCGAACTCGACCGCAGCGAAAGCCGTTTGCGCGCTGTCGTCGATCACACGCTGGACGGCCTCATCACCATCGACACCAAAGGCATGATTAAAACTTTTAACCATGCCTGCGAGCGCATCTTCGATTACGATGCCTCCGAAGTCGTGGGGCGGAACGTCAAGATGCTGATGCCGGAGCCTTATCACGCCGAGCATGACGGCTATCTCGCGCGCTATAAAGCGACGGGCGATGCGCACATCATCGGCACGGCGGGCCGCGAAGTGACCGGCCGCCGCAAGGACGGCTCGGTTTTCCCCATGGATTTATCCATCAGCGTGTTCACGTTGGAAGACGGCACCTATTATTCGGGCATCGTCCGCGACATCACGCTACGCAAAGAAGCCGAACAGGAATTGATGGGCTATACCCACGCGCTGGAGCGCAGCAACAAGGAACTGGATGATTTCGCCTATATCGCTTCGCACGATCTGAAAGAGCCATTGCGCGGCATTCACAATCATTCGCGCTTTCTGCTGGAAGACAATGAAGAGAAACTCGATACCGAAAGTGTCGGGCGGCTCAACCGCCTTGTGTTCCTCAGCCAGCGCATGGAGCGGCTGGTCAACGATCTGCTTTATTTCTCGCGGCTGGGGCGGCAGGAGTTGGCCGTTCAACCCACGGAGATCGGGGCGGTGATCGACGATGTGGAATCCACGCTCGACCATTTCCTGGAGGAGCGCAGCGCGCGCATCGTGATGCCGCTTGCGCTTCCCACCATCGTTTGCGACAAGCCGCGCGTGACCGAATTGTTCCGCAATCTCATCACCAACGCCGCCAAATACAACGACAAGGCCGAGAAGATTATCGAAATCGGCTTCCTCGATTCAATGAAAACCGCCGACGGCGCCGCGATGAAAAATGTCTTTTATGTGAAGGACAATGGCCTGGGCATCGTGCCGGAATTCCATCAGGAGATTTTCCGTATTTTCAAACGGCTTCAGGCGGCGCAAGGTCCGGAAGAGGGCACGGGCGTGGGGTTGACCTTCGTGAAAAAAATCGTCGAACGCCACGGCGGACAGATCTGGCTTGAATCCGAACCCGGCAAGGGAACCACTTTCTATTTCACTCTGGAGGCATCGAAAAATGACTCAAGACATGAATCTAAAGCCGCTGCGTGAATCGCAGCCCATCCTCATCGTCGAGGACAGCACCGACGATTTCGAGGCCACCAAGCGCGCCTTCAGCAAGGCGAATTTGCACAATCCGATCAAGCATGTGTTCAACGGCGAGGACGCGCTGTCCTATCTGCGCTCCGATGCACTGACCAAGCCGGGCCTCATCCTGTTGGATCTCAACATGCCGGGGCTGGACGGGCGCAAGACGCTGGAAATCATCAAGCAGACGCCCAAACTCAAGAAAATCCCCGTAGTGATCCTGACCACCTCGGACGACGAACGGGATGTGAAAGCCTGCTACGAATTGGGCGCGAATACCTATATACAGAAGCCTGTGGATTTCGACGGGCTGATTGCGGCGATACGGCGACTTAAGGAATACTGGTTCGAGATCGCGCTGTTGCCGAAGGAACAGGGTCGTGGCTGAAACAACAAGCATACTGATCATCGACGACAGCGAGGACGACCGGGAGCTTTACCGGCGCACGCTGAAAAAAAGCGAAGAGGGCAATTACGAAATCTTCGAGGCGGAGGATGGTGAGCGCGGGCTTGAGCTGATCGCGCAAACCTCGCCCGGTTGCGTGCTGCTCGATTATTCGCTGCCCGGCCGCAACGGCGTGGAAGTGCTGAAACGGTTACGCGCGCAGCACCCCTTCGTGCCCGTGGTGATGCTGACCGGGCAGGGCAATGAAACCGTCGCCGTCACCGCCATGCAGGAAGGCGCGCAGAACTATATCTCGAAGGCCACCATCACGCCGGAATCGTTGCAGCGCGCCATCCGCGTCGCCATCGATCATTGCGCGATGGAGAAACGCATTCACGAGCAGCGCGGGTCGCTGGAGATTTTCACGCGCGCACTGGCGCATGATCTGAAAGAACCCATTCGCACGATCAAATCTTTTCTGTCGATCATCCACGCGCATGAGCCGATGTCGGAAAAGGGTCAGGGTTATTTCAATTACATTCAGAGCGCGGCCGACCGCATGTCGGCGCTGATCGACGCGGTTTATTTCTATACGCGGCTGGACGGCTCGGCGCAGGAAGTGCCGAAAGAAGCATGCGATGCGGCTTCCGTGCTGGAAGACGCGAAAGCCGATATCAGCACGCTGATCCGCGAGCGCAACGCGCGCGTTACCAGCGACGCGCTGCCCACCGTCACGGCCAATCGCCGGCAATTGGCGCAGGTGCTGCAAAATCTCATGTGCAATGCCATCCAGCACTGCAAAACCGATCCCGTCATTCATGTCGATGCCGTGGAAAGCCCGACGCATTGGTCGTTCCGCGTGACCGACAACGGGCTTGGCATTGAAGAAGTGCAGCGCGAAAAGATTTTCGAACCGTTCAAGCGGCTGGCGCAACCGAAAGCGCAAGGGTTGGGTCTGGGCCTCGCCATCTGCAAGAAGATCGTGGAAACCCATGGCGGAAAAATCTGGTGCGAATCCGCAGCACAGCAGGGAACGACTTTCGTTTTCACGATCCCGAAAGATGCCGCGGAAATAAAACCGAAAGTGCCGGTGAGTGCGGCGCGCGCAGCGCCCACGGAGCCGCAGGAACAGCCCATGGCGAATCTGCTGCTTGTGGACGACAACGAAGCCGATATCGAATTGACGCGCATCATGCTGTTCGAGGAAGCGGGGCTGCAATGCAACCTGCTCGTGGCGCGCGATGCCTATGAGGCCATGAATATTCTTCGCACGGCGGCCAACAAGATGGCGACAGTCGATCTGCTGCTGCTCGATATCAACATGCCGGGCATGGACGGTTTTGAATTGCTGGAAAACATGCGCGCGGAAGATGCGCTGAAAAATATGCCGGTCGTGATGTGCACGACATCGGGCTACGACAAGGACATGGAACGTGCGAAAGGCCTTGGCGCGCTGGGTTATCTCACCAAGCCTGCCGAGATGAACCGGCTGAAGCCGGTGCTCGACCGTATTGCCACACTCGATCTGCGCCGTGAAATCAAGGGTTATACGCTTTTGCGCGCGGCGTGAGCGTCGAGAATATCGCGCACGCGCTTCAGCAGATCATTAGGCCGGAACGGCTTGAAGATCGTCTCAACGGCTTCAGGATTATCGCCCGGCGCGTCGTCAAATCCGCTCATCAGCAAAATCTTCTGTTGCGGATAGCGTTCCCGCAACGCCTTGGTCAGCGCGCGCCCGTTCATGCGCGGCATGATGATGTCGCTGAGCACGAGATCAAACGGTTTGGGATTGATCTGCACGCGCAGCAGCGCTTCCTCGCCGTTTTCCGCCAGCACGACCATATAACCCTTCTTCTGCAAAACAGTCGCCAGCGTCGTCGCAACCGCGATATCGTCATCGACGAGCAGAATGCTTTCCGTGCCTTCCAGCGCGGGTTTGTCGGACGATTCAATCGCCACGCTCGCCACCGCGCCGTCGGCGCGCGGCAGCAGAATCTCAAAGCGCGTGCCTTCGCCGAGCCTGCTTTGCACGGTGATCTCGCCGCCCGCCTGCTGGACAATCGAATAACAGGTGGCAAGGCCAAGGCCTGTGCCCTTGCCGGGCGCTTTGGTCGTGAAGAACGGCTCGAAAATGCGCGAAACGGTTTCGGGCGGAATGCCCGTGCCCGTGTCGGTCACGGTCAGCGAAACATAATCGCCTGCCGCGCAAACGCCCGTCGCCTTTTCCAGCGTCTTGTTGGCAAGCGCGATGGTGATGCCGCCGCCGCCCTGCATCGCGTCCTTGGCGTTGACCGCGAGATTCATCAGCACCTGCTCGATGCGTCCGCGGTCGGCAAGCACGGTCCATAGCGGCCCCGCAATCTCCACCGAAAGCTCGATGTCGGCGGGCAGCGTACGGCGCAGCAGCTTTTCCATCTCGGTCGCCACTTCGCCAAGACCGATGATGCGCGCCTGCGTGGGCTTGCGCCGCGACAATTCCAGCAATTGCCCGATCAGCGCCTCGGCGCGATCGACGGCTGCGAGGATCTGGTTGACGTCATTGTGCTTGACGTCGCCTTCGGGAATTGCGTCGTTGAGAAACACCGCGCAATTGACGATGACGGTGAGAAGATTGTTGAGGTCGTGCGCCACGCCGCCCGCCAGCAACCCCATCGCTTCCATTTTTTGCGACTGAAGCAATTGCTCGGCGAGATGTTTCTTCTCGGTGATGTCGCGGATCGAGGCGAGATAGGCGCGCTTGCGATCCCACACGAATTCGGCCGCACGCATTTCGGCGAAATGGTTTTTGCCGTCTTTCGTGAAACTGATTTCCGCCATGTCATTGACGGGAATGGAGTAGCCCAGCGGATGATCGACGAATTCCTCATTGCTCCGCCCGAACAGCGAAAGTGCCGCGACGTTGGCGAAGCGTACAACATTGGCGTCATCCACCACCAGCACGGCATCGGGATTGGCCGCCACAAGCTGCTCGATCTTGCGGCTTTCTTCTTCCTGACGGTGACGCTCCAGCGCATAGACGAAACTGCGCGCCACAAGCCGCGACGCGGATTCGTTTTTGCTGAGGAACTCCTGTGCGCCTTCGCGAATGGCGTCCTGGCGCAGGATTTCATCGGCCACGCCCGAAAGCACGATGATGGCCATGGCGCCGCGGATCTTGCGCAGGCGGCGCAGCGTGTCGAGGCCCGTACTGTCGGGCAAATTCAGGTCGAGAATAACCGCGTCAATCGGGGATTCTTCGAGCTTGGCGATGGCGTCGGCAAGCCGCGTCACCAGCGTGATCTCGAAATCGCAATCGGGCAGGCCTTCCAGATGCTCGCGCGTCAGGTCGGCGTCGCCGGGATTGTCCTCGACGAGAAGAAGTTTGAACGCTGTACGATCCATGTTCATGGTCATTTTCCGCTGCACGAACGATTAGGTTGCGCAACCGGCCCCCGGCCTTTGCTCATGCAGCTTTCTCCTGAACGGGCGCGAGCGTGAAAAAGAACGTCGTGCCTTTGCCGGGTTCGGATTCGAACCAGATGCGTCCGCCGTGGCGTTCGACGATTTTTTTTGCCACGGCGAGTCCGATGCCGCTTCCCTCATACGTTTCGCGGTCATGCAAGCGCTGAAACATCTGGAAGATACGCTCGGAATATTGAACCTCTATTCCTATACCATTGTCGGCGATGGCGCATAGATATTTTCCCGCCTTGAGTTCCGCCGCGACACGAATATGCGGCGCTCGCTCGGCATGAAACTTGATCGCGTTGCCGATGAGGTTCTGAAACACCTGACCGATCTGGCCGTCGTCGGCCATAACCGTCGGCAGATTGCGGAATTCTATGGTTGCGTTCGATTTACCGATTGCGTGTCCCAGATTTTTCAGGACCGTGCGCACCACTTCGTTGAGATCGGTCGGCTGCAATGGCCGCTGGCGGCGGCCCACGCGACTGAAGGTCAACAAATCGTCAATCAGCCGCTGCATGCGCTTGGCGCCATCGACGGCATATTTGATGTATTTGTCCGCCCGTTCGTCGAGCTTGCCCTGATAACGCTGCGCCAGAAGATCGGTATAGCTCGCCACCATGCGCAGCGGCTCCTGAAGATCGTGCGACGCGATATAGGCGAATTGCTCCAGCTCGGCATTGGAGCGCTGCAGCTCCAGCGTGTTCTCGGCCATCTGCTGTTCGTGGCGGGTTCGTTCGACGATTTCACGCTCCAGCGCCTCGGTACGCTCCCGCAAGGTCGCCGACATGCGCAGCAGCGCCAAGACGAGCAGGACGATTGCCACCCCCGCGCCCGCCGCAATAACCGCAAAGACAAATGTTAAGCCCCCAGAAATATTCATGCCCCTTCCTCGTACTAAGGCGATGAAAACAAATGAGAATATCTCAAATCTTGCTAAGACCCCGTTAATCCCGCCCTCATCATTCCGAAAGCCAATATTGGAAGTCAGGTTAGCTACAACTCAGAAGCGAGGAAAAAAGTTCCCGAGTTCTTCGCGGCCGGTGCGGACGCGGAATCGTTGGATGGGCTGGCCGGATACCGTTTCGATCTTGAACTCGATCTCGCGGCGGAGGCTGCCGGGCGAAAGCGGCGGCAGTCGGATGGCAAGCAGGCGCCCTTCGCGGCGATGTTCGGGAATGGTCACGGTCTGCCAGGGCGCGTGCGAAACCACGCTGCGCAGTTTCACGTCGGCGCCGCGCAGATCGCTTTCGAACTCGATAAACAGCGTGCCGTCGGGCGCGACGCAATCGGTGCAGGCCGCATCGCTAAGGTCGATGATTGTGGGCATATGGCGAGCAAAGTGAAGGCCGGTGTCGCACATCCGCCTGTTGAGCGCGGCGTGCCCGGCAAGCAGATCCTTGTAACGCCCCGCGAAGATTGCTTCCTGGTCCCGCGTCAGCGGCGTCGGCGCCATCGCGAATTCGCCGGGGAGCATGGTGTTGATGCCGATGCGCGCGGCCAGCGTGATCTCGCGGAAGATTTCCGGCGGCACGATTTCAAACAATGTCTTCAGGTCGGTTGGCTGCTCTTTCAATTGCGGAAGCCATGGCACGCCGTTTCGCAAAACATGATGCAGGACATAGGATTCCGCGCGTTGCGCCGATGCGGGAATGGAGCGCCAGATCGTCAGATGCGCGTTGAAACCGACAGGCCGGGGATACACCGCAAACGGAATTTCGCCGCCGCGCGGGCGTTTGTCAGCATCGCGAACAATCCAGAGATAGTTCAGATGAATTTCCGGCTCGACGCGCGTGCGGTCGAACAGAAACGACTGACGCGAAAGCATCGCTTGCGGCGAACGGAAAAACGCGCGCAATTTCGCACGCCGCCCTTGCGGATTCCACATCTGCCGTTTGACCCATCCCGGCGCGATATAGGTGGGCATCGACACTTCGCCAACCACGCCGCCGCGCCGGAAAAATCGCTCCAGCTCTTTGTCGTCAAAAAACATGATCTCGTCGGAATCGATCCGGCAGGCGTAACGGCCTGTGCAGGCGCGATAGGCGGCCAGCCGTTTTTCGATATGATTGACCCACACGCCCGAAACAACGCGATAGGGAATGCGGCTTGCCTCTATGATGTCGTACACGCGCGGGTCGGAGCGTTCCAGATCGTGCCCCATCGCGGTCAGATAGGGCGCCATCCATTCAAACGCGCCATCGGCAACGATAAGCTCATCGACATAGGGCGCGATGGAACGCAGCACCTGTTCGAGAAATTCCCAATCGTTGTAGATCGTCAGATAGGCGCTGAACTTGCCGGGCATTTTGGCCTCATGGGCGAGGGGCCAACCGCAAGCCCACCGGTTTTCAAACCATATTGCGGCTATGGAGGGAAGCCGCCCGCGCCGGAAGCCCGCGCCGGATCAACCGTTTATCGCGTCGCCGGAGCTAAGTGGTTTTATCCAAACGATATTCGGGAACAATTCGCCTTTGCCCGCGTTCGCTCCCATGACCGCCTTGCCCCGATTGCAATATCCGCAATGATGACGGCTGGCCCTCGCTTGGGATTACTCCATGAACCGTCTTCGTCAGCTTGAAAAATTCGGCCAGTCGGTGTGGCTGGACAATCTGAGCCGCTCGCTCATCCAGACCGGCGGGCTGAAGAAGCTCATCGACGAAGACGGCGTGAAGGGCGTTACTTCCAATCCGTCGATTTTCGAAAAATCCATCGGCCATTCCACAGATTATGACGGCGCCATCGCGGATTTGCTGAAGGGCGGCACTCCGGATGCGGGCGCGATTTTCCGCGCGCTCGCCGTGAAGGACATTCAGGACGCTGCCGACATTTTGCGCGGCGTGTACGATGCAACCGGCGGCGCGGACGGTTTCGTCAGCATGGAAGTCTCGCCCTACATCGCGATGGACACGCAAGCCACCATCGCCGAGGCGCGCGAATTGTGGCACGCGGTCGGCCGCGACAATCTTATGGTCAAGGTACCCGCGACCAAAGCGGGCATTCCCGCGATTGAGACGCTGATCGGCGAAGGCATCAACATCAACATCACGCTGCTGTTTGCGCGCGAGATGTATGGGGCGGTGGCGAATGCCTATCTCTCCGGCCTTGAAACGCTGGCGAAAAGCTGCGATCTGAAAAAAATCGCAAGCGTGGCGAGTTTCTTTGTCAGCCGCATCGATACGCTGGCCGACAAGGACATCGAAGAGAAATTGAAATCGGCGACTGGCGATATTGCGCGGCTGGAAGCTTTGCGCGGCAAGGTCGCTATTGCGAACGCAAAATTGGCGTACGAGCAATACACGCATCTGTTCTCTGGCGCGCGCTGGGATGCTCTGGTCGCGAAAGGCGCGCGGCCGCAGCGTTTGCTGTGGGCTTCGACAAGCACGAAGAACATAGCCTATCGCGACGTGATGTATGTCGAAACGCTGATCGGTCCCGACACGGTCAACACGATTCCGCCCGAAACGCTGGACGCCTTCCGCGATCATGGCGAGGCTGCGCGCACGCTCGACGAAGGCGTCGATGATGCGCGGCAAGTGCTTGACGATCTGGAACGCGAAGGCATTTCGCTCGACAAGATCACCGACGAACTGGTCGAAGACGGCGTCCAGAAATTCGCCGAAGCTGCCGACAAATTGTACGGCGCCATCGCGGCCAAGCGTGAGAAAATCCTGGGTTCGCGGCTGTTGCAGATGAGCCAATCGCTTGGCAATGCCGCCGCGGACGTGAAAACCGCCATTGCGGACTGGACGCATACGGGAAAAATCCGCGCGCTGTGGGCGAAGGACAACACCGTCTGGACCGGCGCGGACGAGAACAAATGGCTCGGCTGGCTCGACATCGTGGAGCGTGAACTCGCCGAATCGGGCGCGCTGAAAGATTTCGCCGCACAGGTGAAAACACAAGGCTTCACCGATATTGTGTTGCTCGGCATGGGCGGTTCAAGCCTGGGCGCGGAGGTGTTCGCCGAATGTTTTGGCCAGCAACAGGGCGCGCCGAAACTGCACGTTCTGGATTCCACCGATCCCGGTCAAATCCGCACGCTTGAGCGCGCGATAAAAATCGAACGCACGCTTTTCATCGTCTCCTCGAAATCCGGCAGCACGCTGGAGCCCAACATTCTCAAGGATTATTTCC
The DNA here is from genome assembly GCA_036510185.1 of Rhizomicrobium sp. Classification (GTDB taxonomy): domain Bacteria; phylum Pseudomonadota; class Alphaproteobacteria; order Micropepsales; family Micropepsaceae; genus Rhizomicrobium. The sequence goes on along the minus strand of DATCEI010000262.1, from coordinate 3,245 downwards.
GCGCCAGCGCGAAAAGCCGTCAGTTCGTCGCTGTCACCGATCCCGGTTCCTCAATGGAGAAGGCGGCGAAAGCCGACGATTTCCAGCATATTTTTTACGGCGATCCGGCGATTGGCGGGCGCTATTCCGTGCTGTCGCGGTTCGGTCTGGCGCCTGCTGCCGCGATGGGCGTCGATGTAAAACGCCTGATTACATCCGCGCAGGGCATGGTCGCTGCATGCAGCGCCTTGACGCCGCCGGAAAACAATCCGGGCGTCGAACTGGGTGTTGCGCTGGGCGTGCTCGCGACGAAACATGGCCGCGACAAGGTCACAATCGTTGCATCGAAATCGCTTTCATCCGTTGGTCTATGGCTTGAACAATTGATCGCGGAATCGACGGGCAAGCACGGCAAGGGCCTTATTCCCATCGACGGTGAAACGCTGGCAGCACCCGGTGTCTACGGCAGCGACCGCGTTTTTGTTCATGTGCGCCTGAAGGGCGATCCCGAAGCCGCCGCGCTTTCCGCATTGGAAAAATCCGGCAATCCGGTCATCCGCCTCGTATTGGATGATCTTTATCAACTCGGCCAGTTGTTTTTCCTGAGCGAGATGGCCATTGCAGCCGCGGGCAGCGTGATCGGAATCAACCCGTTCGATCAGCCCGATGTCGAGGCGAGCAAGATCGAAACCAAAAAGCTGACGGATGAGTATGAGCGCAGTGGCGCGTTGCCCTCGGAAAAACTCGTTCGCAGTTTCGACGGCATATCCATCTTCGCGCGGGGCGCAAATGCCAAAGCGCTTGTCGGCGCGGACTCGCTCGCCGATGTATTGCTCGCGCAGCTTAACTCCACATCGGCTGGCGATTACGTCGCGTTGCTCGCGTTCATTGAGCGCAACGAAAAACATATCGCCGCGCTTCAATCCATCCGAACGCGCATTCGCGACGCAAAGAAGGTTGCAACTTGCGCCGAATTCGGTCCGCGCTTTCTACATTCGACAGGGCAAGCCTATAAAGGCGGCCCGAACAGCGGCGCGTTTTTCACAATCACTGCCAACGCAATCGAAGATGTTTCCGTGCCGGGGCGAAAATTCTCTTTTGGAATTGTCGAGCAAGCGCAGGCGTTGGGAGACTTTGCAGTGCTGAGTGAACGCGGTCGCCGTTGCATAAGGCTTCATCTCGATAATATCGAAACAGGACTTGAACAATTGTGCAAAGCGTTCGACGAAGCGCTGCGATAGGAAACACCATGCAATTGGGAATCATTGGGCTTGGGCGAATGGGCGGCAATATCGCGCGCCGTTTGATGCGCGCGGGCCACGAAGTCGCCGTCTATGACCGTGACGCCAAGGCGGTGGATGCGCTGGCGAAAGAGAAAGCAATGCCCGCGCACGCATTGACCGATTTCACAAAACTGCTTTCCGCGCCGCGCGCAATCTGGATCATGTTGCCTTCAGGCGCGCCGACCGAAGAAACAGTCGCGCAGCTCGGCAATGTGCTCGAAAAAGGCGACGCCATCATCGACGGTGGCAACACATTCTATAAAGACGATATCCGGCGCGCGAAAGAATTGCGCGCGCGTGGCATCGACTACCTCGATGTCGGAACGTCGGGCGGCGTGTGGGGGCTTGAACGTGGTTACTGCATGATGATCGGCGGCGACAAGGCCGTCGTCGATCGGCTCGACCCGATTTTTGCCGCGCTCGCGCCGGGCCTGGGCACGATTCCGCGCACGCCGCATCGCGAGAACCGCGATACGCGCGCCGAACGCGGATATATTCACGCGGGGCCAGTTGGCGCGGGCCATTTCGTGAAGATGGTTCACAACGGCATCGAATATGGCTTGATGCAGGCCTATGCCGAGGGCTTCGATATTCTGCGCGGCAAATCATCCGAAACACTGCCGGAAGACGAACGCTTCACGCTCGATCTTGCGGATACCGCCGAAGTCTGGCGGCGGGGCAGCGTGATTTCGTCATGGTTGCTTGATCTTTCCGCTATCGCGCTGGCGCAGGATTCATCGCTGAAAGAATTTTCCGGCTTTGTGGAGGATTCCGGCGAAGGCCGCTGGACAATCAATGCCGCGCTCGAAGAAGCCGTCTCCGCCAATGTTCTGTCCGCGGCACTTTATGCGCGCTTTCGCAGCCGCGTCGAACACAGTTTCGGCGAGAAACTGCTTTCGGCAATGCGGATGCAATTTGGCGGTCATGTCGAAGGTCATGAATCCGACGGCGGGAAAAAATCGTGACCACCGTTCCTCCCTGCGCGATGGTGATTTTCGGCGCGGGCGGCGACCTCACCAAACGGCTCGTCGTGCCTGCGCTTTACAATCTCGCGCGCAGCAATCTTCTGCCGAAGGATTTTGCGCTGATCGGCGTCAATCACCACGGCGGCACGGAGCAAAGCTGGGCGGAGGAACTGCACGCGTTCCTCGACGGCCAGATCAAGAAAAGCGACAGCGAACTCGAAGCCAAAGCGATCGAGGAAGATGCGTGGAAACGTGTCGCCGACGCGATGTCTTATCTGCAGGGCGATTTTCTCGACGCCGACATGTACAAAAATCTCGGCGCGATGCTTTCGCGCCTCGACAAGGAAAAAAATCTCGGCGGCAACGTGCTGTTCTATCTCGCGGTCGCCGACCGCTTCTTTGGGCCTGTGGTCGAACAATTGGGTAAAGCAGGTCTTGTCAAAAACGTCAGCGAGGGCTGGCGGCGCGTGATTGTGGAAAAACCGTTTGGGCACGATCTCCAATCGGCCAAAGCGCTGAACAAGTGTCTGCTCGAATGGCTCGATGAAAACCAGATCTATCGCATCGATCATTTTCTCGGCAAGGAAACCGTGCAGAACATTATGGCGCTGCGTTTCGCCAACGGATTGTTCGAGCCGGTATGGAACCGCGACCGCATCGATCATGTGCAGATCACGGTTGCCGAATCCATCGGCATTGAAACGCGCGGCAAATTTTACGAGGCGACAGGCGCATTGCGCGACATGGTGCCCAATCATCTGTTTCAGCTTGTGGCCATGACGGCGATGGAGCCGCCGGTTTCGTTCGATGCCGATGCGGTGCGCGCCAAGAAGGCCGAAGTGTTCAAGGCCACGCATCCAATCCGCCCGGAAGATGCCGTGCGCGGTCAATATGGGGCAAGCGAAATCGCGGGCGCGAAAGTAAAAGCCTATCGCGAGGAAGCGTTCGTGGCGCCCGATTCCGCCACCGAAACATTCGCGGCGCTGACTTTGCGCATCGACAATTGGCGCTGGGCGGG
>DATCEI010000261.1:0-8628 GCA_036510185.1 Rhizomicrobium sp. | reverse complement strand
GGCACGCGAATAGTGACTAGCTTTCCGCGAACGTCACTTCGCAATTTCTCCAGGGACGCCCCTTTGACCCCACGCACCGATCTGGAAAGCGTCCGGACCAAATTGTTCTACGGCTTCGGCTCGGTCGCCTATGGCGTGAAGGATCAGGGTTTCACGACCTTTCTGCTGCTGTTCTACAACCAGATCATGGGCCTGCCCGCGCAATGGGTGGGCACGGCCATCGGCATCGCGCTGATCGTGGATGCGTTCGCCGATCCGGTCGTGGGCCAGTTTTCGGACAATCTGCGCACGCGCTGGGGACGGCGGCATCCGCTGATGTATGCCTCTGCGGTGCCCGTGGCGATTTCATACTGGTTTTTGTGGAATCCGCCGCATTGGGGAAAAGAGGCGCTGTTCGGATATCTGATCGGCATCACGATTATCGTGCGCACGTTTATTGCGATGTATGAAATCCCCAGTTCCGCGCTGGCCGCCGAGCTGACGCGCGATTACGACCAGCGTACCTCGTTCCTCTCCTACCGTTATCTGTTCGGATGGCTGGGCGCGCTGTCCATGGCGGTGCTGACCTTGCGCGTGTTCCTGACGCCGGATCGTGCGCACCCGGTGGGCCAATTGAACCCTATTGGGTATTCACATTACGCGCTGGTGGCGGCGATTGTGATGGTGATCGCGATCCTCGTTTCGGCAGCAGGCACGCACCGGCATATTCCGCATTTCGCCGTGCCCGTGCGGCGCAAATTGACGGCGGCGCAATTCGCCCGCGAGATGTTTGTTTCACTCTGGCATGGGCCGTTCATCGCGTTGATGAGTGCTGCCTTTCTCATGTATGTCTGCATCGGGCTGCTGACGTCTCTGGGGATTTATTTCCAGACCTATTTCTGGGGCCTGGACAACGATCAGGTTTCCGATCTGTCGATTGTGGTGATCTTCGCGCCATTCATTGCCTTTGCACTGAGCACGCCTTTGTCGCGGCGCTTCGGCAAGAAGGCGGTGGCGCTGGCGTTGTTCGTTGGCGCGCTGGCTTTTTATGCGCTGCCCTTTGCGTTGCGACTGGGTGGAGCGTTTCCCGCGAACCGATCGGACGCGTTGCTGCCGATGCTGCTCGGTTTCACGCTGTTGACGACAACATTCTATATCGGCTGTACGATTCTGCTGGCGTCTATGCTGACCGATGTCGTGGAAGACAGCCAGTTGCGCACAGGGCGGCGCTCGGAAGGATTGTTTTTCTCGTTCAACAGTCTGGTGCAGAAAGCCGTGTCAGGCATGGGCGTATTCATTGCGGGACTGTTGCTGGGTCTGGTGCATTTTCCGCAGAGCGCCTCGCCCGCCACGCTCGATCCTGCTATCCCGCGTCATCTGGTGCTGGTTTTCCTGCCGACGCTGCTTTTGCTCTCCATGAGCGCGTTCACATGCCTGACCTTCTATCGCATCAGCCGCACGACGCATGAGGAGAATATCAGACGGCTGGACGAGAAGGATATTGTTTAGCCATACATCCAACTTCGTCATTACCCGGTCCTGAGCTTTTCGCGAAGGATCCGGGTAACCCAATTTCCTTTTTACAAAAAAACAAATTGGATCGCCCGGACAAGCCGGGCGATGACGGAATGGGGGAAGTGTTGGATTCGTTGACCGATACTAAGCGAATATCTTCTTCAATTCCGTTTTGACAATCTTGCCATTCGCATTGCGCGGCAAGGTTTCCGGCCAGAACACGATCTTCTTCGGCACCTTGAACGCCGCAAGTTTGCCTGCCACGAACGCGCGCAATTCTTCTTCGCTTGCATGCAGACCCGGCGTCAGATGCACAACCGCGCCCGGTTCCTCACCCAATGTTTTGTGGGGAATAGCGACGATGGCCGCATCCATCACGGCGGGATGCTCATACAAAACATTTTCCACTTCGATGCAGTAAATGTTCTCGCCGCCGCGGATCAGCATATCCTTGGCGCGGTCCATGATGAAGCAGAAGCCTTCTTCGTCCACGCGGCCAAGATCGCCCGTGCGCACCCAGCCATCCACGAACGTCGCCGCCGTCGCTTCGGGCTTGTTCCAATAGCCTTTGACGATGTTGGGACCACGCGCCCAAATTTCACCGACCTCATTGGGGCCAAGCTGGCGCATGCCATCGGGCGTCATCACTTTCAGATCGCACACCGCAACCGCAGGCCCGCAGGAATCCGGACGATGCTCGTAATCCTCGCCCGAATGCGTGGTGCAGGTGGCCGAGGTTTCCGTCATGCCCCAGCCATTGCCGGGCAGCGATTTCGGGAACGTCTCCTTGATCTTGCGCACGAGTTCAGGCGCCGACGGCGCACCGCCGTAAGCCACGGACTCCAGCGACGACAGATCGTATTTCGCGCGCGCCGGATGCTCGATCAATTGCCACGCAATCGTCGGCACACCGCCCGCCTGCGTGATGCGTTCGCGCTCGATCAGCGCCATGCCAAGCTCTGGCTCCCAGCGGTGCATCAGCACAATCTTCGCGCCGACGAAAAGCGTAGGCCCCAGAATCGCGAAACATCCCGTGGCGTGGAAGAACGGCACGGACAACAGGCTCGCGCGTTGGGGCAGATTCGGATCGGGCAGCGGCACGGGTTCGCCACGGCGAAGGAAATTGCGCGCGGACGCCGAACCGGACGCCATGATGTTCGACAGCATGTTGCGATGCGTGCCGAGTGCGCCCTTGGGTTTTCCCGTCGTGCCGGACGTGTAGAAAATCGTGGCGTCGTCGTCGGACTCCAGCGCCACATCGGGCAACGGCCTGTCGGGCAGTTTTCCCCAATCGTTGACGCGGCCCGTGACATCTTCCAATCGCGAAACGATGGGGCTGGGCAAATCTTCGTCGTAGCGGCTGACATAGACGTGTTCGAGATCGGGGCAATTGACCAGATGCTCGGCGATACGCTCCAGCCGCTCGGCATCGACAAACACAATCTTTGAACCGGAATCGACAAGGCCATATTCAAGCTCCGGTCCCGTCCACCACGCATTAAGCGGCGTGAGGATCGCGCCCACCAGCGCCGCGCCGTAAAAGATCGCGGGCCATTCCGGCAGATTGCGCATGATGATGGCGACGCGGTCGCCTTTCTTCACGCCGCGTTTGCTCAACTCATCGGCGATGGCCAACGCCGCGCGCGCAAAATTGTCGTAGGTCGCGCGGTCATCTTCGTAGACAAGAAACGTCTTATCGGCGAATTGGCGCGACCACAGAAACAGATGCCGCAAGGTCGGCGGCGCGTTCTTCCAGATGCGCGTTTTGATACCGCGAATCTCCGCCTCGCCCATCTCGAAAGGCGATCCCGGCGAGGTCAGAAGCTTGTGGGCTTGTGCAATGGACATGGCAGGCCACGGGGCCTGTTTGACGGCTTCAGACATTTCCTCACCCACGCGGCGGCGTGTTTGTTGTGGCCGCCTGACGGCAGGTTAGCCCGCGCGCATAAGAGAATTCAATGAGAAGGCCGCGCCTAGAAAAGGCTCTCAAGGTGATCGGCGGGCTTGCCGTTGCTGATGAGGAAGGTGGTATCCAGACAATTTGTCCGCCCGGCCAGCCAGCCCTCGCGATAATTTGCGTCGGTCTGGAACAGTTTTTCGTCGCGGCCGCCGGCCATTTTGGCTTGCGCATAATTCTGGTTGGCGCCTTCGCAGCCTTCGTCATAACCGATCTGATAGGTCGGCGAAGCCAACTCCGCCTGGCGAAACCCCTGCGTGTCGGACGGGTGCATGGCGCATCCGCAAAGCGCGACTGCAGTGAGAACAACAACAGCAATTCGGTAAGACATGGCATCGGCTCCCCGTGCTTTGCCGATGGTAGTGCATTCCCTATTCATGTCGATATTTGGGCAGCGATTGCCTCAAGCAACAATTGACGGCCTGCGCGACTCCCGCTTAGTTTCGACTCGCGTGCAAGGTTTGGGAACGCAGGTGAAATGCCTGCGGCTGCCCCCGCAACTGTAACCGGCGAGCGATCGTCCAACTGCCACTGGGGCCTATCCCTGGGAAGGCGGGCGAGAGCGAGGAGCCGGGAGCCAGGAGACCTGCCTTGCGCCGTCGTCCGTTTCCGGCCGGGGTGCGCCGGGAACCGCGGGTACCCGCTATGGCGACAGGCTGGAGTGTCGTCGCGGGGTCAAGCGTTTCCATGATCGCTTTGCCGTGTGCGGCCTCCTTGACAAGGGGTTCGTCATGCGAAAAATTTTGTGTTCCATCGTTTTTGCTTGTTTCGTTTCACCGGTATTGGCCCAAAGCGAACAGGTTGTGGTCAGCGCCACGCGCACGGAGCAGCCCGCTGACAAGACGGGCGAGTCCGTGTCCGTCATCACGGGCGACATGCTGGCCCAGCAGCAGATTTCCTTCGTCAGCGATGCGCTGCAGGAAACGCCCGGCATGGTCGTGATCCAAAATGGCGGTGTGGGCCAGACGACGAATATCAGCATTCGCGGTGCGGCTTCCGGGCAATCGCTGACGCTCATCGACGGCGTGCGCATCAACGATCCCAGCACGGTGGATGATGAAGCCGTGCTTGGCGATCTCCTCGCCAACAATATCGACCGCATCGAGGTTTTGCGCGGACCGCAATCCACGCTTTACGGCAGCGACGCCATTGGCGGCGTTGTGAACATTCTCACAAAGCGCGGCGGCGATTCGCCGTTCTCGCTGGAGGCGACGGCGGAAGGCGGCGGTTACGACACCGCGCATCTGAATGTTGCGGCAGACGGCACGGCAGGCGATCTGGACTATGGCGCGGCTGCCAATGCCTATCTGACCAACACCGTATCGGCGGCGGATTCGCGCAACGGCAATCCGGAAGCCGACGGCTATCACAATTTCGGCGCGACGGCGAATGCGCGCTGGCATATGGATAGTGATGCAAGCATCGATCTGCGCGCCTATGCGACAAGCGCGCGCGACAGTTTCGACGACAATTTCGCCTCCACGCCGCCCTATCTCGTGGCGGACTCTCCGGCCTACGAAGACAACAAATTGTTCGCGAGCTACGCAGGATTCAATTTCGATCTGCTGGACGGCGCGTTCCACAATCGTCTTGCATTGATCGGATCGGACAGTGATCGCGGCTTCTTCAATTCGGTGTTCGACACGCTGCACAAAAACGCCGATGACAAGGGCAATGCGCTGAGGCTGGAATATCAGGGCGTATTCGACCTTTCGCCTGCCGATCAGATCACCTTTGGTGCTGAGACGCAGCACATCTCGTTCAACGGCGCGAGTTTCTATTCATATATGCCGACGGAGATCGACAAAGGCCATTCGCAGATCAGCGGCGGTTATGTGCAGGATCAGACGACTTTTTTCGATCAGCTGACGCTCACTGGCGGCGTACGCTACGACGATGATTCCCAGTTCGGCGGGCATACATCGGTGAAGGCGGCAGCGGCATGGACACCCAACAACGGCCAAACCGTGCTGCACGCCAATTACGGCGACGGCTTCAAGGCGCCGACGCTGTACGAATTGTTCTCTCCCTATTCCAATCCGCTGCACGAGCTTTTGCCGGAAAGCGCGCGCGGCTGGGAGGTGGGCGCCGAACAGGGCGTGTTCGACGGGCGCGTGCATTTCTCCGCCACCTATTTCGAGCGGCGCACGAACAACCAGATCGGATTCTTCTCGCCCGATTGTTTCGACGACCCCACGCTGCCGACCTGCGCGACGCGGCCTTTCGGCTATTACGACAATATCGCGCGCACGCGGGCGACCGGCGAAGAATATGAGGTGACGGCGGCACTGGGTGACAATGTAAGCGCATCGGCCAATCTCACCGATTTGTCGGCGGTTGATCTGACGATGGGCACGCCACTTCAGCGTTCGCCGCATTACACGGCTAGTGGAAGTCTCACATGGGCGCCTATGCCTAACACATCGCTGGGCTTTGACATTGTGTATGTGGGTGATCGTTTCGACAGTCCGGGCGAGGTCAACCGGATGCCGTCCTACGCGACAGCTAACGTGTTCGGCTCCTATCCGCTCTGCGCCAATCTTTCGCTGTTCGCGCGCGTGGAGAATGTGTTCGATGAACATTACGAACCAGTGCTTGGGTATGGCGCGGCCGGCCGCAGTGTTTATGGCGGCGTGCGGGTGAGTTTGTAGAGCTATTCTTCACCCTCCCCTTGAGGGAGGGTCGAAGGCGGATTTGCACGTCAGTGCAAAGACGGCTTCGGGGAGGGGTGCGGACGCCGGTGCATGACCCCTCCCCGAAAAATCTTCGCTACGCTCAGATTTTTCGACCCTCCCTCAAGGGGAGGGTCGAAGTTTTTGCGCTATCGCTAAGCCCGCGCTTTCTTCGACTCTCTATGTGCACGCACATATAATCCCCGCGCATCCGCGACGGGTTCCAGTTCCGGCATCAATTCGTGCGGCGTTTCCGCCGTGCCGGTGACGAGAAAACCGTCATGCGCGGTGACGGAGATAAGTTTGCGCAGCACACGCTTCTTGGTCGCGTCGTCGAAATACAGCAGCACGTTGCGGCAGAACACGACATCGACTTCGCCCAGCCAATCGAACGAATCCAGAAGATTGAAGGTGCGGAACGTCACCATCCGGCGCAGCGGATCGCTGATGCGCCATTGATCTTCGCCCACCTGCATGAAATGCCCGACGAGACGGCGAATGCCCAGTCCGCGCTGCACTTCAAAATTTGTGTAGAGGCCTTCTTTCGCGCGCGCGATGGAATCCGCATTGAGATCGGTGGCGATCAATTCGATTTCCCAATCATTCGCGGCAAGCTCGGCTTCGTGCAGAAGCATCGCCAGCGAATAGGCTTCTTGCCCGGTCGATGACGCAGCGCACCAGATGCGGATACGGCCATGCGTCATGCGGCGGATACGCATCGCGGGCAAAATCACATCCTTGAATGCTTCGAACGGGGCGCGGTCGCGGAAGAACCATGTGTCGTTGATGGTCATCGCTTCAGTCACGGCGCGCGACATCGCCTCGGTGCCGTGCGGAAGCCCATGCAGCAACGCTTCCACATTCTTGAATCCGAAACGCCGCGCCACCGGCGCCAAACGCGATTCGATGAGATGGCTTTTGCCCGTGGGCAGCATCAGGCCGGAACGGCGCTTGAGCAGATCGGCAAGGAAGGCGAATGCCGAAGCGCTCATGGAACGCCCCGGTGTTTAGCGCGCGCCGATTTCGGAGAGTTTGGCCTCGAGCGTGCTCTTGTCGAACGGCTTCATGATAAATTCGTCAGCGCCCGCGCCCAGCACATCGGCGATATGGCCCGCGTCGTTCTCCGTCGTGCAGAGCACGATCTTCGGGCGCTTGCCGTCCGGCTCCTTGCGCACGGAGCGCAGGAATTCCTGACACGGCATGTTCGGCATCGACCAGTCGAGCAGGATCACGTCGGGCATGTTGTGGCGGCAAACGGCCAGCGCCGATGCGCCGTCCTCGGCTTCCTCGGTGTGGAAGTTCAGGTCTTCAAGAATGCGCGCCGCAACTTTGCGGATCACGCGGCTGTCGTCCACAATCAGACAGGACTTCATCACAGACTCCCGAACACTGGAAAACGAACCCTAGCGGTTGAAGGTAAACACCGTCTGAAGTCCTTTTTTAACCAGCGGCGATTTCGACCTGACCATCGGTGGCGGTGAGCGTGAGGCCCGCGTTCAGGCCCCGCGCCAGCCTATGCGTCAGGAAGGGCTGCACGCCGCGCGCATCGGCGGGCGTCGCCGAGGTTTCACCGCGCACGGATTTCTCCACCTCTTCCAGCACGCGCGCGCCTGTGCCGCGCGCCCGCACGGTGAAAGCGGGTGCTGCCGGATCCTGGCTCGTCTCCACGCGCACATGGCCGCCGCGCGGCAGGCAATCCGCCGCCAGAAGTGTGGCGTTCATAAGCAGCTTTGCCCAATCCTTGGGCCAATGGATGGGGGCGGCCTGCCAGTCGATTTCGATTTTCGTGCCCACGACCAAACCCAGCATGAGGCGGCCGACCTCGCCCAGATCGAGTTCCGCGCCCGCCGAACCGGCGGCGCCAAAGGCGATCCGCATGAATTGTAGCCGCGCCAGCGCCTGATCGGCGCTCGACGTGACGATCTTCAGCGCATCGGCCCGCATGGCCGCGTCGCGCTCGTCCTCCAGCACTTCAAGCCCGTTGACCACCGCGCCCAGCGGCCCCACGAGGTCATGGCAGACGCGGCTCACCAGAAAGGCCGCCAGATCGAGGTCGTTCATGCCCATGCCCTGATGGTTTCCAATTGGTGACTTTCGCCTGTGCCGTTTAAGGAATGCTTAAAAGGCGCGCATTCAGTTCTTAACAGGGTGCGGCAAAGTCCAAATGACAGATTCGCAATTGGCATTCGGCGTGGATCGGGCGGTATAGACTTGCCCATGACCGTCCTTTTCACGCCCCGCCGCCTGCGAACCCTGCTCGTGCATTCCCGAAGATGGCGGCGGCGGCTCGTGTTCATCGCGGGCGGGCTTGCGGTCGGCCTCATCGCGGTGGTGCTGGCGGTGGTGGCGGATTTCGCGCAGGCGGGTTTCCGCGATGTCCAGTTGCGCTGGCCTTACGCGCCATTGCTGCTGACGCCACTGGGGTTTGGGCTTGCCGTCTATCTTACGCGCCGGTTCTTTCCCAACACGGAAGGCTCGGGCATTCCGCAGGTGATCGCGGCGCAT
>DATCEI010000260.1:0-5899 GCA_036510185.1 Rhizomicrobium sp. | reverse complement strand
GGCGACTACAAATTCGTCGAAGTGCATGGCGAGGGGCCGCTGGAAATCGCGCGCGCCAAGGAAAGCTATTTCGTCGTGCGCGACCGCGCCCGGCGCGATCTCGCCATCGCGCGGCTGAAGGAGGAGCATCCGGTCGGCCCCGTGAATGTGGAGATCGCGGATTTCTCGAGCGTGCGCAGCCCGCTTTTCCGCCCCGATCAGCAGGCGGAACTCAGCCGCTAGCCGGGTTTAATTCGGCGTTGTTCCTATATAGTCAGGAGCGATGACCGCTCCGACGACGACCGCGACCGAAACCCAGGTGCCGGGCCACATTCCGGCCAGCGGCCCTATTTCGCCCGTGCCGGAGCCGCCGCGCCCCCGCGGCAAACGCAAATTCATGCGCCAGGCCGAGCTGGTCGAGCGCGTCAAATCCTATGACCCGGATGCCGACGAGTCGCTGCTGAACAAGGCGTACGTTTACGCCATGACGGCGCACGGCAAGCAGTTCCGCGCATCGGGTGATCCCTATTTCGCCCATCCGCTGGAAGTGGCTGGCATCCTCACCGAGTTGAAGCTGGACGTGGCCACCATCGTGACCGCGCTGCTGCATGACACGGTGGAGGACACCTACGTCACCATCGAGGATGTGCGCGCCAATTTCGGCGCGGAGATCGCCGATCTCGTCGATGGCGTAACGAAGCTTTCGCAGCTGGAGTTGTTCAGCGAGCGCACCAAGCAGGCGGAGAATTTCCGCAAGCTGATGCTGGCGATGTCCAACGACATTCGCGTGCTGCTGGTGAAGCTGGCTGACCGTCTGCACAACATGCGAACACTTCAATACATCAAAAGCCCGGAGAAGCGCCGCCGCATCGCGCAGGAAACCATCGACATCTATGCGCCGCTAGCCGGCCGCATCGGCATGCAGAACATGCGCGAGGAATTGGAAGACTTAGCTTTTGGCGAACTCGATCCAGAGGCGCGCAATTCTATCGTCACGCGGTTGGAGCGGCTGAACGCGGCGACGGGCGAACGCATCGGCAAAATCTCCGACGAACTGAAACGCAAGCTTCTGGAAAGCGGTGTGGATGCGTGGGTTTATGGCCGCGCCAAACGGCCTTATTCCATCTGGCGCAAGCTGAAAGACAAGCAACTTAATTTCGAACAGCTCTCGGATATTTTCGGCTTCCGCATCATCGTGAAAACAATCGACGATTGTTATCGCGCGCTGGGCGTGCTGCACACGCATTGGCGCATGGTGCCGGAGCGTTTCAAGGATTTCATTTCCACGCCGAAAACCAATGGCTATCGCTCCATTCACACCATGGTGATCGGGCCGGAAAATCAGCGCGTGGAGATTCAAATACGCACGCAGGAAATGCACGACATCGCCGAACGCGGCGTGGCGGCGCATTGGCGTTATCGCGAAAAGCTCAGCACGCGCGATTTCGGCGCGGACGATGCCTATCAATGGCTGCGCGAAATGGTGGAGTTGCTGGAGCGCGGCGACAGCGCGGAGGAATTCCTCGAACATTCGCGCCTTGCGATGTATCAGGATCAGGTTTTCTGCTTCACGCCGAAGGGTGATCTGATCGCGTTGCCGCGCGGCGCCACGCCTATCGATTTCGCATATGCCGTGCACACGGATCTCGGCAACAACACGGTGGGCGTGAAGGTGAATGGCGTGCATGTGCCGCTGCACACGCCGCTGCGCAATGGCGATCAGGTCGAGATTATTCGTACGAAAGAGCAAACGCCTTCACCGCTGTGGGAACAGTTCGTGGTCACGGGCCGCGCGCGCTCAGAAATCCGCCGTTATCTGCGCCATGCGCAACGCGACGAGCATGTCAATCTCGGCAGGAAGATTCTGGAAAAAGTTTTCACCGATGACGGTTTGCAGATGACCGAAAAGGGCATCGCCGAAGTCGCCAAGAAACTGCATCTGCACAAAGCCGAAGATGTATATGCCGATGTCGGGCGCGGCGCGTTGCGCGCGCATGAAGTGCTGGAAGCGGTGTTTCCGGAACTGAAGCGCGATCCCGAACGGCGCAAGACGGCGGCATATGCGGAACCGGACAAAGCCAAACGCATTTCCATTCGCGGCCTGACCGAAGGGCTTTCCTATCATCTCGGCCAATGCTGCCATCCGTTGCCGGGCGACCGCATCGTCGGCCTCATGGTGCCGGGCGAAGGGGTCGTGATTCATACTATTGACTGCGCAGAGCTTGAAGATGCGCAAGGCATGGCCGACTGGCTCGATGTCGCGTGGGGCGCGAACGCGGCGGAAAGCGGGCCATCGGTTGCGCGCGTGCTGGTGCGGGCGAAGAATGAGCCGGGATCGCTTGCCGCCATCGCCACTGTCATCGGCAACAACGGTGGCAATATTTTCAATCTGAAAATTTCCAGCCGCAATCCGTTGTACTTTGAATTTCTTCTCGATATCGAAGTACGCGATCTCGCGCATCTGCAAAACATATTGGGCGCGTTGCGCGTGAATGCCGCCGTCGAGGCGGTGGATCGCGTGCGCGGCCCGCAAGAAACGGTGCTTAAATGACTTCTGAACAAGTGTTGAAAGAATTTGAGAAAGCGGGCGCGTTGCTGCGCGGGCATTTCCTGCTTTCGAGCGGGTTGCATTCCGATGTGTTCCTGCAAAAGGCGCTGGTGTTTCAGGATGCCAAACGCACCGCAAAATTGTGCAAGGCGCTGGCCGCGAAAATCCACGCCGAAGTGAAAACGAAATTCACCGCCATCGTTTCACCGGCAGTCGGCGGCATCGTGCCAGGCTACGAAATGGGCCGCCAATTGGGTTTGCCTGCAATGTATGTGGAGCGGCAGGACGGCACGTTTCAACTCCGCCGTGGATTTCATCTGGAGAAAAACCAGCCCGTGCTGATGGTGGAAGACATTGTGACGACGGGCCTGTCCTCGCGCGAATGCCTCGATGCGATCCGGGCTGCGGGCGGAAAGCCGGTGGCTGCCGCATGTCTCATCGACCGCTCCGGCGGCAAAGCGAAGGTCGGCGTGAAACTCGTGGCGCTCGCGCGCGTGAAATTCGCAACGTGGGAAGCCGGCAAACTGCCCGCCCATCTGCGCGAGACGCCAGCCATCAAACCCGGGAGCAGGGGGCTGGCGTAGATTAAACGCTCGCCGTCAATTTCAATCGCTCCGCAATCCCGGCCAATTTCTTGTCGCGTGTCCAAAGTGAAACGCCTGACGTCAGGCGCACCGATGCGAGCAAATGCGCATCGACATAACCGATACCGAATCCGAACAGCGCTTCACTTTCAATAAAAGCATGCACTTCGCTATCCGTTGCGGCGGTCGTTTGTGGCAATTCATAGAGTGTTCGCAAGACAAGTTCGCGCTGCTTCAGATGGCCGAGCGCGATTTCGCCGATGACGAATGGATGGGCAAGCACACTCCCGGCATTGAGAAGATTCGCAAGCGCCGCATCGCCGCTGCGAAAATGATCCACCCAGATGGACGTATCGACAAGGATCACGGGCGGCGGCGCGGCGGCGCCTTGAGTTGCGGCTGCGTGCCGCCCAGCAACGCCAGCCGCCGCTGTGCTTCGCGCGCGATCAACACTTTCAGCGCTTCGTTGAGCAAGCCGGATTTTTCCTTGATTCCCGTATAGGCTTGAGCTTCCGCAACGAGCTTGTCGTCCAAGGCAACGGTGGTTCGCATGGTTATTCTCCTAGGCACGAAGTATGGCATCATTTGATGACATTTTCAATGCCTGCCCGGTGTTGCCATGGCAGGTGAATTTCCCGCCGCGAGGGGTTAGATATTCTCCATGACCCATCTCCGCCTTGGCGTGAATATCGACCATGTCGCGACGATCAGGAACGCGCGCGGCGGTACGCATCCCGATCCGTTGCGCGCGGCGCATATTGCCAAGGATGCGGGCGCGGACGGCATCACGGCGCATTTGCGCGAAGATCGCCGTCATATCTCCGATCACGACATCGACCGTCTTGCGCGCGAGATCGATTTGCCTCTGAATCTGGAAATGGCGGCGACGGAAGAGATGTTGGACATCGCATTGCGCCATCGCCCGCACGCCGCCTGCATCGTCCCAGAAAAGCGTGAGGAGCGCACGACCGAAGGCGGCATCGATGCAGCAGGTCAGCACAATCGCCTTGCGCCGTTCGTGCGTGCGTTGGGTGAAGCAAACATTCGCGTGTCACTGTTCATCGAACCCGATCTCGCGCAACTCGATGCCGCGAAATCGCTGGGCGCGCCGGTGGTGGAATTGCACACGGGCGCCTATTGCGAAGCCTGCGCACACGGCGCCTCGCAAGAATGCGAAACGCAGTTAAGCAAAATCCGCATCGCCGCCATGCATGGCGCATCGCTGGGCCTCGAAGTCCACGCGGGCCATGGCCTCGGCTTCGATACGGTGAGACCCATCGCCGCAATTGGTGAAATCCGCGAACTCAACATCGGTCACTTTCTCATCGGCGAAGCGATCTTCACCGGCCTCGATGCGGCAATCCGGCGCATGAGATCGCTCATGGACGAGGCACGCAAATGATCATCGGTCTTGGTTCCGACCTCATCGATATTCGCCGCATCGAAAAGACGATCGAACGTCATGGCGCGCGTTTCATCGAACGCATTTACACCGATCTGGAACGCAAGAAATCTGACGGCCGCAAACAGCGCGCGGCCAGCTATGCCAAGCGTTTCGCGGCCAAAGAGGCCTGCGCTAAAGCCTTGGGAACCGGGCTTCGCGAGGGCGTGTTCTGGCGTGACATGGGCGTGGTGAATCTGCTGGGCGGCAAGCCCAGCATGGCGCTGACGGGTGGCGCATTAAAACGGCTTCATGAAATCACGCCCGCGGGCCACACCGCCAACATCGAACTGAGCATCACGGATGATTTTCCGCTGGCCCACGCCATTGTGATTATCTCCGCGGAACCCTCGTAAAGCCGCCCGGCCGTCCTACATGATTAAAACGGCGTCGGCTTGACCTTAAGGCCCCCGTCGGTTTCTTTCCGCCGCCATGACCGATGAGCCGATGACCGACACCACGAACCAGCCCGCAACGCCCGCCATCGTCACCACGACGGCGCCGGAACCCGCGCGCCAGGGCGAAAGCTGGACCGAAACGGTCAAGACCATCGTTTACGCGCTGGCGATTGCCGTGGTGATCCGCAGCCTGTTCTTCCAGCCGTTCAACATTCCGTCCGGCTCGATGGAGAACACGCTTCTCGTAGGCGATTATCTGTTCGTCGAGAAATACGCTTACGGCTATAGCCGCTATTCGTTTCCGTTCGGGCTGGGGCCGATACCGGGGCGCATTTTCTTCCATGAGCCCACGCGCGGCGACGTGATCGTATTCAAATTCCCGCACGACAATTCCACCGATTACATCAAGCGGCTGATCGGCCTGCCCGGCGATCACATCCAGATGATCAACGGCCAGCTCTACATCAACGATCACGCCGTGCCGAAAGTGCGCGTGGGCGATTATGTCGAAAACCTCGACGGCTACGAGAACCACGTGCCGCGCTATCGCGAAACGCTGCCCAATGGCAAAACCTATTATGTGCTGGACCGCATCGCCGACGGGCCGGAGGACAATACGGACGTCTACGTCGTGCCGCCCGGCCATTATTTCATGATGGGCGACAATCGCGATAATTCGGCAGACAGCCGCACGGCGGTGGGCTACGTTCCGGCGGCAAACTTGGTCGGCAAGGCCGAACTGATCTTCTTCTCCACCGATGGCAGCGCGCATATCTGGGAATTCTGGAAGTGGCCGGCGGCGATCCGATACAGCCGCCTCTTCACCTTCATCGACTGAGCTGGAAACCCGGCTCGGACACAAATTCGCCGACGCGCAATTGCTGGCGCGCGCGTTGCGCCATGCCAGCATGGGCGCGGAGTCGAATGAGCGGCTGGAGTTTCTGGGCGA
>DATCEI010000259.1:0-20545 GCA_036510185.1 Rhizomicrobium sp. | reverse complement strand
CACGAATAGCGGTTTGCAAAGCGCGCGCGGCTTTCGCGGCTTCCGGCGTCGGGCGATGCACGGGCCTGATCTGCGATGTGACAAGCAACGCATGCACATTGGCAACGACATTGCCCGCATCGGCGCCGCGCGCATGGGCGGCCTCGATCAATTGGCCCAAAGTGCGCGGACCTTCGGCCAGCGCCGCCACCAGCGCGCGGGCATGCGGATTGTCGAATTCGATGACACCGAACGGCACAGACATTTTATAGCGCACGGCAGGCGCGGGCTGTTCCAGCGCAAACGCAAGGCCGGACAGCACCATGTCGCGATTGTCTGCCGCGAGCCGCTTGCCGCCACGCACGAACACATCGCGGCGCAGGCGCGTGTCGCGTAGAAAATCCTTGACCAGTTCGCGGCCCGCCTGTGTCGGCATTTTATCGAACAGAGATTTGAACGGCTCATGCGGTGCCAGTACCGGCACCGACTCCGCAATGTCGGACGCACCCGCCAGCACGCAATCGATGGCGGCGAAATCGCTCGCCACTTCGGTGACGTAAAGCGGATCGGCAAATTCATTGGCGTAGTCGGCGGCGATGGCCTCCATCGGCGCGGTGTCGAGTTGCGCAAATGTGGCTGCATCTACGCCTGTTGCGAGAATGCTCGCGGCTTTTGTGCCGGCAAGTTGCGCATAGATTTCTTGCGCGCGTTGCAATTGATTCTTCACATCGAGACGAAGCCCGCGCGACGCCTCGCGGAACACCCGCCGGAACGGATCGAGACGGTTCCATCCGGGCCGCGCATTGTAGCTCACATACACCGCGCCGCCCGGCTTCAGGAATTTGCGCACGAACGACAATATCAACGCGCGCTCGCGTAGCGGCACCCAGGTATAAATGCCGTTGACGATGATGTAATCGAACGGCCCGAAATTCGCGCCCAACCCTTCTTCCACGCCTATTTGATGAAACGAAATATTTTTCACGCCACCCGCTTTGGCGAGGGCACGCGCCTGCGTCATCGCATGGCCGCGCGGATCGAGCGCATGAAATTCGCCAAGCGGGTTGGACGCGGCCAGCAACGTCGCCGTCACCGCCGTTCCGCAATGCAATTCACAATAGGAAAAGCCCGCGCCCATGCCCTCGCCCACCGGCGAACCGGGCGGCGGCGCGAAGCCGTGCGCGATGCACACATTGTCGATATAGGCGGGAGCCAATTCCTTATTGAACGCGCGCGCGGAGGGAATTTCCGCGGATGGCGGCGTTTTCTTTTCGATGCTTGCCATGCTTCAGACGGCCGGTTTATTGCTGGCCGGAGAGAAACGCCGAACCGCCGCCAAAATCCTTTACGCCTTTCAGCGCCTCGCTATTGTCGCAGGCGTCGAGGCCGGCGCGAATGGCCGCGAGACGCATTTCGATGACAGGCCGCATGGTCGGATGCGTGAAGATGTACATCTCGCCGTTCTTCACCGCTTCAACAACGCGCGCGCCGACGATATCGGGATCGATTCCACTAAGCACGGCTTGCGATGCCATATCGCGCGTGGCGGCAATGCCGGGATTCATTTCCGCGTTGACGCCACCATATCGATCCTGGCGCGCGCGATTGCTTTCATGGATGCGCGTGCGCACGAAACCGGGACACAGTACCGACACGCCGATATTTTCCGCCGACAATTGCATCGCCCAGCCTTCGCTCATCGCGACGACGGCGTATTTCGTGGCGGAGTAAGGCTCCAGCCCCGGCCCGGAAATCATGCCCGCGACGGATGCGGTATTTATCATGTGGCCGCCTTCACCGTGACTTTTTATCAGCGGCACGAAAATCTCCGCGCCATAGACCACGCCTTTCAGATTGACGTCGATGATCCAGTCCCAGTCGCGTTCCTTCATCATGCCGAACATGCCGCCGACCGCGACGCCCGCGTTGTTGCAGACGATGTGGATTTTGCCGAAGGCGGACACCGCTTCCAGCGCGGATGCGCGCACGGAATTGCGGTCGCCCACATCCACATGCACGCCCTTGGCTTTGATCTGTTCGGAGGTGAGTTGTTCCGCCGCCGCTTTTGCCGCGCCTTCGTCGATATCGGCGAGCACGACATTCATGCCCTGCCTGCCAAACGCGCGCGCCATCGAAAGGCCGATGCCGCTGCCCCCGCCCGTGATGTAAGCGGTCTTTCCCTTGAATTCCTTGATCATGCGGCTTCCTTCATGGCGAGAGAATCGAAACGGCGAACGAGTTCGGGATCGCGCGCGGCGAGCATGGCGGTCAGCGCCTCGCGCGCGCGTTGGCGCTCGAAATCCACATTGGTGACGGCGTGCCAGTTCACCATGCCGCGCCAGATGGGATCGATCATTTCGCGGCCCGCGATGCGCCCGCCATCGACGGTTTTGAACGTGACGCTGCGCAATTCGGAGATGACGGCGGCGAGATAACCCACATGCGGTGCTTCATCTTGCCGGATGCGGTCCACCAGATCGGCGGCGTGCAAGGCTGCTTCGCGGCGGTCGCGGAAATTTTCGGTGCTGCGCATGACCGTGGTGCAGAAGGAAAAGAAATTTTCCGCACGCACTTCGATCATGAGAACATTCATCAGCAGCAGAATCCACTCTTCGTAATCTTTAGGGATTTGTGGCATCAGCCGGCCAAGCTCCGGCCGTCCGATGCTCTCCGGCACGATGCTTTCGGGAAACGCATTTTTGCCGAACAGCATATCGCGCACGGCAAACCACATGGAATCGTGACCGCCCTCGCCTTTCGCGCGATTGCCGCCTTCATCCAGACCGTGCGCGTACAATAAACCCTTGTTCAGATGCCCGGTCGCAGTTTGTGAAATGTCCTCGACGATGATGCTCTGGAAATCCGGCGCGGTTGCTTCGGTGAGGCGCAAGCCGCGCGCCTCGATCACCCCCGTGATCGAAAGCGCATCCCACAAAGTCTGGCCCAGACCAAGTTCAAGCAGAAAACTCTGTTGCGCCACGGTTGGGAAACTTCCACGCACCATCAATTGCTGCGAAGCATCGATAATCTCGCCGCCGCGCGCTTTCAACGCCTCCTGCCACGCGCGGATTGCGGGCCAACGGTGCAGCGTGCGCGGCGAGATATATTGGCCCGCCGCATCGAAACCGCCATGCAGGCGATAACCCGCTTCGATCTGTGGTTTGGCGTAAGGATGCTCGGCCAGAATCTCGTCGCGCGAATAGGAAAGCCTTGCCATCGCGTCCTCCGTAAACCGGCGTCGTGATCGCGCCGTTGCAGAACTGATAATTTGTCAGTTTTTTGCACTTTGTCAATCAGGGCTTCAGCGCGCGCACCAGAAATCGCGTGAGATTGTCCACGAGTTCGGCACGGCTGCGGCCTGACGCAGAGCTTTCGCTACCCGCCTGATGCAGCGCCCCCACAATTGCCTGCCCGATAATGTCTGGATCGTAAATCTCAACAGCGATGCCCTCGCGCACGCCGGTACGGATGATCTCCGCCCAGTCGCGGCCCCAGCGTTGCAACAGCGGCACGGCCTGCACGCCTTCCGCATCGATCACGGCCTCATCCGTCATCGCCGCGTTCAGCAGGCCCGAATGGCTTTGCGAATATTCGTAAACCGCATTGAGCATCGTCGCGATGAAATCTTCGAGCGAACCCGCCGGTTTGGTGCGGCTGCGCACATAGGCGTCAAGCTCCGTGCGCGCATCTTCCACGAAGGCCAGAAAACACGCGCGCTTGTCCGCAAAGTGCAAATAAAACGTGCCGTGGCCGAGGCCCGCCTCGCGCGCGATGTCCTGCGGGCGCGTGGCGTGATAGCCGCGTTCGACAAACAATTTGCGCGCAGCCTTGCGCAGCTTTGCATAGCTTTCAGGCTTGCGCCGCACGCTGCGCAAATCGGTTTCGGCTGTGGTCATGCTCATGGGTGAATGTCCCCTCCCCGTTGCCGCGAGTCAATGTTAGGATCATTGCCGAATGGGGCCATACTGGAGGGTATCGGGAGTGTTCATGCGCAGGATTCTGATGGTTTCGGCGGCTGCAGCCGCGCTTGCTTTGGCGAATTCTTCGGGCTTCGCGATGGGCGGCGGAGGCGGTGGTGGTTACGGCATGGGAATGGGCGACATGGCCCAACCCAGCGAATATTCGCAGGCGTTGCGGCTCATCAAGCATCAGGAATTCAGCGATGCGATTCCGCATCTGGATGCCGCGTTGCAGCAAAATCCAAACGACGCCGACGTGCTGAATTACGAAGGTTACGCGCACCGCATGGTTGGCGATTACACCGCTTCGCTCGATTATTACAACAAAGCGCTGGCGATCGATCCCGATCACAAGGGCGTGCATGAATATCTGGGCGAGCTGTATCTACAGACACATCAGCCGGACAAGGCGCAGGCCGAACTGGCGCTGCTGACAAAAATGTGTCCGTCGGGATGCGATGAGAAGGATACGCTGACGGCGTCGATTACGAAATATCAGGCGGCAAATCCGGCGCCTGCTCCAGCGGCGGCGGCGCCTGATGCCGCGACGCCTGCACCTGCCGCGGCTTCAACGCCGGCGCAGTAACTACGCCGCGTTCTTCTCGCGGATCGCGCGCCACACGCGCTCAGGCGTGGCGGGCATGTCGATGTGCACGATGCCGATAGCGTCGGCGATGGCGCTCATCACGGAAGGCATCGCGCCGACCGTGCCCGCCTCGCCGCATCCCTTCGCGCCCATCGCATGCGTTTTACAGGGGATTTCTTCATAGGCGAATGTGATGTCCGGCATGTCGTCGGCGCGCGGCATCGCGTAGTCGGTGAAGCTCGCGGTGAGAATTTGCCCCGTCTGCGGCTCGTAAACGCAATTCTCCAGCAGCGCCTGACCGAGGCCCTGCACCACACCGCCATGCACCTGACCCGCCACGATCATCGGGTTGATGACGCTCCCGAAATCGTCCAGCACATGATAGCTCGCGATTTCGACCTTTCCGGTTTCGGGATCGATCTCCACTTCGCAGATGTGGCAACCGTTCGGGAAGGTCGAGGCTTCGCCGGAGAAATTCGCGTCGCTGTCGAGACCGTTTTCAAACCCCGGTATCTTTTCGCGCCGCAGTGTGACGGCAAGTTCGCCCAATGTCATAGCGCGATCGGTGTTCGTCACATGAAATTTGCCGACGCCTTCCACAACGTCGAACGCGACTTCATTACCGCCCGCCTGCATCACCTGTCCGGCTGCGGTTTTGCCTTTCTTGATGACTTCCTCGGAGGTGAGCAGCAGCGCGCCGCCCGCCATGTTGAGCGAGCGCGAGCCGCCCGTGCCGCCGCCATTCACCCATTCCGTGTCGCCCTGCTTCACGGTGACGGATTCGAACGGCACGCCGAGACGTTCGGCCACCAATTGCGCGAACGCGGTTTCGTGGCCCTGCCCGTTCGATTGCGTGCCGACATAAAGTTCGACGCCGCCATTCTCCGTGAATTTTATTGCGGCGGGTTCACTGCCGACCGCAAATGTGATTTCCACATAATAGGCGATGCCGAGGCCGCGCTTGAGGCCCTTCGCTTCGGACTGTTTGCGGCGTTCAGCGAAGCCCACAACATCGGCGCGTTCCTGCCCTTCTTTCAGTAAACGCGGATAATCGCCGGAATCGAAATTCACGCCCGTCCAGTTGCGGAACGGCAATTCTTCCGGCGTCGGCAGATTGCGGCGGCGCAATTCCACGCGGTCGATGCCGGTTTTCGCGGCCGCCGCGTCCATCAGGCGTTCCATCAAATAGGCCGCTTCGGGGCGCCCCGCGCCGCGATAGGCATCGATAGGCGCGGTGTTGGAGAAATAGCCTTTCACATTCGCGAACAATTTCGGCACGCGATAAAGCCCGCCGAAAATGCGCCCGCCCGCGAGCGTGGGAATGAACGGCGCGAATTGCGAAAGATAGCCGCCCATATTCGCTGTGCCGTCGATCTTCATGCCGAGGATTTTGCCGTCGGCGTCGAGCGCCAGCGCAGCCTTAGTGTGCATGTCGCGGCCATGATTGTCCGACAGGAACGCTTCGGTGCGATCAGACGACCAGCGCACGGGACGGCCGAATTTCTTCGCCGCGACCAGCACCAGCGGCTGCTCCGGATACATGAAACCTTTCATGCCGAACCCGCCGCCGACATCGGGCGTGATGACATGAAGCTTCTCGACCGGAATGTGCAGCACGTGCTTGGCAATACGGTCGCGCAGGCCCGCCGAACCCTGCGTGCCCGAATAAAGTGTGTAGCGATCCGCCGCCGCATCATAGAGGCCTATGGCGTTGCGCGTTTCCATCGAGTTCACGACGATGCGGTTCTGCACGACATCGATTTCTGCGATGTGCGCCGCGTTCGCAAATGCTTCGTTGACGCCCGCTTCGTCGCCCGTGATCCAGTCGAAGCAGAGATTGTTCGGCGCGCCATCCCAGATTTGCGGACCGCTTGCGGCGTAATCGAGCGTGCCCGCTGCATCCAACGGTTCGTAATCCACGGCCACAAGATCAGCGGCATCGCAAGCCTGCGCGTAGGTTTCGGCCAGCGCCATCGCGATGGCCTCACCGGGGAATGTCACCTTGTCTTTGGCGAGCAACGGCTTGGGCGTGGATTTTGCGAAGCTGCCGTCACGGCTTGGGATCGGCGCCAGCAACGGCATCGGCGACGCGCCCGCCGCTTCAACATCGGCAAATGTCAGCACGCCGACAACGCCGGGTGCCGCTTTCGCCCCCTCAATATCAATCGACTTGATCTTCGCGTGGCCGTGCGGGCTACGCAGAAACGCGACATACAATTCGCGCTCGAAACGCAGATCGTCGGTGTAACGGCCCTGCCCCGTGATGAAGCGAATGTCTTCGGTGCGCTTGACCGATTGTCCGATGCCGAATTTCATGTGTCTCTAATTCCTGTAACTCGGGTCGATGCGGTCGAGCTTGCGCAGAAGCGCGGGCCACGCGAGGCCGCCCACCATGCCGCGAAACGCCATCTTGCCCTGCATCGCGGTTTTTTCCGGCACGCCCTGATTGGGCGTATTCCATTTCACGCCGCCCGAAAGCGCGCGTACCTGCATCGAACACGCGCGTTCCAGATAATACATGCGCAGAAACGCGTCCGCGCAGGTTTCGCCGAGCGCCAACGTGCCGTGATTGCGCAGGATCATCACATTGCGGTCGCCGATGTCGTGCACGAGCCGATCGCGTTCATCGAGGTCCAGCGCGATGCCTTCATAATCGTGATAGGCGATATCGCCGGAAATCATCATCGCATGCTGATCCAGCGGTAACAGCCCGTCGGCCTGCGCGGACACCGCCACGCCATCGGTCGTGTGCAGATGGATGATGCAATGCGCGTCGTCGCGGTTCATATGCAGCGCGGAGTGGATGGTGAAACCCGCCGGATTCACCGGATACGGCGACTCGCCAACCTTCGAACCATTCACGTCGATTTTCACGAGGCTGGACGCCGTGATCTCCTCGAACAGCAACCCGTAAGGATTGATGAGGAAATGATGCTCCGGCCCCGGCACGCGCGCGGAGATGTGCGTGAAGATCATGTCGTCCCAACCATACATCGCCACCAGCCGGTAGGTCGCGGCCAGATCGACGCGCAGCTTCCATTCCTCGGCGCTGACTTCGTCCTTCATCGAGCGGACGGCGGAAATATCCGGCATTTTGCGCGGGGCGAGTTCGGTAACCTGCATTGCATTCTCCCAAACGAATAGTGTGAGGCCAGAGTGGGCCTTGGCGGGCTTTGCTGTCAAACCGAACGAACGCGGGAAACTGCCTTCAACCAACCGTCATAAAGGCCGTTTTTGGCGCTCGCGCTCATCTGCGGCTCGAAGCGCCGGTCGAGCGCCCAGGCCTGCGCAATTTCATCCAGATCGCGGAATAGGCCGACGCCGAGGCCCGCTAGATACGCTGCCCCAAGCGCGGTGGTTTCGGTCACGAGGGGGCGTTCTACGGGCAGGCCCGTGAGGTCCGCCAGCCGCTGGCAAAACCAGTCGTTCTTCACCATGCCGCCATCGACTTTGATGGCGGATGGCGCACCGAGGCCCGCATCGCTCATGTCGCGCGCCATCGCATCCAGCAAATCGCGCGTCTGATAGCAGACGGCATCGAGGGCCGCGCGCGCGATCTCCGCCACGCCCGCATCGCGCGTGAGGCCCATGATCGCGCCGCGCGCATCGGGATCCCAATAGGGCGCGCCAAGGCCCGTGAAGGCTGGCACGAAGTAAAGGCCGTTCGCATCCTTCGCAGTGCGTGCGAGCGCCTCGATCTCGCCTGCATTGCGGATCACGCCCAACGCATCGCGCAGCCATTGCACCACCGCACCCGCAATGAAGATACTGCCTTCAATGGCGTAAGCGGTTTCGCCTTTCGCGCGATAGGCCGATGTCGCGATCAAACGATTGCGCGATGACGGCACGCCCTCGCCCGTGTTCACGAGTGCAAAACATCCAGTGCCGTAAGTCGATTTCACATCGCCCGGCTTGAAGCAGGCCTGCCCAAACAACGCCGCCTGCTGATCACCCGCAACACCGGCAATGCGAATGGACGCGCCGAAAAATTCCGCGCGCGTTTCGCCGAAATCGCCCGCGCTATCGCGCACCTCCGGCAATATCGCGCGCGGCACATTGAACAGGCGCAGCATGTCGTCATCCCACGCCAATGTTTTCAGATCGAGCAGCATCGTGCGCGACGCATTCGTCACATCGGTCGCGTGAACCGCGCCGCCAGTGAGTTTGTAGATCAGCCAGCTATCGATCGTGCCGAACGCCAGCTCGCCACTTTCCGCCCGCGCGCGTGCGCCCGGAATGTGATCGAGCAACCATTCCGCTTTCGTCGCGGAGAAATAGGAATCGAGCAATAACCCCGTTCGCGCCGCGACCTTTTCCTCATACGCCTTCAATGCGCGACAACGCTCCGCCGTGCGCCGGTCCTGCCAGACAATGGCATGATGCAGCGCGGCACCTGTACGGCGATCCCACAACACGCTCGTCTCACGCTGATTGGTGATGCCGATGGCCGCGATGTCATTCGCCGCCACGCCACGCATCGCCGCCCGGCAACACAGAAGCGTCGCCTGCCAGATTTCCTCCGCATCATGTTCTACCCAGCCATTGGCCGGATAGAATTGGCGCAACTCGACGGCGTGACTCGCCACAGGCCGCGCGGCGGCATCGAACAGCATCGCCCGCGTGGACGTGGTGCCCTGATCGATGGCGAGGATGTAAGGCGGTTTGTCCGTCATCTGTCCCGAAAGCATGTCCCAAAGCGGCGGGGTTTGCGCAAACACATATTCTGCATCAGGCTGTCGCGTTGCGCCATGACACCGGGGAAACGCATGTCCGCCACCAGACTGTTCGCCATTGCCGCTTTGGCTGCTGCCGCTACGCTTCCGGCGTTCGCGGCCCATACGCCGACTCTGACGACGATCCATTGTTTTACAGGCGCAGTCGGCGACGATGGGGCCTTTCCCGAGGCCGGACTGCTTTCACAGGACGGCATTCTTTATGGAGCGACTGCCGATGGCGGCTATAGCCGCGGCACCATATTCAAGCTTGATCCCACGACAAACACCGAAACAATCCTCCACAATTTCTCGGGCAAATATGATGGCTGGAGGCCCGAAACCGCGCTGACCTATGGCGGCGGCATGCTCTACGGCGCCACAACCACCGGAGGCCATGCGTTCCCCAACGGAACGGTGTTTCAGGTCAATCCGGCCAACGGAGCCGAAACCGTCCTTTACGGCTTTGCGGGTTATCCGGGCGGAGACAGCCCCAATGGGCCGACCTATCACAACGGCATCCTCTACGGCACCACAATCGACGGCGGCACCGGATGTCCGGCCGTCCAAGGCTGCGGCACTGTGTTTTCCGTCGACGTGGCCACGGGCACCGAAACCGTACTTTATAATTTCGGCGCAGAACCCGACGGCAGATATCCCCGAGGCAGCCTGCTCTACCACGCAGGTCTCCTGTACGGTGTTACCACCGATGGCGGCTACGGTTATGGCACTGTTTTTTCTATCAATCCCAAAACGAAAGTAGAAACTGTCGTCTACCGTTTTCTGGGCAAGCCCGATGCCGTTGGTCCATGGAGCGGCGTGATCTATCGCGATGGATTTCTCTACGGCACCTCGGGTGGCGGCGGCGCGAACGGCATGGGCGCTGTGTTTGTGATTGATCTCACCGCGGGAACGGAGACGGTGCTCTATAGCTTTACCGGCGCGAACGGTCTTGATGGGGTCAATCCGCAAGGCGGTCTCGTCTATCGCGGCGGCAATTTATATGGAACCACCACCGATGGCGGCACCGCGAATGACGGCATCGTGTTCAAGGTCAACGCGGCCACAGGCGTTGAAACGATCCTCTATAGATTCGCTGGCGGCCCTGATGGATATCGTCCGCCGAATGGGCTGGCCTATCAGGACGGCGCGTTCTACGGAACGACAACGGCGAGCAGAAACGATTGCAAAGTCCTCAGCCGCGGAACGGTTTTCAAATTCACGCCCTGACACGGCTTCTTGCCAATGCTCGAATATCGCGTCAGCCTTTCTTTGGGTGGCGCGAAGGGGTGAGCGATGGCTGGCAACGCAATGGACAGGTCGTCCATTCCCGTCAGCCATGTGGCCGCCGTCGTCGTCGGCAATGCGCTCGAATTCTATGACTTCCTCACTTACGGCTATTTCGCGATCTATATCGGGCGGACGTTCTTCCCCTCCTTCGGCAAATCCAGCCTGGTGCTGGCGCTGGCAACCTTCGGCGCGGGCTTTCTCACGCGGCCCATAGGCGCCATTGTCATCGGCTCGATGGGCGACCGCATCGGGCGCAAACCCGCTATGATGCTGTCTTTTTCGCTGATGGGTATCGCCATTGTCGGGCTGGCGCTGACGCCTTCCTACGCCCGGATCGGGATCGCGGCGCCTTTCTTCGTCATCCTGTTCCGGCTGCTGCAGGGCTTCGCGCTGGGCGGCGAAGTCGGGCCGACCACCGCCTATCTGGTTGAGGCTGCGCCCATCCACCGGCGCGGGTTCTATGCCTCCATGCAATACACCTCGCAGGACGCCGCCGTCCTGGTGGCCGGGCTGGTCGGCACATTGCTGGCGAGTACGCTGGATGCGCAGGCCCTTCAGGACTGGGGCTGGCGCGTGGCGATGCTGGTGGGCGCCATTATCGTGCCGTTCGGGCTGATGATCCGCAGCCGCTTGCCCGAGACGCTGCACGCCGCCGACGATGCGGCATTGGCGCCGGATGCGACGGTTGGCGAATTGTCCACCACCGCAAAGCTTAAGCCTTATGTGGGACTTATCATCCTCGGATTGATGATGCTCGCCTCGGGCACCATCGCCAGCTATGTGACAAGTTACATGACGACCTATGCACTTGATACACTTCACATGCAGGCGACGGTTGCCTTCGGCGTCATCATCATCAACGGACTTTTTTCGGTGATGTTCGAGCCGGTGAGCGGATGGCTGTCGGACAGGTTCGGCCGCAAGCCCGTGATGCTCGTGCCGGGCGTCGTTCTGCTTCTGTCCATTCTGCCTTCGTTCTGGATAATCTCGACCTATCGCACCACATTCACTTTCTACGCAGCGATGGCGTGGCTCACGGCTCTGGCGGCGCTCAACACTACGCCTGTCGTCACCACGATCACGGAATCCCTGCCCAAGAGCATCCGCTCCGGCACGCTGGCTACCGTTTATGCCTTTGCCATCTCGATTTTCGGCGGCTCCACGCAGGTTACGATTCAAAAGCTGATCGACATCACCCACAACCCTCTCGCGCCCGCTTATTACTGGACGGCGGCGCTCATTATAGGCCTCATCGCCATGGCGCTGGTTAAGGAATCCTCACCCCTCGCCCGCAGGCCTTTCGATTCTGCTTAACACGCTGTTAACGCCTACCGCTTAACCATAACAACCGGGCAGCATGCAGTGGCCGGGCGAGCGAATGGGGCAGGCTTTGGGGCTTACCGCGCGTGATATGAACGATATGACCCGGTTGGCGCAATTGGCCGCCAACCCGCAAGGCACGACGCGCGAGGAAATCTATCTCGCGGTGGCGTCGCTCTATCGCGTGCAGGGCTCGCATCTGTCCACGCGCGAACGCGAATTGATGCGCGAAATCCTGCGCCGCCTCACCCAGGACGTGGAAATGGCGATCCGCATCGCGCTGGCCGAGAAGCTGGCGGACGATGTCAGCGCGCCGCACGATCTTATTCTCATGCTGGCCGACGATACGATTGAAGTTGCGCGTCCCGTTATCATGCGCAGTGCGCTGATTTCGGAAGAAGATACGCTGCGTCTCATCGCCGAAGCAGGTACCGCGCATCAAACCGCCGTGGCCGCGCGTCCGAACATCAGCGAGCCTGTCACCGAAGCACTCGTCAAGAGCGAAGCGGAAAGCGTGCTGCTGGCGCTGGTGCGCAATGTCACCGCGCGCATCGCTACGCACACTTACGAAACACTGGTAGAAAAATCGCGCGCGCTGACCAGCATGCAGGAGCCACTGGCCAATCGTCCAGATCTGCCGCCGCAACTGGCCGACCGCATGTGCCAGTTCGTGTCGGACGCGCTCAAATCGCACATCCTGCGCAATTACAAAATTTCCAACGAAGTGGTCACGCGCACGCTCGATAAAGCAGTGAAGATGGTCAAAATTCCGGCGCCTGCGCCGAAGGCCACGCCCACGGAAGGCGCGCAGAAACTGGTCGAGAAACTTGCGGGCGCGGGCCAGCTGAAAGCAGGCTTCCTGCTGCGCGTGCTGCATCAGGGCCAGTCCGATCTGTTCGACCTCGCTTTCGCGCGGCTATTGAATTTGCCATTGAGCGAAACGCGCACGGTCCTGTTCGACAGCGGGCCACAGGCCGTGGCGCTTGCCTGCCGCGCGGTCGGCATTGACAAATCCGTGTTCAAGACGGTTTTCAACCTTTCGCGCCAGTCGCGCGGCATCCAGCCGACGCTGACGCCGGAACAGTCCGGTCAGGTGGACGCGATCTTCAACGCCTATCCCGACAAGGCCGCCGCACTGGCGCGGTTGCAGGAGCGTATCCAGTCGCCCGCGCCCACGGTTGCCGTGTTCAATCCCGCTCTGGGGTGAAACCCGCGTGCGCGCCTGCTATACCGGGCGCATGATCGATCCCTTCGGCCGGAAAATCTCCTATTTGCGCGTCTCCGTGACGGACCGCTGCGATTTCCGCTGCGTCTATTGCATGGCCGAGCACATGGAATTCCTGCCCAAGGCGGAATTGCTGACGCTGGAGGAACTGGACCGGCTCTGCGGCGCGTTTATCGCCAAGGGCGTCGAGCGGATCCGCATCACAGGCGGTGAGCCGCTGGTGCGCCGCGACGTTATGACATTGTTCCAGCGTCTGGGCGCGCGACTGGGCAGCGGCCTTTCCGAACTGACGCTGACGACGAACGGAAGCCAGCTCGCGCGTTTCGCGAAAGAACTGGCGCAAGCGGGCGTTCGCCGCGTGAATGTTTCGCTCGACACGCGCGATGCGGAAAAATTCCACGACGTCACGCGCGGCGGCAATCTGGATAAAGTGCTTGCCGGTATCGAAGCCGCGCGCGATGCGGGCCTATCCATCAAAATCAACACGGTGGCATTGCGCGGCATCAACGAAGACGAGATTTCCGATCTCATGGAATGGGCGCATGGGCGTGGTCATGATTTCACGCTGATCGAAACCATGCCAATGGGCGGCATCGATGGCGGACGCGTGGAGCATTATCTGCCGCTGTCGCTGGTGCGCGCGCAACTGGCGCAACGCTACACGCTGGACGAAAGCGATTATCGCACCGGCGGCCCTGCGCGTTACGTACGCGTGCGCGAAACCGGCGGACGGCTCGGCTTCATCACGCCGCTCACGCATAATTTCTGCGAGAGCTGCAATCGTGTTCGGCTGACCTGCACCGGCACGCTTTATATGTGTTTGGGTCAGGAAGACGCCGCCGATTTTCGCCCGCTTTTGTGCGCAAACGCCAGCGATGCGGAACTGCACAACGCCATCGATGTCGCCATCGCCCGCAAACCAAAAGGACATGATTTCATCATCGACCGCCGCCACGACCGGCCAGCACTGGGCCGCGCCATGTCGCTGACCGGCGGCTGACATGACGCACAGACTTCACTTCGTTGCATCGGATGCGTCGGAGGCCAAGGACGCCCTCGTCGCCTTGCGCGCGCGTCACGAAGATGTCGGCCCCGAACGCGCCGACATTATCGTGGCATTGGGCGGCGACGGTTTCATGCTGCAAACGCTGCACCATTTTCTCACTCACGCCAAACCGATCTACGGCATGAATTGCGGCTCTGTGGGATTTCTCATGAATGATTACAGCGAAGCGGGCCTGGACGAACGCCTCGATGCCGCCGAAGCCGCCGTTGTGCATCCGCTGTGCATGCGCGCCCATACGAAAGAAGGCTACACCGAAGCGCGCGCCTTCAACGAAGTCTCGCTGTTGCGCCAGACACGGCAGGCGGCCAAATTGCGCATCGTCGTGGACGACAAAACCCGCATCGCCGAACTCATCTGCGACGGCGCGCTCATTTCCACGCCCGCGGGCAGCACGGCCTATAATCTCTCCGCCCACGGGCCGATCCTGCCCATCGATGCGGCGCTGCTGACGCTGACGCCGATCAGCGCCTTCCGCCCCCGGCGCTGGCGCGGGGCACTCCTCTCCCGCCGCGCGCGCGTGCGTTTCGAGATATTAGAGGCCGAAAAACGCCCGGTCAGCGCGGTCGCCGACGATCTGGAGGTGCGCGATGTCACCGCTGTGGAGGTTTCAGAGGACCGCAGCGTCTCCGTCACCATGCTGTTCGATGCCGGCCACAGCCTGGATGAACGGATCCTTGCAGAACAATTCCTCGATTAGCGATTTCTTAAGGCCGCGCGGCAAGCTGTCGTGAAAATCTAATCGTGCCGCTTACCCGGCATTAAGCCTATCGCCCTTAATGTCCTGCCACACAGGCGCAAAAGCGTCGCTGAAAATGGCGTTGGCATGAGCGGATATCGTTTCGACCGTCTGAAAGTCCTTGTCGTGGACGACAATCAGCACATGCGCAAGCTGATCGTCACCATTCTTCAGGCGTTCGGCGTCCTGCAGATTTTCGAAGCCCCGGACGGGCAGCGCGCCTGGAGCGTGCTGCGCGACACCAATCCCGATGTCGTGCTGCTCGACTGGATGATGGAAGGCATGACGGGGCTGGACGTCGTCAAGCTTATCCGCACGTCGCCTGCTTCGCCCAATCCGTTCGTGCCGATCATCATGCTGACCGGCTACACGCATATCGATCATGTGCGTCAGGCGCGCGACGCGGGCGTCAACGAGTTTCTTGCCAAGCCGGTTTCGGTGAAGGCGATCCTCACGCGATTGATGGCGGTGATCGAACATCCCCGTCCCTTCGTGCGCACCAAAGCCTATTTCGGCCCCTGCCGCCGCAGACGCGGGCTTGACGAATATCGCGGTCCGGAACGCCGCAGCGAAACCAACGACGCGGCCGTCGATGGGCCGCAAAAACGCACCGCATAGGATTCGAGGAGAAAATGTCGAAGAAACTTCCCATCGAGCTTTTCATGCCGCCGAACATGCTGAAGGCGAAAGCCGGCGGTTCGTTCGCAGGCATCGACATGGCCGCCATGCAGCGCGCCGAAAAGGCAATGGAAACGCTGAAGGAAGAATTCACCGACTGGATCGGCGCGGATGTCGAAAAGCTCGTGAAAGCGCGCGACACGTTCGCGGCGCTGGCGAACACGGAATCGCGCGAGGACTTGCTCCGCGCCGGACACGATCTCAAAGGTCAGGGCCTGACGTTCGGCTTTCCGTTCGTGGCGCGCGTGGCGACGTCACTGTGCAAATTGCTGCAGATTGAAAAAACCGATGCTATTCCGCTGCGTCTGGTGGATGCGCATGTCACCGCGATCCGCGTCATCATGCGCGACGGCATCAAGGGCACGCAGGACCGCACGGCGAGCGTGCTCTGTGAGGAACTCGAAGCGCGCGTGACCGAACTCTCCGAAAAAGCCGCGCACGGCAAAGCGTAAACCGGAAAAAGCGTGAAGCGGTTTTCCGATAAGATCATGCGGAAATAAAATGATTACATGCCGTCGCGCGCATACGTCCAGGTTTGTGCGTAGCCGGCATCTTCGCGAATTTTCAGCAGCGGACCTTCCGGCGATTGTTCCAGCCACGGCGTAACGGCCACCGGCGTTCTCGCGCGCGCGGCGGCAAGCGCATCCGCCACGGTTTTGGATTCCGCCAGCATCATCAGATTAAGCTTGGTCGGAAAGATGATGTTCCACTTCGTGCGGTCGGCGAGTGCCGCATCTGGCGTGATCCAGACCGAGTCGACGGATTCGCGGCCATCGTGGCTGCCCGCATGGCC
Organism: Rhizomicrobium sp.; assembly: GCA_036510185.1. Classification (GTDB taxonomy): domain Bacteria; phylum Pseudomonadota; class Alphaproteobacteria; order Micropepsales; family Micropepsaceae; genus Rhizomicrobium. The sequence continues at coordinate 4,201 of DATCEI010000259.1, read as the reverse complement.
ATAGGGCGTGGCGGCGAGAAAGAACTGTGTATCGAAACGCTTGGGCAAAGATTCCGGGGTGATCCAATGTGCGAAACGCTCCATGCCTTCACAGGCCAGCCGCAGATTTTCCTTTTTCAATAAATTGGCGAGATCGATTTCGTGGCGATCCAGCGCGCCACGATAAGGTTCAAGCGCCAACAATCGTTCTGCCGAAACAAAATTTCCGCTGTCCGCTTCGCGCGCAAGCAGGATGCCGGATTCCTCGAAGGTTTCGCGGATCGCGGCCGCCGCAAACGCGCGCATCTCCGCATCCCATTCATTGCCGCCATCGGTGAGGTTTTCCAGCGCCGCGTGGGAGTCGCCATCGCTCACGCGCCCCCCGGGAAACACCAGCGCGCCGGGCGTAAAATCGATCATGTGATGGCGTTTCACCATGAACACTTCCAGGCCGTCCGCGCCATCGCGGATCATCAGAAGCGTGGCGGCGGGGCGCGGCGCAACAGGTGTTTTTTGTTCGGTCATGAATCGCACTCTAGAGCATGATCCGGAAAAGTGGGAACCGGTTTTCCGATAAGATCATGCGACAACAAATTACCGGGCGATTGACGTCACCGCCGCGCTTAAGGCCATGATCGCGGCAAGGCTCGCGAAAAACCCGCCCGCGCCGATTGCGCTCACCGCGCCACCCGCGAGCAACGGCCCGAAGATCGAGCCAAGTCCGAACAGCAGCACCAATCCCGCAGCGGATGCTACGCGCCGCTCCGGCGCCACGCGGTCGTTGGTGTGCGCGACGGAAATTCCATAAAGCGGAAACACCGAAACGCCGATGGCCGCCATTGCGATGTATCCATAGATCACGCCACGTCCATTGCCCCACAGGCCGAACAATGCCGCGGCTAATCCCGCTGCTGTCATCAGCGCAATGGTCGCGCGCCGCCCGATGGCGTCGGACAACCAGCCCAGCGGAAATTGCGCGAGCGCGCCTGTCACCATGGCCACGCCCATGAACAGTCCGATAGCCGACAGCGAAAACCCCGCACGCTGCGCATAGACAGGCCCGAACGCAGCCACGATGGCCCATGACACGCCGGACAATGAAGTGATCAGCGCGCCCAATGGCGAAACATGAAACAGCGCCACCATGTTGAGCGGCGAAGGCGGCGGGTTTGCTGGCGCGCGATGCCGCGCAATCCATATCGGCACACCGCCGATCACGAACAGCAATGCGGCCAGCAGAAACAGATGCGTATTCTTCGGATCGCCGATGCTGAGCAATCCTTGCGAACCCGTCATGCCGATCATTTGCATCACAAGATAAAGACTGAACATTCGCCCGCGCACGCGATTTTCAGCGCGCTCATTGATCCAGCTTTCAAACGACACATAGGTCATCGAAAGCGCCAACCCGCACAACAATCGCAGCGCCGCCCACACGAAGGGCGTCACGAACAATGCCTGTAGCACGATTACACACGCCGCGATCAGCACGGACACCATGACAGTTCGCACATGGCCGAAGCGCGCGATGATGCCATGGCTCAGTAGCGGCCCAGAGGCATAACCGCAATAATAGGCCGCCATGATAAAGCCGATAGTCCAGGGCGGAAACGCTTCCAGCGTCGCGCGCACGCCGATGAGATCGGTCTGCAAACCGTTGGCGGTCTGCACGATCCCGGCTGACAGAAGCACCGCCCAAACGGCCCAGAACGCTGCGCGCATGGCAGAGCCATACGAAGCCGTTTCACCGCGCGCAAGGAAGGCTAGTTGCTGTGGTCGAAAAACGAACCCCCATCGCCATCGGGCGCGAGCGAGGCCAGCATGTCCATGATGTCGGGCGTCAGCGACAGCGACGACGATGTCATCGCCATCAGCGAGGATGGCGCGCTGCCAAAACCCCACGCGCTCTGCGCCAGCACATCGTAAGAGGCGGTGTCATGCTCCTCGACCGGCGTGGAGCGCAGAGCCAGCCCGTCATCGCTGGCGCTGGCCGAACCGGGATTTGCTGCCCAATTGCAAACCTCGCGCACGCTTTTGGCGCTGCCGTCGGAATGGAAGAACACGCTGCGATTGGCGCTGGCGGCCTGCGGAAAGGCAGACGCCGCCGCAGCCTGCGGATTGGACTGGTTCATCTGGATCAGCTTGCAGGCGGCGTTGGGGCCGAGGAAGTGCGCGGCATACAATTCGCCATCGCCCACGCTACGGCCAAGCGTGTCTTCCAGCGTGGATTTCGTCTCCTGCGCGTAATGGCCCTCCATCAAGGCTGCCACTTGCGGGTTGTTTCGCAGGGCAAGAATTGCCTGCCGGTCGGCATTGTCGGCCACGCGGTAATGGCCCGTGCCGTCAGCCGTAATAGCATTGGCGGCGTTGCCGAGGCCTTCCTGCGCACCATATTTCTTGACCAGCCCAAGCCAGGTCTGGTCCACAAACTGGAACAGTCCCGAGGCGCTGGAAGTGCTTGATTGTGCTTGTGGTTTCAGCCCCGACTCGCGCATTGCGGTCGAGAGCAGATAATGAAAATCCGAGCCGGTCGCGGCGGCCGCCTGCTGCAACGCGGCGACGATCTGCGGTCTGTTCACGGCTGCGGCTGACTGGGCTTCTGCCCACATGGCACGCCTATGGATTGCTTCTGCTGCCTCTAAGAACGCAACCCCTATGCCAAGAACCGGCGCGGGTCGAAAGCGGCGAATTCAGGCGGCAACCCACCCTCCAGAATCGTGCGCCGCATGACCTCCGCAACGGCGGGCGCGAACAGAATGCCGTTGCGGAACTGGCCGGAGGCGAGGAACAGGCGACCCAGCCTCGTCGGCCCCAGTAGGGGCAGTCCATCCCGCGAGCTGGGGCGCAGGCCCGCCCAATGCTCATCCACCTGCCAGTCCTTCAGCGTAGGCATGAGATCGACGGCATGGGCCGCCAGCCAGTCCGACGCCTCGTCTGTCAGCGAGGTATCGTAGCCTGCCTCCGCGACCGTCGCGCCCACCAGCACACGGCGGCGGCGCGGCACCAGATAGACCTTGTTGCCCCAGATGACATGGCTAGGCATGGCAGAGCCGGGCGGTGCCGCAAACGCGATCATCTCGCCTTTCACGGGCGCGATTGTCGGTACCGCATGTTCTGGAATGCCCTCGATGCGCGATGTCCACGCGCCCGCCGCCAGCACAAACGCGTCGGCCTCATAAAGCGCGAATGGAGTGCGCGCGCCGACGACGCGATCATTCACCACTTCCATCCGCACAACCGCTTCATTGAGCTGAAGCGTTCCGCCCGCGCGCACGAAAGCCCGCGCCAGCGCCGTGCCCAGCGCGCGGCTGTCCACTTGCGCCTCGCCGCTCGCCCACAGCGCGCCGGAGATCATCGGCGACAGCATCGGCTCCATCGCCAAGGCCTGCGGCCCATTCAGAAGTTCCAGTTCTTGATCGCCCGCGGCGCACGCGGCCAGTTCCACTGCTTCGGCATTATCGCGCGCCACAAGCAGGGCACCGCTGCGGCGATATCCGATACTCGTGCGCGATTGCTCCTCGATCTGCGCCGCGAAATCCGGCCACAGCCCGGCCGACCAACGGCCGAATTCCACATCGGGGCCATCGCCGCCGCCTTCGCCAACCGGCGCGATCATGCCAGCCGATGCCCACGTTGCGCCGCGCCCCGGCTGCGCACGTTCCAGCACAGTGACGTCCGCGCCACTTTGCGCTAGCCGCCAGCCCGTAGCCAAACCGGCCACGCCCGCCCCGATGATGACGATTTTCATGGGCGGAGGGCTTATTCCGTCGCCACGATTGCGTCAAACGTGACGGCGCGCGGCTGCGAACTTATACTTGCGTCAAGGCGAAACGGCAGATTCATGAAACTCATAGCGGCAGCAATTGCGATGGCCATCGGCTTCACGGCGAATGTCGCGTATGGACAGATCGGACGCGGCGACCGCTACACGGGCGCAACCTGGGCGACGCGTTCGCCCGTTCTCGCGCAGCACGGCATGGCGGCCACCGAACAGCCGCTCGCATCTCAAATCGCCATCGACATATTGAAGAAAGGCGGCAGCGCGGTGGACGCCGCGATTGCCGCCAACGCCGCCATCGGCTTGATGCAGCCGGTGCTGAACGGCATCGGCGGCGATTGCTTTGCGATTGTCTATGACCCGAAAACAAAAACGCTTTATGGCTACAACGGTTCGGGACGCTCGCCGCAGGGGCGCGATCTCGCGAAACTGAAAACCGAAATC
>DATCEI010000258.1:0-9482 GCA_036510185.1 Rhizomicrobium sp. | reverse complement strand
CCGCGCAATGTCGCTTCCTGTTCCTTCGGCTTGCGTGCGGAACTGCGGATCTGGCGCACAGTCACGGTTTTCTTCGCGGCCATTATTTGTCTCCCGCAGGCGTTTCGGCCTTCGAGCCTTCGCGGCGTGAAACGATTTCGGCGACACTGCGTCCGCGGCGCTGCGCGATCATGCGCGGCGATTGCTGGGACTTCAGCGCATCGAACGTCGCGCGCACCATGTTGTAGGCATTGGAGGTGCCGAGCGACTTCGCCACGACATCGCCCACGCCCAGCGATTCAAACATCGCGCGCATCGGGCCGCCAGCGATGATGCCTGTACCTGCCGGCGCCGGACGCACGATTACCTTGCCCGCGCCGTGATGGCCGCGCGATTCATGATGCAGCGTGCGGCCGTCTTTAAGCGGCACGCGGATCAACGACTTTTTGGCTTCTTCGGTCGCCTTGCGGATGGCTTCCGGCACTTCGCGCGCCTTGCCGTGACCGAAACCGACGCGGCCGCGCTGATCGCCAACGATGACAAGTGCCGCAAACGCGAAGCGGCGTCCGCCCTTCACGACTTTGGCGACGCGGTTGATGTGCACGAGCTTGTCGACAAACTCGTTGTCGCGCTCTTCGCGGTCGCCGCCGCGTTCCCGCCGTCTGCCTTCTTCACGCGCCATGCCAATTATCCTTTATCAGAATTCGAGGCCGCCTTCGCGCGCGGCCTCCGCCAGCGCTTTGACGCGCCCGTGATAGATGTACCCACCGCGATCGAACACGACCTGCTTGACGCCCTTGGCAAGTGCGCGTTCGGCAATCTTCTTGCCGACAGAACTCGCCGCCGCGATGTTCCAGGTTTTTTTCGCACGGGATTCTTTTTCGTTGGACGAAGCCATGGCAAGTGTTTCGCCCGCCGTGTCGTCCACGATCTGCGCGTAGATATGTTTGCCGGAGCGGAAAACCGACAACCGCAACCGGCCCGCAGCATTCTGCGAGACCCGATAGCGGTTGCGCGATTTGCGCCGGTCGAAGAGCTTGCTCATTTCTTCTTGCCTTCCTTGCGCCGCACATACTCATCCGAGTAGCGCACGCCTTTGCCCTTATACGGCTCCGGCTTGCGATAGGCGCGGATTTCGGCGGCGACCTGACCCACAAGCTGCTTGTCGATGCCGGCAACCGTCAGCATGGTCGGCTTTTCCGCCGTGATCGCGATGCCAGCCGGGATGGGATAAACCACATCGTGGCTGAACCCCAATTGAAGATTGAGGTTCTTGCCCTGCACGGCGGCGCGATAACCCACGCCCTGAATTTCCAGCTTCGTCACGAAGCCCTGCGTGACGCCGACAACGAGATTGTTCACCAGCGTGCGCGATAGGCCCCACATCTGACGGCCACGTTCCGCACCTTCGCGCGGCATCACGGTCACCTGTTCGCCGTCGAGTTTCACTTCGACTTCGGCGGGCAGCGTGACCTGCAATTCACCCTTGGGGCCTTTGACCTTCACGGTCTGGCCCGAAATCGAGGCGGTTACGCCCTTCGGTATGGCAACGGGGTTTTTTCCAATGCGGGACATCAGAACACCTGACACAAAACTTCGCCGCCGACATTCTTCTCGCGCGCGGCCATGTCCGTCATCACACCCTGCGGCGTGGAGACGATGGAAACGCCGAGACCCTGGCGGTGCGGCCTCAATTCCTTGACCGACGCATAGACGCGGCGGCCCGGCGTGGAGACGCGCTTGATCTCGCGGATCACGGGTTTGCCCTCGTGATATTTGAGTTCGATCTCAAGCTCGCGCTTGCCGGTGTCCGTGAACTCGACCTCGGCATAGCCGCGGATGTAGCCCTCGGCCTGCAGCACATCGAGAACGCGTATGCGAAGCCGCGAATTGGGCGACTTGATTTTCGCAAGTCCGCGCAATTGTCCGTTGCGGATGCGCGTCAACAAATCGCCGATGGGATCAGTGATCGCCATATCTATTCCTTCCTCACCAGCTCGCCTTGGTCATGCCAGGGATCTGGCCGAAATTCGCAAGATCGCGCAGCGCGATACGCGACAGCTTGGTCTTGCGATAGAAACCTTTGGAACGTCCGCTCAACTCGCAACGATGATGGATGCGCGTCTTGGACGAATTGCGCGGCAGCTTCGCCAGCTTAACGCGCGCCGTGAAGCGGTCTTCCGGCGGCACCGACATATTCTCGGCAATCGCCTTCAGCGCCGCACGGCGGCCCGCATATTGCGCCACCATCTTCTCGCGCTTCTTGTTCCGGTTGATTTGGCTCTGTTTCGCCATCGCGTTCGCTTTCTCAGTTCATGAACGGAAACTGGAAGCCCTTCAGAAGCGCCTTCGCCTCTGCATCGGTCTTCGCAGTTGTGTTGAAGATAATGTCCATGCCCCACACCGTTTCGGTCTTGTCGTAGTCGATTTCGACGAAGACGATGTGTTCCTTCAGGCCCATCGCGTAATTGCCGCGCCCGTCGAAGGAATTGCCCTTCACGCCGCGGAAGTCGCGGATACGCGGCATCGCGGTCGTTATGAGACGGTCGAGGAATTCATACATGCGGTCGCGGCGCAGCGTGACTTTCACGCCGATGGGAAGATTTTCGCGGATCTTGAACGTGGCGATGGCCTTCTTCGCGCGCGTGACGATGGCGCGTTGCCCAGCAATGGCCGTGAGATCGTTCTGCGCCTGCGTGATCTTTTTTCCGTCGGAAGCCGCTTCGCCCGCGCCGATGTTCAGCACGATCTTGTTGATGCGCGGAACCTGCAACACATTGGTGTAGCCGAATTCCTTCATCATCGCGGGACGGATGATTTCGTTGTAGCGCTGCTTGAAGCGCGGAATGTAGTTCGGATCGCGCGCGGCCTCGCCGACGGCGACGACAGTGCCCTCGCCCTTCTTGACGAACTCGCCCTTTTTCGCGCGCGGCTTTTTTTCCGCTATTTTTTCGCCTGCTTCAGACATCGAGAACCTCACCGGATTTCTTGGCGAAACGTACCTTGCGTCCGTCGCTCAAATTTTTGAATCCCACGCGCGTCGCTTTTCCGTCACGCGGATCGACGAGCGAAATATTGGACAGATGAATGGGGGCTTCCTTGGGACGGATGCCGCCTTCCTGCTTCGCGGTCTGGCGCTGATGGCGCTTGACCATGTTGATGCCGGAGACGAGCGCACGGCCTTCCTTCGGGAAAACGCGAAGCACTTCGCCCTTCTTGCCGCGGTCGCGGCCGGTGTTGACGATCACGCGATCGCCTTTGCGGATTTTCACGCCCATTACAGCACCTCCGGTGCCAGCGAGATGATTTTCATGTGGTTCTTCGCACGCAATTCGCGCGTGACCGGCCCGAAGATGCGCGTGCCGATCGGCTCGCCCTGCGGGTTCACAAGAACCGCCGCATTGCCGTCGAAACGGATGAGGCTGCCGTCCGGACGGCGCACGCCTTTTGCGGTGCGCACGACAACGGCCTTCAGCACTTCGCCCTTTTTCACGCGACCGCGCGGAATGGCTTCCTTCACGCTGACGACAATCGTGTCGCCGACATCGGCATAACGGCGCTTGGAACCGCCGAGCACCTTGATGCACATAACGCGGCGCGCGCCGGAATTGTCGGCAACGTCAAGCTCGGTGGACATCTGTATCATGTTCTAATCTCCGGGACTCGCGCCCTATTCCTTGCTTTCGCGTGCCATGACTTCCCAGGTCTTCAACTTGGAAATCGGACGGCACTCGCGAATGCGGACGACATCGCCCGTCTTGAATTCCTTGTTCTCGTCATGGGCGTGATATTTCTTGGAACGGCGAACCGTTTTGCCCATGACCGGATGCGTGAAGCGGCGTTCGACCTTCACCACCACGGTCTTGGCGTTTTTGTCGCTGACCACGACGCCCTGTAATACGCGCTTCGGCATGTCTTCTTCCCTTACCTTCAGCTCGCCTTCCGGCGGCGTTCGGACAAAATCGTTTCGATGCGCGCGAGTTCCTTGCGGATTTCACGCACGCGGTTGGTTTTCTCGAGCTGGCCATTGGCGCGCTGAAAACGCAGATTGAACTGCTCTTTCTTCAACTGCACATGCCGCTCGGACAATTCGTCCGGCGATTTGGCGCGAATGTCTTCGGCCGTGTTTGATTTCTTCGCCATCGTTACACTCCAAGCCGCGCGATGAATTTGGTCGCGACGGAAAGTTTGGCGGCGCCCAGGCGCATCGCTTCCTTCGCGGTTTCCAGATCCACGCCATCAATTTCAAACAGAATGCGGCCCGGCTTCACCTTCGCCACCCAATATTCCGGCGCGCCCTTGCCGGAGCCCATGCGCACTTCGGCGGGCTTCTTCGACACGGGCACATCGGGGAACACGCGAATCCACACACGGCCCGCGCGCTTCATGTGGCGCGTGATGGCGCGGCGTGCTGCTTCGATTTCGCGCGCGGTGATGCGTTCCGGCTCCATCGTCTTCAGGCCGAACGCGCCGAAATTGAGCGACGTGCCGGCCTTGGCCGCGCCATGAATGCGGCCCTTGTGCTGCTTGCGAAATTTTGTGCGTGACGGTTGAAGCATGGTCGTTCTCGGTTAAGCCGCAGGACGCTGCGGATGCGCGCCGCGATTGGGGTCGGATGCTTCCGCCTGGCGCTTTTCCACCGCCATCGGATCGTGTTCCATGATTTCGCCCTTGAAGATCCAGACCTTCACACCGCATGTGCCATAGGTCGTCTTCGCGGTTGCGACGCCGTAATCGACATCACCGCGCAGCGTGTGCAACGGCACGCGGCCTTCGCGATACCATTCCATGCGCGCGATTTCCGCGCCGCCGAGACGCCCGCCGCAATTGATGCGGATGCCGAGCGCGCCCAGCCGCATCGCCGTTTGCACGGCGCGCTTCATCACGCGGCGGAATGCAACGCGGCGTTCGAGTTGCTGCGCGATGTTCTCGGCCACGAGCTTGGCGTCGATTTCCGGCTTGCGGATTTCCACGATGTTCAGATGCACTTCGTCCTTAGTGAACCGCTGGACATCGTTCTTCAGCTTTTCAATGTCCGCGCCCTTCTTGCCGATGACGACGCCGGGACGCGCGGAGTGAATCGTGATGCGGCACTTCTTGTGCGGACGTTCGATCACGATGCGCGACACGCCGGCGGCCTTCAGCCGTTCGGAGAGATGCGCGCGAATCTTGATGTCTTCCTGCAGCAGCTTTCCGTATTCCCGCTTGCCCGCATACCAGCGCGAGTCCCAGGTCCGGTTGATGCCGAGACGAAAGCCGATTGGATTGACCTTCTGACCCATCAGGCCTTCTCCTTCTTCGCGGCCGGTTTCTTTTTCGGCGCGGATTTCTTCGGTTCTTTTTTCTCTTCGCGTTTTTCCTCGACCACGATGGTGATCTGGGCAAACGGCTTATGGATCGAAGCGCCGCGGCCGCGTGCACGCGCATGGAAACGCTTCATGATGAGGTTCTTGCCGACGCTTGCTTCCGTCACGACCAGATCATCGACATCCAGATCGTGATTGTTTTCCGCGTTCGCGATGGCCGATTGCAGAACCTTCTTCACCTGCTTGGCCACGCGCTTGGGCGAGAACGTCAACTCGTTGAGCGCGCTTTCGACTTTCTTGCCGCGAATGGATTGCGCGACGAGATTGAGTTTGCGCGGAGACGTGCGGATGTTGCGGCCTATGGCTTTCGCCTGGGTATCGCCGAGCACGCGCTTGAGAGCTTCCTTGCCCATCAGTCTGCCCTCTTCGCCTTCTTGTCGCCGGTGTGGCCATAGAATGTGCGCGTCGGCGAGAATTCGCCAAGCTTGTGGCCAACCATGTCTTCGGTCACAAGCACGGGAATGTGCTTGCGGCCGTTGTAAACACCGAAAGTGAGGCCCACGAATTGCGGCAGGATCGTCGAACGGCGCGACCAGGTCTTGATCACGTCCTTGCGTCCGCTGCCCCGCACGGCTTCTGCCTTCTTCAGCAGATAACCATCGACGAATGGACCTTTCCAAACTGATCTCGTCATTCAATTACCCTTGCGCCCTTCCGTGACGTGTACGGATGATGGATTTCGTCGTGCGCTTGTTCTTGCGCGTCTTGCCGCCCTTGGTCGGCTTGCCCCATGGCGTAACCGGATGACGGCCACCCTTGGTGCGGCCTTCGCCGCCGCCATGCGGATGATCGATCGGGTTCATCGCCGTGCCGCGAACATGCGGACGCTTGCCCTTCCAGACATTGCGGCCCGCTTTGCCGATGACTTCGTTCATATGATCCGGATTCGAAACCGCACCGATCGTCGCCATGCAGTTCAGCGGCACGCGGCGCACTTCGCTGGAGTTCAAACGCAGGATCGCATAGCCAGCATCGCGGCCGAGATATTGTGCATACGTACCAGCGGAGCGCGCGATCTGCCCGCCCTTGCCCGGCTTCATCTCCACATTATGCACGATGGTGCCAACGGGAATGGCCGACAGCGGCATCGCATTGCCCGGCTTCACGTCAACCTTGTCGCCGGAGATAACGGTGTCACCGACTGCGAGGCGCTGCGGCGCGAGGATATAGGCGAGATCGCCGTCCTTGTATTTGATCAGCGCGATAAACGAGGTGCGGTTTGGATCGTATTCGAGGCGTTCGACTTTCGCGGGCATATCGAATTTGCGGCGCTTGAAATCGATGATGCGATAACGCTGTTTGTGACCACCGCCCTGATAGCGCACGGTGATGCGGCCCGTGTTGTTGCGGCCGCCTGCTTTCGTCTGGCCTTCGGTGAGCGATTTCACCGGGCCGCCTTTGTGAAGGCCCGAGCGGTCGATCAGCACCAATTGGCGCTGGCCCGGCGTCGTCGGCCTGTATTGTTTCAGCGCCATCTTACAATCCCGTCGTAATATCGATCTGGTCGCCCTCGCGGAGCGTCACGATCGCTTTTTTGTAGTCGCTGCGTTTGAACGGCTGGCCGCGAAAGGCTTTCTTCTTGCCCTTCACGCGCACGGTGTTCACCGCCATCACTTTCACTTTGAACAGGCCTTCAATCGCTTTCGCGATGGCAGGCTTCGTCGCGTCCAACGCAACGCGAAAGACAACCTGATTGGCTTCCGTCAATCTCGTCGCCTTTTCGGTGATGACCGGCGAGAGGATCACGTCGTAATTCACGCTCATGACAGACGCTCCTCGATCATCTTCACCGCGGCTTCCGTCAGCACCAGCTTGTTGCGGCGCATGATGTCGTACACGTTGAGGCCCTTCGCGGGCAGCAATTCGATGTGCGAAAGATTGCGCGCGCTCAGCTGGAAATTCTTGTCGAACTCGCCGTCCACGATCAGCGCATGCACGATGTCATGCTTGCCGAAACGCGCGGCCAGTTCCTTCGTCTTGATCGAATCCGATTTTGCATCGGCGATCACGACAAGTCCGCCTGCTTTGGCTTTCGCCGAAAGCGCGTGACGCAGACCCAGCGCGCGCACTTTCTTCGGCAGATCGAATTCATGGCTGTGCGTGACCGGGCCCATGGCTTTCGCGCCGCCGACAAACAATGGTGCGGAGCGCGCGCCGTGGCGGGCCTGACCCGTGCCCTTTTGTTTGTAGACTTTCTTCTTCGTGCGATTGATCTCGCCGCGCGTCAGCACCTTGTGCTGGCCGGACCGGCGCTTGGCCAATTGCCACACGACAACGCGCTGGATGAGATCGGCGCGCGGCTCAAGGCCGAAGATCGCATCGTTCAGCTCGATGTCGCCGGATTTTCCCGATCCGAGGTTAAGGACTTTCGCCTTCACGTTCAGCCCTCCGCCTTGATTTCAGTTTCGGCCACAGCGTCAGCCTTCGCTTCGCGCTTGCGCACGGAGGCAGGCATCGGCGCTTCCTTCGGACGTGGCGCTTTCGCGGCGTCGCGCACCATTACCCAGCCGCCTTTGCTGCCGGGCACGGCGCCACGGATCATGATGAGACCGCGCTCGACATCGACCTTCGCGACTTCGAGATTCTGTGTCGTGACGCGCTCGTCGCCGTAATGGCCGTGCATCTTCTTGTTCTTGAACGTCTTGCCGGGATCCTGACGACCACCTGTGCCGCCCAGCGAACGATGCGAGATCGACACGCCGTGCGAGGCTTCGAGGCCGCGGAAATTCCAGCGCTTCATCGCGCCCGTAAAACCGCGGCCAATGGTGATGCCGGTCACGTCCACTTTCTGGCCCGCCACGAAATGATCGGCGAGGATCACATCGCCCACATCGAGCAGGTTCGAAGCATCGACGCGGAATTCCGCGAGCTTCTTCTTCGGCTCGACTTCGGCCTTCGCGAATTGTCCCCGGTCGGCTTTCGTCAGCCGCTTCGGTTTCGCAAAACCCGAACCCAGTTGAACGGCGGTGTAGCCGTCATTTTCTTCTGTGCGCCGTGCAACGACCTGACAGCCATCCAGCTTCAGGACCGTGACGGGCACATGCCGGCCGTCCGCCAAAAACAGGCGGGTCATACCGACTTTCTGCGTGATAACGCCGGTGCGGACCACGTTCACTCCTTAAAGCTTGATCTCGACATCGACGCCCGCCGCAAGGTCGAGCTTCATCAGCGCGTCAACCGTTTGCGGTGTGGGATCGATGATGTCGAGCAGACGCTTGTGCGTCCGGATTTCGAATTGTTCGCGGCTTTTCTTGTCGACATGCGGAGAGCGGTTCACGGTGAAACGCTCGATGCGCGTCGGCAGCGGGATCGGCCCACGCACCTGCGCGCCCGTGCGCTTTGCCGTGTTGACGATCTCCCGCGTCGAATTGTCGAGAATGCGGTGATCGAAGGCCTTGAGCCTGATTCTGATATTCTGGCCTTGCATCTGTTTTCAGTCCTTCGATCTTCTCAACGATTTCGCAAAATGCGCTTATTTCAGAATCTTCGCCACAACACCGGCGCCGACCGTGCGTCCACCTTCGCGAATGGCGAAGCGCAGCTTCTCTTCCATCGCGATGGGAACGATCAGTTCCACTTCAACCGACACGTTGTCACCCGGCATCACCATTTCGGTGCCTTCCGGCAGCTTCACAATGCCCGTCACGTCCGTCGTGCGGAAATAAAACTGCGGACGATAGTTTCCGAAGAACGGCGTGTGACGGCCGCCTTCATCCTTCGTCAGAATGTAGGCTTCCGCGACGAAGTTCGTGTGCGGCGTCACAGAGCCCGGCTTCGCCAGAACCTGTCCGCGTTCCACGCCTTCGCGCTCCACGCCACGCAGCAGCGCGCCGATATTGTCGCCCGCCTGGCCCTGATCCAGCAGCTTGCGGAACATTTCCACACCGGTCACGACTGTCTTGCTCGTCGGCTTGATGCCGATGATCTCGACTTCTTCGCCGACTTTCACAATGCCGCGCTCGACACGGCCCGTGACGACCGTGCCACGGCCCGAGATCGAGAACACGTCTTCGATCGGCATCAGGAACGGCATGTTGATCGGACGTTCCGGTTGCGGAATGTATTCGTCAACCGCCGCCATCAGTTTCAGCACGGCGTCGTGGCCGATTTCCTTGTTCTTGTCTTCCAGCGCCATCA
>DATCEI010000257.1:0-4376 GCA_036510185.1 Rhizomicrobium sp. | reverse complement strand
ACGGAATAACTGAAATTAAAAAAGTTATCGCGTCCGCACAACCGGCGCACCCCATGCATGCGGTGGCGGCAGAACCTCGTCCGGCACTCCACCCGTTTGCACGGGCCGCCCCGGAAAATTGCCCAGACTGATAAGCCGATCATACAGAACGATCGCGCCCGCCATACCGACATTGATGGAGAAGCGCATAGGGATTTTCACAATGAACTCGCAACGCGACAGCATCTCCGGCGAGATCGACATACGCTCCGCCCCGAACACATAGGCCGCGCGCGTGGGGTGGCGAAAGCGCGGTAACTCCACCGCACCCTCCGTAATCTCCACGCCGACCAGACGGCAACCCACGGGCAGGCGAAATTCGCTGGCCTCGCGGAATTTGTAATGCGGGATGTTGTCTTCAGCCTTCGACGTATCGGATTGCGCGTCAGCCATGCGCACCTGCGCGTTGACCGTGAAAAAGAAGCTTGCGCCAAATGCGTGCGAAATGCGCAGCAGATTGCCGAGGTTCATCGCCTTCGACACGCCGTCCACGCCCACCGCGAAATAACCGCGCATTGCCCAACCCCGTTCGCCCGGCCCGCAAGCTACCCTGTCTCTGGCGCGCGGCAAGAGGTAACGTGCCGCCATGGCAAATCCCATCCTTGTCGAGGTCACGCGCGGGCCGCTGGTCGAGAGCATCCATCGAGGCGCAATCGCGATTGCGGATGCCAGCGGCGCATTGCGGTTCGCTCTGGGCGATATCGAGTCGCCCATCTACCCCCGCTCCTCACTGAAGCCCGTGCAGGCGCTGCCGCTGGTCGAATCGGGTGCGGCGGATGCGTTCGGCCTCGGCGATGAAGAAATCGCGCTCGCCTGCGCCTCCCATTCCGGCGAACCGATGCATACGACGCGCGTGACGGCATGGCTCGCACGCATCGGATGCAGCGAGCGCGATCTCGCCTGCGTCGCGCATCCACCGCGCGACGAGCCGACATGGGAAGCCATGATCCGCGCGGGCGAGCGGCCAACACGCCTGCACAACAATTGCTCCGGCAAGCACGCGGGCTTCCTCACCGTCGCACGGCACTGGAATATCGCGACGGAAGGTTACGAGCATATCGATCATCCTGTGCAGCAGGCGGTCGCTACGACGCTCTCGGAATTGTCGGGCGTGAGCGATCTACCCTGGGGCGTGGATGGATGCGCGGCACCCAATTTTGCGTTGCCGCTTTCCGCCTTCGCGCGAGCGTTGGCGAAATTCGCTGATCCCTCGTCGCTCGCTTCGCCGCGCAAAGAAGCCGCAACACGCATTGTCAACGCGATGATGGCGCATCCCGAACTGGTTTCTGGCACCGGACGCGCCTGCGCCATTCTCATGCGTGCGTGCAATGGCGTTGCCGTTAAAACAGGCGCGGAAGGGTTTTACGCAGCCATTATTCCCGAACTCGGCCTCGGCATTTCACTGAAAATCGACGATGGCGCGGGCCGCGCGGCGGAAACTACGATTGCGGCGTTGCTTGATAAACTTGGGGTCTTAAGCGACGACAAACGCGCCCGCGAAATACTCCGCGCGCCGATCACCAGCACGCGCGGTGAAATCGTGGGCGAACGCCGCCCTGTTGCCGCTCTCGCCGATGCGACAATCTAGTTGGCGGCCTTCTTCGCGGCAGCCGCTTCCTTGTCTGCCTTTTCCATTGCTGGCGTGTACACGCTGATCGCTTTGATCGGGCAATTCTGCGGCCCCGCCGGACTTTGACGGAACGCGACGCTATCGCCGGGGCTCACACAGGAAATCGCCATACTGCCCGGCGAAATGAATGCGAGAGACAGTTTGAACGTAAGCCCCGTGCAATCGCCCAGCAGATCGAGCTTGAACTTCTGGTGGAAATTGTCCTCCACAATCACGGTGCGGTCACCCATCGCCTTCCAGTCGTAAATCTCGCCGACACGGAGGCAGGCGTTCTGGGCCATTGCGGGGGTGGCGAAGGTTGCGGCCAAGGCGGCCAAAGCGAGCAGCTTTTTCATCGTGAACTCCCTGAATGCGCGCCCTCCGATTCCAGTATAGAACGCCCGCGCGCGGAAATCAGGCCCGGTCTTGGCGGGCGGGCGCGGCTTGCCTATGGTCCGCCCGACAGCCATCCCACGGAGACCTCGCATGAAGGCCATGTTGTGCACGGAATACGGCCCGCCCGAACTGCTGAAACTGACCGAATTGCCCAGCCCCAAGCCGGATGCCGGCCAGATCGTGATTTCCGTGAAGGCGTGCGGGGTAAATTTCCCCGACGTGCTGATCATCGAGAACAAATATCAGTTCAAGCCGCCGCTTCCCTTCGCGCCGGGTGCGGAAGTGGCGGGTGTGGTGAAAGAGGTGGGCGCGGGCGTGACGCGCTTCAAGCCGGGCGACCGCGTGATCGCATCGGTCGGCAGCGGCGGCATGGCAGAGGAGATCGCGGCTGACCCAAGCCGCTGCATCCCCATGCCCGACGCGCTGGATTTCGAAATTGGCTCGGCGCTGATCCTGACATATGGAACTTCGCATTACGCGCTGAAAGATCGCGCATTGCTGAAGGCCGGCGAAAATCTCGTCGTACTGGGCGCGGCAGGCGGCGTAGGGCTGGCGGCCGTGGAAATCGGCAAGGCGATGGGCGCGCGCGTGATCGCGGGCGCATCGAGCGAAGAGAAAGTGGCGCTGGCGAAAAAGCATGGCGCGGATGAAGGCTTCGTCTATCCCTCCGGATCGCTGACGCGCGATCAGCAGAAGGAATTTTCTGAATCCATCAAACGCGCGACGGGCGGGCGCGGCGCGGACGTACTCTACGATCCCGTCGGCGGCGACTACGCCGAACCCGCCATCCGCGCCATGAATTGGGACGGTCGCTATCTCGTGATCGGTTTCGCGGCGGGCGAAATTCCCCGCGTGCCGCTGAACCTGACGCTACTCAAAAGCTGCAGCCTTGTCGGCGTGTTCTGGGGCGCATTCACCGCGCGCGATCCCAAACGCAATCAGGAACACATCGCCGAACTGATGCGCTGGATCGCGGAAGGCAAGATCAAGCCGCATATTTCCGCGCGCTTCCCGCTGGCCCGTGCCGGCGAGGCCATCCGCATGCTCGCCGACCGCAAGGCGCAGGGTAAGATCGTTGTCACGATGTAGGGCCTTGCGCGAACGGGCGCGCATTCCCATCTTTGGGCGGAAGGGTTGAGGGATTTGCCATGTCGATACTGGGCTGGGTGTTTTTCGGGTTGATCACGGGGTTCATCGCGTCGCGGATCGTCAATCGGCGCGGCGAAGGATTCTTCGTCAATACGGCGCTGGGGCTCGTGGGCGCCATCGTCGGCGGGCTGATCTTTCAGAGGCTGACGAATTTCGATTCATTCGCGTTCAACCTCACCTCGATGTTCGTGGCGATCATCGGCGCGATTGTCGTGCTGCTGATCTACAACGCCGTGTCGGGGCAGCGCGGGTTGAGGTAGGCTTGCTTATACACATAATTTGTGTATACTAAATCGGAATGGCGAAAAGCCTTTCCAGCCGCGACATCATTCGCCTGCTTGAAAGGGCCGGCTGGCATCTCGCGCGCACGACAGGCAGTCATCATCATTTCCGCCATGCTGGGCGGCCGGGCACAGTGACCGTTCCGCATCCGGTAAAGGATATGCCGCCCGGAACGCTCAAAAGTATTGAGCGGCAGAGCGGCGTGAAATTGAGGTAAGACGATGCAGCGCTTCTATACGGCAATTATCGAGAAAGCAGCGGGCGGTTTCGGCGTGTTCTTCCCCGATCTCCCAGGCTGCACGAGCTTCGGTCGAACCGTGGAAGAAGCGGCGGCAAATGCCTTCACCGCCGCGCAAGCGCATGTTGCACTATCGCAGGAATATGGCGATGCGATCTCGGACGCGCGTGCGCCCGACGAAATCCCGCATGATCGCGAGGTGAAAGAAAAGGCTCGGCTCTTGATCCCCGTCGAAATGACAGAGGAACCAGTGCGCGTGAACATTTCTCTGCCCGGCGCTGCGCTCGAAGCACTCGACCGCACCGCGAAAGAACTGTCGCTCAGTCGCTCCGGCGCGATTGCCTATTTGGCGCTGGATCGAGATGCGCGCACGGGAAGATTCAGCCAAAAACCGCGGGTCAGAAATCCCAAAAAACGAGCGGGATAACTGTCACTCCGCCGCGCTCTTCGGCAGATAAATCTCCCCACCATGCTCGCGAAACTCCTCCGCCTTCTTCGCCATGGCGGCGCGGATTTCGGCGGTGGACATGGAGTCGTTGTTTCCACGCGCGGCATCGCGGACTTCCTGACTGATTTTCATCGAGCAGAATTTCGGCCCGCACATCGAGCAGAAATGCGCCACCTTCTCGCCGTCTGCGGGCAGCGTTTCGTCGTGGAAGGCCT
>DATCEI010000256.1:0-10470 GCA_036510185.1 Rhizomicrobium sp. | reverse complement strand
CGACGGCGATCACCGGCGCGTTCCTGAACAGCGATGACAGTGGACTGACGACCAACATATTCACGACCGATCCCAAACTGATCGGCATCCGCGTCACGAAGAATTGGTAAGGGGGAGCAATGAGCGAATTATCCAATGCCGGCCGCAACGAACGCGATTTCAGGCAGCTTCTGTTTGGTACAGTCTCGATTGTCGCGCTAACAGTCTCGAGTGTCGTTGCTGCGGCGGAGGATGACACCGGCCAGCCTCTTGTCTGGATTGAACTCGGCGGTCAAATCGAACGTATCGATAATTCGCAAACCATATTTGCGCCGCCATTTTTTGAAACGGCGAGACCTGGTGTCGTCGCCCCGCTGGAAGGTGCGCAGAAACAGCCGCTCTATAGCTTGGGAGAAGAAGGTAAAATCACGTTCGAGCCGCGCGGCTCAAGCTGGTCGTTCTCTGCGTCCGCAAGATATGGCCGCGCCAATCTTGCAAAGCATTTGCATTATCAGACTGCGCACTTAACCTATCAGACTTTTGCCGGCTTTCCCGTTACGGAAACCGGCAGGCCCGTGGTCCGTTTTTCCGATGGCCAGAATAAGGTCAGTGATTCTCACCTGTTACTCGATTTTATGGCTGGAAAAGACGTTGGACTAGGAATGTTTGGAAGCAGGGGCACATCGATTGTCAGTGCGGGCGTGCGGTTTGCGCAGTTCACGTCGAGCTCTCGTGCCACTATGCATGCGAGGCCGATGTATCGCTCCGGCGCGAATGTAGGCACGCCGGGCCACCTCAGCATTCATTCCGTATATTTTAAAAGCAACACCGCCTTCATTCAGGCAAGGCGCGGTGTGACTGCTATCGGACCGGCGCTTTCATGGGATGCGTCCATGCCCTTCGCCGGAAATGGTTCAAGTGCAACGCTCGCGTTTGATTGGGGTGTAAACGCGGCAATTCTGTTCGGGCGGCAGCGCGCGCGCGTACATCATCAGACGACAGGCAAAACTCTCTATGATTATCCGGGCGGCTTTTACCCATCGAAGATAGGCGGTTATACCAATAAGCCCGCGGATCAAAACCGTGCGCGTAATGTGACGATCCCGAATGTTGGTGGTTTCGCCGGGATTTCGTTTCGTTATTTGAATGCCAAGGTCAAGTTCGGCTATCGAGCCGATTTCTTCTTTGGCGCCATGGATGGCGGTATCGATACGGCGAAGAAAGAAAATGTCGGGCTCTATGGCCCCTTCGCCACGGTCAGCGTTGGCATAGGCGGGTAGGGCGGGACTTCAGCGAACGAGAGTCTCTTTCATTCAGGCAGCGGCAGAGACCGCTGCCTTTTTTCTATTCCTTTTCTGCGCCATCAGACGTTGCGCGCCGCCGCTCCCCGGTAAAACATTGTTGCGGCGAAAATCCGGCCCCTGCTGGCTGGAGGAAATATTCAAAATTTTCTCCGGAGCGGTACGTTATATTGGCGCGCGCCCCGCGTCTTATGTGTGTACCTCTGACCCTGCACGGCAGGAAATAGGCAGGCATGGCCGAGAAACCGCCGGATACCAGCAACGAGAACACCAATGCGAGCCAAATGGGCGGGCCGTTGGCTGCGGCGCGGGCGAAGGCCTGGTTCGTTCATGAAGTGCTGCCGCTGGAGGCGATGTTGATGCATTTCCTGCAGAAGAACTGGCGCAACAGGAGCGATCTGGAGGATTTCCGGCAGGATGTTTACGAACATGTTCTCAAGGCGGCCGATAGCGATATTCCGGAACGTGCAAAGCCGTTTGTGTTCACCATCGCGCGCAATCTTTTGATCAGCCGCCTCCGGAAAGAGAGCATCGTCCCGATCGAAATAGTTTCCGATCTCGATATGTTGGGGTATGCCGCGGACGAACCTGGTCCGGACCGCAATGTTTTCGCGCGCGATGTGCTTCGCAGATTGCAGGCGGCGCTGGATCATCTCCCGCCGCGCTGCCGTGAGGCGATCGTTCTGAAGCGAATCGAAGGTCTATCCCAACGAGAGATCGCCCAGCGTATGGGCATCTCCGAACAGGTGGTTGCCAATTATGTGGCGCAAGGCATGTGCGTTCTCGCAGACATGATTTACGGCGAGCATATCGGGAGTGAGATGTGAGCGAGCAATTACCGTCGGCCGCCTCCGCTTCGCGCACAAAAGAGATCAAGGCGCAAGCCGCAAGCTGGCTTGCGCGCGCCAATGCCGGTCATTGGAACGAGGAACATCAGGCCCAGCTGGATACATGGCTGGCGGAATCTTACGCAAATCGCGCAACGTACTGGCGACTGGAAGCGGCGTGGGCCGAAGCGGCGAAGCTTTCGGTGTTGCGTCCGGCGGTGCGCGAAAACAAAGCCCGGATTTGGCGTGTCGTGCCGGCAGCGGTGAAGATCGTGGCTGCAATGATTGTTGTGGGATTGCTGGGTGCTGTCGGCGCGAACTACTTACTGGCGCCCGGCGATCAAAGCGTGGCAACGGGGGTTGGCGGACACAGATTTCTGACTCTTGCCGACGGCTCGAAGGTCGAGCTGAATACCGACACGGCGCTGCGCATTGCCGATGACCGCCGAACGGTGTCGCTCGACAGGGGAGAGGCATTCTTTGAGATAAAGCACAATTCTGCACATCCATTTGTTGTGATGGTGGGAAATCATCGTGTCACCGATCTTGGAACGAAATTTGTAATTCGGCGCGATGCGGCGCGGGTCGAAGTCTCACTTGTCGAAGGCCGCGCGGAATTCCAACAGACCGGCGCACAATCGCCTCAAACCGCTCTGCTCATACCGGGCGATGTTCTGGTGGCAACGGCGAATTCGGTGACGGTTGTGAAAAAACCGCCACGGGAACTGGAAAACAATTTGGCGTGGCGGCGGGGCGTGCTTGTTTTCTTCCACACGACGCTCGCTGACGCGGCGCAGCAGATTAACCGCTATAACGCCCAAAAAATTGTCATCGCGGATGCCGATGCCGCGCGGCTCCAGATCAACGGCACGTTTCCGTCCAACAACGTCAAGCTGTTCGGACATGTTGCACATGTCGTGTTGGGCGTGAATGTCCAGAATAATGGCGACGAGATCGTGATCTCGCGCTGACGGTTGAAGCGGAGCAGGGCGTAAAGGTATTCGGTATCGATGAGAAACGGGGGGAATATGATCAATTTCAAATTTGCGCTTGCCGCAGCTGTGGGCATGGTGTGGTTCGCGTCGGTGGCCGTGGCCGAGACCTTCAACATTCCCGGCGGCGACCTGGAAACCGCGTTGAACACATATGTTTCGCAAACGGGCGTGCATCTCATTGTTTCGGAGGATGCGATCAAAGGCGTCCATTCCAAAGGCGTGAAAGGCGAATTGTCGCCCGATCAGGCGCTTTTCCGGATTCTGGCGGGATCGGGATTCGTCGTCCGAAACGAATCCGGCGTGCTGGCCGTCGTGCCTGACGGCCGGTCGGGAGAGGCGGGCAGCGATCTGCGGACGATGAATACCGCCGCTGCATCGGCGCCCGCGATGTCTGGTGCGTCGCTTGAAACCGTCACTGTCACGTCCTCGAAAATCGGCGGTGATGTTCAGAACATTCCGATCTCGATTACCGCGCTGAGCCAAGAACAACTGACAGCCACGCAAACAGCAGGCGGTCCGGACCTGATCAAGCAGGTGCCGAACATGACATTCACGAAAACCAATTTCTCCGGGTATTCGATTCAGCTGCGCGGCATCGGCACGCAGGCGATTTCGGTGACGACTGATCCTGCCGTAGCAGTTGCGTTCAACGACACGCCGTTCATTCGCAATCATTTCTTCGAACAGGAATTCTACGATGTCAGTCAGGTACAGGTTTTGCGCGGCCCGCAGGGCACGCTTTATGGCCGCAACGCGACGGCAGGCGTTGTCAACCTAACCTCTGCTAAGCCCACTGATCAATTCGAAGCGATGGCATCCGCCGACATTGGCAATTACGGCAACCGGCGCTTTGAGGGCATGATCAACATTCCGATTGTCGATGACCGTGTCGATCTACGTATCGCGGGCGAGTGGACCAAGCGGCAGGGTTATTCCTTCAACGCCTTGGACAACCAACGTGTCGATGGCCGTGATCTATGGTCGGGCCGTATGACGCTGGGCTTCAAACCGACCGAAAACTTTCAGGCTTATCTCGTCTGGGAGCATTTCTCCGAAGACGATGATCGTATGCGTACAGCCAAACAGCTCTGCAAAACCGACCCCACTCCAACGGAGGTCAGAGGCGTGCCGGTTGGCAATTCTTTCATCGCTGCCTATTCGTCGGGCCCCTATCTGACTCAAGGTTGTCTGCCCAGTTCTCTCTATTCCGCCGATGCGTTCCAAGTCGTGAATGGTGACTCGCTGCCTTATTACGAACCGCTTGGAAACAAAGGTGTGCCGGTTTGGGGAAACTATGCCAACTTCGATCCCTACGCGAGCACAACCCAATCCCGAAATTTGCGGGTTATCGAAACCGCTTTGAACCCGATTTATAAAGCGAAAAACGACACTGTCGAGCTGAATGCAGACTATACCATATCTCCTACGCTGACAGCGACATCGCAAACGGGATTCAATCAGGATTTCCTGTGGTCCACGGAAGATTATAACCGGGTCAATACGGCTGAGGGGGCTTTCTTCTATACAACTCCCCAAGGCATGCCCTACACGAGCTACGATACCAATGGGACTTACATCGTTTCGCCTGACCCAAATGGTCTAGGGCATTGTCGAAATAACGGTGAAGAATGTCAGGGACTGGCTATCGGCACCGCATGCAAACCATTGCCCGGTGCGTATGTGAACACCGAAGCGCCAAACCCCTTAGCTCCCGGCGCCAGCGGTGTTACGTATCAGTGTATTCCGGACGGTGTTTATTGCGATCCGCAACTAGGCTGCAGCGATCGGCTCGTCGCCCAGGATCTGTCGGACGAGAAGGCTTGGCAATTGAGTCAGGAATTTCGGCTTGCCTCGCATTTCGGCGGACCACTCAATTTCAGCATCGGCGGCAATTATCTCCACTACGAGACAGAAGAAAACTACTACGTGTTTATCAATACACTGACCATGGCGGCCTATCGTTGGACACAGGGTACAACACCAACGGAAATGCAAACTCTGCCGTGGAATCCGGGTGTTTCGGACAATTCGAATTGCCTGACCGGGGGATTCACAAACGTCAATCTGAACGACCCTCACAACAATGATATTGGCGCCGGTGAGCGTTTCGGGTGCATTTATCTCGATCCCAACCCGCTCACCAGCCTCAACAATAAAGGTCACAATTATTTCCTGAGCCAGAATCCGTACGCACTCAATTCCTATGCCGGGTTTGGTGAAGCCTATTACGACGTGCTCCGCGATCTGAAGCTAACTGCCGGTCTGCGCTGGACCGAGGATCAGAAGCATTTCACATTGATACCGAGCGAGCTTTTGGTGCCGGGGTATGGCTATCCCAGTTCCGGCGTCGTGAACCAACAATGGGACCAGTTCACGGGGCGCGCCGCAGTCAACTGGACACCGAAGCTGGATTTCACCGATCAGACTCTGATCTACGCCACCTATTCACACGGCTATAAAGCAGGCGGCGCCAACCCGCCCGGAGCGGCGTTGCTGACTTTCGGTCATGATTCCGGTCAGGTCACGAATCCGATCCATCCTCTGACGTTCAAGCCCGAATTCGTGGATGCGTTCGAACTCGGTTCGAAGAACACGTTGTTCGACGGCGCGCTGACATTCAATGCGGATGTCTTCTACTACAATTACGAGAACTATCAGATATCGCGCATCGTTGACCGTACGTCCATCAACGACAATTTCGACGCGCACGTAAAAGGCGCGGAAGTGGAGTCGACATGGGAGCCTCTTGCCGGCCTTCGGTTCAATTTCGCCGGCGGTTGGGAAGATACCGCGCTCGCTAAAGGATCCCAATCCGTCGATCTCATCGATCGCGCCGATCTGGTCAATCATCCCGGCTGGATGGTCGTCAAGCCGTTTGTCACGCAGGCCTCGAACTGCGTGCTTCCGGTCTATGTCGTCACGACATTGTTGCAGACGGTGAACATCAATGGCTACACCGCGAGTGGCCTCAATATGGCGTGCACCGAAGCGTACAATGTGGGCCGTGACCCCGAGACATTCCAACCTTACGTGCCGTATCCTGGTGTGGCCCAAGGATACCCGGTTCCCGATTATCCCGGCTTCGATCCACGCGCCGGAACGCCTGGCGATCCCTATACGGGTCAGAATATTGACCCAGTGACTGGAAAGGATGTCGGTCCGGCCCCCAACAATGGGCAGGGCTTCGACAAGGATTTAAGCGGCAACGAACTGCCCAACGCACCACCGTTCACGGTGTCATTCGGCGCACAATACACGCTGCCGCTGACGACGGATTGGGCGGGAACTTTACGCGGCGATTATTACTGGCAGGATTATTCCTGGGCGCGGGTGTTCAACGATAATCCTTACGATCGGTTGCGTGGTTATACCAATGTCAACGTCACGCTGATCTTCACCAACCAGAACGGCTGGCAGGTGATGCTCTATGACAAGAATGTCTTCAACACCACCGCCATCACCGGCGACTTCCTGAATAGCGACGATAGCGGTCTTACGACCAATGTGTTCCTGACCGATCCCAAACTGATCGGCATCCGCATCACGAAGAACTGGTAGGGGGAAACCATGAGCGAGTTCACAAATGCGCGCGACGGACGGACAGGTTTCCGCTGGCAGCTTCTGACGACGGTATCGGCAATTGCGTTGATTGGCTTCGGCGCAGGCGCGGCCGTGGCCGACGATGACAGCGATCGCCCGACGCTCTGGATCGAACTGGGCGGACAATTGAGCCGTTTGGATGACGGGCAGGAGGCGTTTGCGCCGGTATTTCCGAATTCACCGGCGCGGCCGTCGATGTTCTCGCCGTCGCAGAAATTCGAGAGATTGCCGCTCTACAGTGTCGATGAAACGGGGAAGCTTTCGTTTCAGCCGGAAGACTCCGACTGGGTTTTCTCGGCCTCCATCCGTTATGGCCGCTCGACGAGCAAAAAGAGCGTTCATCAACAATCTTATCCGAAATCGTTTTCGACGGGTGTCTTTTTCTCCGGATACACCCACTTCTATTCCTTCCCCGCATATGCAAACAAGTTTGCCGACACGACCGTCAACAACAAGGAAAGCCACATCATCCTGGACTTTCAGGTCGGTAAGGATGTCGGACTTGGCATGTTCGGCAACAACGGCGGATCGTCCGTTTTTGGTTTCGGTGTTCGTTATGCGCAGTTCAGCTCCAAAACAAACATCGCTTTGAAATCTGATCCCGACTGGCATCGTCTATACAAATATCTAAGCTATCCCAGTGCCGGTGTAACGCATCAAAAATGGCCGAGTGCCCAGCCTTATCACAGCAACGCGGCGAGTCTCAGCGCCACGCGCAGTTTCCACGGTATTGGGCCTTCTATTTCCTGGAGCGCTTCTTCGCCATTTGTCGGAAATGCGAAAGACGGCGAACTCACATTCGATTGGGGCCTGAATGCCGCTGTGCTGTTCGGACGACAGAAAGTCAAAACGCATCATCAGACGACGGAAAGGTATAGTACTCAACATCCGACAGCGAATGTGTCGCGCCCGGTCACCTTTCAAGGACCAGCCACGCCAGATCACACACGTGTACGTACCGTGGTCGTGCCCAATGTCGGCGGGTTTGCCGGGCTATCCTTCCACGTCGAGAATTTCAAAGTCAGCGCAGGCTATCGCGCCGATTTCTTCTTTGGCGCGATGGACGGCGGTATCGATGCGGCGAAGAGAGAAAACATTGGCTTTTACGGCCCGTTCGCTACGGTCAGTGTGGGGATAGGCGGGTAACCGACTGCCGCCTTCATTTGCATCGGGACCGTGGTCTGCCTCGTCCAGTGGCGGAAGCTGTTTTTGCTGCATTTGTTCTGCGTGGCGTCGAACAGCTGAATAAGTTCGCGGGTGATCGCCTATAGACAGCAATTAAATTGCTGAGATATGCCGTTCTGGGCGCCGCCGATTTTTCTTTTCGGCGGCGTCAAGTTCATCCCCCCTCATTTGTTTAAGCTTGCGAGGTCCTCGAGACATGCGTCTCAGAGACGTCGGGGCAGGATGACTGAAACCTTCGAACCACACCGCGGAGAGACCGGTCGCGACCGGCAGGGCGCCTGCATGACCAGGCCCGAGCTTGCGGATTGGTTCATTCGAGAGGTTTTTCCTTTGGAAGCGGCGCTCATGCAATACCTCCACCGCAATTGGCGCAATGAAAGTGACCTCGCGGATCTGAGGCAGGACATCTATGTCAGCATGTATGAGGCGGCGAAAGTCAGCCGCCCGGATCCCGTGCGACCGTTTCTGTTCAAGGTCGCGCGCAATTTGCTGATCAACCGCGTGCGCCGGTCGCAAGTCGTTCCGATCGACGCCGTTGCGGATATGGATGCGCTGGATATGGCGTCGTCGGCGCCGGGGCAGGATCGAACACTTATCGCGCGCGATGAGTTGCGCGCCCTTCAATCTGCTTTGGATCGTCTTTCGCCACGCTATCGCGAAGCCGTCGTGCTGGCGCGCATCGAAGGCCTTTCTGGCCGCGAAATAGCAAGCCGCATGAACATATCTGAATCGGCCGTTTCGCATTATCTCGACCGCGGCATCCGCACTCTCGCAGAGATGCTTTATGCGCTGCCGCCAGATCCAAGGAAGAAGCCATGAGTGAAAACGCAGGGCAACTTGCAATCACGGCTGACGCAGAAGCCGTTGAGGCGCAAGCGGTGATGTGGTTCAGGCGGCGAAGCTTTTGGGAGTGGCGGGAAGAAGATCAGGCCGATTTCGATCTCTGGCTTGCGGCGTCGCCATCGCATGAAATCGCCTATTGGAGACTTGAAGGCGCCTGGTCCCGCAGCGAAAGGCTTTCTGCGCTGCATAAGCCAGAGCGCGATACTGCCGCTTCCCGTAGAAGTTTTTGGGCCTCCGCCAGAAATGCTGTCGCGGTTTCTGCGATTGCGTCGCTCATAGGCGCCGCTACTTGGGCATATTTATTTCAGTCACATGAAAGCGTTTTTCAAACATCGTTGGGTGGCCACCGGGTTCTCTCCTTTGCGGATGGAACGGAAGTCGATCTCAACACCAACACGGTATTGCGCTCGCGCATCGATAACGCGCACAGACGTGTCGAATTGGTGAGCGGCGAGGCCTACTTCAAGGTCCGTCATGACGCCAAAAATCCTTTTGTCGTTATGGCCGCCGGACATCGCATCGTTGATCTTGGGACAGCTTTTGCGATACGTGCGAGCGAAGGAAAAATTCAGGTCTCCCTACTGGAGGGCCGCGCGCGGGTTGAATCCTTTGCCGGGGCAAAACAGCAAGCCGTGGATCTGGCGCCAGGTGATGTCGCGACGGCAAGTGCAACGTCACTATCGGTTTCGAGAAAATCGGCTGCCGAGCTTTCAAACGATATCGCATGGCGACGTGGTCTTCTCGTTTTCAAATATACGCCGCTTTACGAAGCCGTTGCTGAAATCAATCGCTACAATGACGAGAAACTTGTCATAGCTGACGCTTCGATAGCCAACCGCACAATTTACGGCACGATTCCCACCCAGGGCATTCAAGCCTTTGTGCGAGTTACAACCGGCGCACTCGGATTGCGTGTTGAAAAACGCGGAACGGAATTTGTGATCTCACGCTGACTTTACGTTTGTCGAAAACGGATGCCTTTCACGTGGCGTCTCTGACGGGGGAACTGGAAATGCGCGTACGTATATCTGCGGTGTTGCTATTCGTCTGCATAGCTGTTTCCGCGACAGATGGTTTCGCGAAAAACTTCAACATACCGAGTGGCGACCTTGCCACGGCGCTTGATGCCTACACGCAGCAAACGGGAATTTCGCTGATCGTCTCGGGCGAGGCGCTAAAGGGCGCGCATACAAATGGCGTGAAGGGTGATATGACGGATCAGAGCGCCCTGCTGCGCGTCCTGAAAGGAACGGGCTTCAAGCCGAGCCGTGATCCCTCTGGCCTCATAGGCATTGTCCACGATAATCAGGCGTTTGACGAACAGCCTTCGATGCATCTGGCGGCGGCTCCCGCGCCGTCGGCTTCGGGAGCATCGCTCGAAACAGTCACCGTCACGTCGTCGAAAATCGGCGGCGACGTGCAGAATATTCCAATTTCGATTACCGCATTGTCCCAGGAACAATTGACCGCGACGCAAACAGCGGGCGGACCGGACCTCATCAAGCAGGTTCCGAACATGACCTTCACAAAAACCAATTTTTCCGGCTATTCGATTCAGTTACGCGGCATCGGTACGCAAGCCATTTCGGTGACGACCGATCCGGCCGTTGCGGTCGCATTGAACGACATTCCGTTCATCCGCAATCATTTCTTCGAACAGGAATTTTATGATCTTTCGCAAGCTGAAGTGCTGCGCGGCCCGCAGGGGACGCTCTATGGCCGGAACGCCACAGCTGGCGT
>DATCEI010000255.1:0-6936 GCA_036510185.1 Rhizomicrobium sp. | reverse complement strand
TGAGATCCTGTTCGCCGATCGGCGCGGCCTGCATGTCCATATGTGTTCCCAGCGTTCGCGCGCCCGGCGGCGCGGCCTGTCCCCGCAACACTGTGGCATGGCGCACGGGGTGGGGCTAGGGGCGCGATCCCTACGCAAATGCCCGCGAATATTGTGCTTTATTTGTCCGACCAGACCGCGATTTCATTGCCGCCTGGATCGCGGAAATGGAACCTCCGTCCACCGGGAAAAGAATGATGTTCGGTGATCTCGCCGCCCGCGCCGGCGACCTTTGTTTCCATCGCATCGAGATCGTTCGCATAAAGCACGACAAGCGCGCCGCCGCTCGCCGCCGGTTTGCGCTCCGCATTCAATCCGCCTTTGCTCCCGCCGGAATCGAACTCCACATAATCCGGCCCGTAATCGACAAAGCTCCACCCGAACGCCGCCGCAAAGAATTTCTTCATCGCCGCCACATCGCGCGCGGGCAATTCGAGATAGTCGAGATAACCGTCTGCGGGCATGATCGTTTCCCCTTTGTTCTTATCCAATCACGGGGCACCGCAATGGTCAAGCATTGGTCATTGCACTACCGTCACCAGAGCAGCCCACAATCCAAATCCAATATTCACGCCCGCCCGAAAGGAAACGCCAATGACCAACACGATCTGGACCAACCCTGTCAGCGGCGACTGGACCGATGCAGGCAACTGGTCGGTGGGCGTGCCGACAGCGGCGACGACTGCCGTCATCAACGCGAGCGGCGCCTATACCATCACCATTTCATCGTCTGATACCGCAAGTTCGCTGTTCGTGGATGCATCAGGCGCGACGCTTTCCGAAGATTCCGGCGACAACCTTACGCTGAAACGCGGATTTACGCTCGATTCCGGAACCGTCATTTTGAACGGCGCGAACAGTTTCGGCGGCGCATCGCAGCTCGTTGGCGGAACGCTGGAATTGGGGAATTCGGCGGCGCTGGGGACATCTGCGCTCACAATCGATGGCGGCACGCTCGTGGGCACGGCAAATGAGAACTTCTCTAACGTCCTCAAAACCGGCGGTTCGTTCACGATGGCGGCGGGCGACGGCGATACTGTGAGGCTCACCAGCAACACCGTCATCGATATGAACAGCGGCGGCTTCATCGATTTCGGACAGACGGGCGATGATGGCGTCGTTGTTTGGGCGCCGGTGACGTTCGGCCTTGATAATAACGGCAATGCCGGTTTCGGGGTGAATGTTAACGACGGTACGCTGCGCGACGGCAATGGAAGCCTCGGTGAAGTTTTGAACACGGCCAACGCCGTGAATATCGCCGGAGGCGCAACGCTCGGCATTGGCGGTTATGCGGATACGATCAACGAACTTCTCGGCGGCGGAAACATTGCTTCAAGCGCGGGCAGCGCACTCACTATCGAAAACGGCAATTTCTCCGGCAACATTAGCGGTGGGGTCGCGCTGACTGTTGTCCATCAACTACAACTGTCGGGCACAAATACGTATACGGGCGGCACGACCGTCGATAACGGCGCTGAGCTTATCTTCGGCGGCACAGGATCGATAAGCGGCGACGTTATCGTGGGCAACGGCGCCGCGCTGGATGTTATGGGAGCTGCAATTGTCGCGGGTAATGTGACCTCCGGCGACAATGCGATCATCGATGTCACGGACAATGGATCGATTGCAAATGGCTTGACCATCAGTAATGGCGGGTCGCTGACCCTGCAAGGCAATGGGGCGGTGCACGGAAACATCGTCAATGACGGAAGCATTCTCGTCGAACGCACCGGGCCGTCGACACTGGTTTTGAATCAACCGATCTCCGGCACCGGCACGCTTGACGTTATCAGCGGCACGATCGAACTGAAAACGATCAACACGTATAGCGGCGGCACAACGCTCAACGGCGGAATATTGAAGATAGGCGACCCCGATGCTTTGGGGACTGGTCCCTTAACATTGCCTGGTGGCGGACAATTGATGGGAACAGCGACGGAAGCTTTATCCTATCAATTGACGCTTAATGGAACGACGACATTTTCTGCGGCACATGGAACGACGTTGACGCTCAATACGGGCGCGGGCTGGACGCTTGAATCACAGGCTTCACTGGTCTTCGGCAGCTCCACCGCCAGGGGCATCGTCGTTTGGAATACGCCGAGCGACTCAAGCGAGGACACGTCAAGCGCACACAATATCACCGTCGCGGGCGGCACGCTGCGTGCCGGCGATAGCGGTTTTCAAATGCTTCTCGATAGTGCCAATCAATACGATCATTTTTATCCCTACACATGGGGATCTCTCACTATAGATCAAGGCGCGAAACTCGATATCGCTGGGTTTTCGAGCGCATTTTCCCAGCTCTATGGCAAGGGAACGATTGAGAACACTGGCGCTTCCGCGACGGTCACGATCGAAGAAAGCAATTTTCGGGGACAATTCTCCGGGCCGATCGTGCTTGATATCTCAGATGGCGTCACGCTTGGTGGCGCAGCAGCCAATTGGAGTACGATCAATCTCGACCCAGGCGCCAGTCTCACCTTGGCTGCGCCTTCTTCATCGAACATCGTTTTTTCCGGTCAGTCCGAGGATTTGACGTTCACGGACCCGCTTCACTTCACGGGCAGCATCACCGGATTCAGCACGGCCAACTCTGACGAGCTTGTCTTTATTGGGTTGGGGGATGCCAGATCCGGACATTTCTCGGTAAGCTATAGCGGCGATACTTCGAGCGGTACGCTGACAGTAAACGGACCAGCCGCCACCGCTAGCATAACAATGGTGGGCGATTACACGAATGGAACTTTTCGTTCGGGCCGCATCGGTCATGATGTAATAGTCTTCTTTTATCCTAACGCGCCTGCAACGTCGGCTTCGCCCGATGCGTTCGATTTCAGCGCCGCTCCAGTCGCGCGTGCCGCGCCGGAGGCGAGCGTCTTGCATCTGCATAGTGAGCATACGGGTAATGGGATTGCGCTTTCGCATGATGTGGCCGAGGCAACGCCCGCGCGCACCTTTCTGTTCGATCATTCCGTGCATGACCTGACTGCACATGGACATGCGGGAATCGTCGAAGCATTGCTTTAACGCCGCCAGTTATTCACGCAGACACATCTGGAGGATACGCCATGACAACGACGAGCTGGAACAATCCTGTCAGCAGCTACTGGACCAACATTGCGGACTGGAGCGCGGGCGTTCCGACAGCAAGTGACGATGTCATAATCAATGCGAACGGCACCTATACCGTCACACTTTCTTTGCCGCACACGGCGAATTCTCTGACAATCGACAATACAGGCGCGACATTTCTGGAGGATTCGAATGGCAGCCTCACGACCTCCGGGGCGCTCACGCTTGATGCCGGAACGGCCATTCTGGACGGAACCAATAGCTTCGGCGGCAGCACGCGCCTTGTCGGAGGCACTTTGGAGATCGGCAATGGGGCGGCGCTTGGTAGTGCGGGTCTGACAATCTATGGTGGCACATTGGTTGGCACCGCGAGCGAAACGATTTCCAATTCGATCACCGCCAGTGGCGCATTCACATTCGGTGCGGCGTCAGGAGACACGGTCACGCTCGCCGGTCAAACGGTTCTCGACATGAACGGGGGCGGCACAATTGCGTTCGGCCGAACCGGAAACAACGGCGTTCTCGTTTGGGATCCCGCCTCGCTTGGCGTTGCCCATGGCGGTGTCGGTTTCGGAGTTTACGTCAACGCCGGAATTCTGCGCGACGGCAACGGAAGCCTGACGGAACTTTTGGGTGCTGCCCAAACTGTGAAGGTGGCAGAGGGAGCGAAAATCGATATTTATGGGAATGCCGAGACCATAAACAATCTAAACGGCAGCGGCACTATCATTTCGAGCGTTGATGCCGGTGAGCTGACCATTGTTGGCGGCAAATTTTCCGGCGTCGTCAGAGGCACGTTTACGCTGGCGACAGATGGCGCAACATTTCTGAGCGGCACTTTTGCGCCCACAGGTGGAACAGCCATTGACGATAACGCTTCGCTCATTTTATCGACAGGAGGAGCAATCAAAAATGGGTTGACCATTGGCGATGGTGCAACGCTTTCCTGGGAAGGCGGAACGGTTCAGGGACGCATTGTGGACAACGGACATTTGAATATTCTTCATTCCGGTTCCACAGCGTTGAATAATAGAATATCCGGAACGGGATCTCTCTTCTTTGAAAACGGTACGCTCAGTATCGACAGAGCCAACACATATAGCGGTGGAACAATCGTTGAAAATGCGGTGTTAACGGTTGGAAATTCGTCAGCCCTGGGAAGCGGTAGTCTGAACCTTGAGAACAGCACGCTGACGGCAACGGAATCGGAATCCATTTCCAATCCGTTGATATTGGCAGCGCAAACCACGGCAACATTCCTGGCATCTCACGGAACAATGCTGACTCTCAATACTGGCGCCGGATGGAATATTGCAGCGGACACCGTTACTTTCGGAAGTTCCACAAGCGATGGTGTTATTGTCTGGCACACGCCGGCGGACTCTTTCCATACTTTCGGGGGTGTTGAGATCGCGGGCGGTACGCTTCGCGCCGGGGACAGCAATTTCCAGACTCTGTTCCGCTCGGACTCTGATCCATCGACAAAGATCGACGCCGGTGCAACGCTGGATGTCGCCGGTTTTGCGACCCGGATTTTCAATATCTCAGGCAACGGCACGATCGAGAACAGCGGGGCGACCACAACGGTAACGCTCGCCAACGGCAATTTTTTGGGCGAAATTGTCGGACCGGTGACCTTGGACGTCAGCGGCGGCGTCACGCTCAGCGGCGATGCGGCGAATTACGCCGCAATCAATCTCCTTGCCAAAGCGCAGTTGCACCTGGAAAGCGCGTCTTCGTCGAATATCGTTCTTTCCGCTGACGGTTCCGAAAGAATGACCTTCGATGATGCGTTCGATTTTACGGGCACCATCACAGGATTTGACGCTACGGACCGACTGTTTATTCCCGCCTTCGATTCGACAAATCCATCGGTCCAATATAACGGCGACACAACGGGCGGCACGCTTACGCTGTCCAGTTTCAAAGGCAGTGTCCACATTGCCATGAAAGGCGATTATACCAACGGATCGTTTGTAATCGGCGGCACTCACAGAGTTCCATTTATCGTCTTCGTCCCAACTCCCGCAGCTTCGGTTACGCCTCGCCCCGCTGATACGTTCAATTTAAATGCGCTTTCGGTAACGCATGCAGCATCGGAAGCGTTTGCCCCACATTTGCATAGTGGGCATTCGGGCAACGAGATCGCGCCGGCGCATGATGTGACTGAAGTATTGCACACATATGGTTTTGGGCCCGATCATTTTGCGCACCAGTTGTATGTGCATGAACACGCATTGACGGCTGAAGCGTTGCTTTGATGCGACTTTCTGGCGGAGGTTTTCGAGGAAATGCCATGACGACTACAATCTGGAACAGCTCCGTCAGCGGCGATTTCAACGACGACGCAAATTGGAACCACGGCGCGCCGACATCCTCCCTTGATGCAATCGTCAATAGCGCCGGCGCCTACACGATTGCAGTCGATACGCCGGATGCTGCTCAATCCCTTATTTTCGATGCGGCGAATGCAACGCTGCTGGAGAATGGTGGCGGCGCCCTTACGCTGGCGAACGGACTTACGGTCGATTCCGGGACTGTCATCCTCGAAACCGCGAATAGTTTCGGTGCGCCGACACAGATTTTCGGCGGCGTCCTCGAGATTGGAAACAACGCTCTGGGGAACTCGGTTCTTGAGATTCACGGTGGAACGGTTGTTGGCCTCGGGACGGGAGAATTGAAAAATACGATCGATGCCGACGGCTCATTCACATTGGCGGAAGAGGATGGGAGCAGCCGTAGATTGGTTGGTTCCTTGAACCTCGACATGAATAGCGGCGGGACGATCACATTCGGTCAAACGGGTGACGCAGGAATTCTCGTCTGGAATCCGCTGACATCAAGCCTCACCAATAGCGGCCTGGGTTTCGCCGTGAACGTGGTGGCTGGAACGCTGCGTGACGGCAATGGACATCTGAACGAGATTCTCAGCGCTGCCACATCTACGACAATCGCTGCCGGCGCAAAAATCGATCTCAGCGGACACGCGGAAACAATCAACGACCTGCAAGGTGCAGGCGCCATTGGTTCGGGCAAGGCCGGGGCAGCATTGACACTTAATGGCGGCAGCTTCGCCGGCACCATTAAGGGCGCTTTCGGATTAACCGTCGAAGGCGATCTCACGCTGAGCGGCGCCAATAAATATCAGGGAGGCACAACCATCGAGGCGGGAGGATCGCTGACCCTGAGTCAGGCCGGTTCGGTTCGCGGCAACATCGTGGACGATGGGCAACTGATCGTTGAAGATTCCAAGCCGTTGCATAAAATATCCGGAACGGGCTCAGTCACCATCTCCAACACTTCCGCAGCGATGCATGGCATCAACACGTATAGCGGCGGTACCACAATTTTAGACGCAAGCCTGCAGATCGCCGGAGCCGCTTCGCTTGGAACGGGTGGCGTCAGTTTTGAAGACCTTTGGGGCACGTTGATCTCAACCAAAACGACAACGCTGACAAATGCTTTGACGGTGAATTCAGGCACCGCGAGTTTTCTCGCAGCCGACGGCACGACTTTGCACCTCAATTCCACCGCCGCATATGATTTGGTTTCAGTACCGCATCTTGTCTTCGGCAGTTCGACATATGATGGCACGATTGTTTGGGATACGCCGTCAGGTTCGACCGGGCGTGCGCACATCGTCGTCGTAAAAGGCGGCACATTGATCGCGGGAGACAGCAATTTTCAGTCCTTTATCGGCCTGAGTTCCATCGACATAAATTCTGGCGCCACATTCGATGTCGCGGGCGTCACGATGGCGATTACACATCTTCAAGGCGGAGGGACTCTCGAAAACAGCGGCTCCGCGGAAACAGTTACGCT
>DATCEI010000254.1:0-24507 GCA_036510185.1 Rhizomicrobium sp. | reverse complement strand
AAGCCGAAGCCGCGATGCAACGGCGTTTGCGGGCGCGTGCGCTGGATGCGGGTGTTGGGATGATCGCGCCGGAGACTGTGTTTCTCAACGCTGGCACGATGTTGGAACCCGATTGCCAGATCGGTCCCTATGTTGTGTTTGGTCCCGGTGTCACCGTGCGAAGCGGCGCGGAAATCCGCAGTTTCTCGCATTTGGAAGGTGCGGAGGTTCAGAAAGGCGCAATCGTCGGGCCGTTTGCGCGGCTGCGTCCCGGCGCGCGCATCGAAGAGAATGCCCATATCGGCAATTTCGTGGAAGTGAAAAACGCGCGTGTTGAAAAAGGCGCGAAAGCGAACCATCTCTCTTACATCGGCGATGCTCGCGTAGGCGCGGGCGCCAATATCGGCGCTGGCACCATCACCTGCAATTACGATGGCTTCGACAAGCATTTCACCGATATCGGCGCGGGCGCGTTCATCGGCTCCAACACGGCGTTGGTTGCGCCCGTGAAGATTGGAGACAACGCCAATGTCGGTGCGGGCAGCGTCGTCACGAAAGATGTTTCCGCTGATGCGCTGGCGGTCGAACGCAGCACGCAACGCGAAGTCGCGGGTTGGGCGAAGAATTTCCGTGCGAAAAAGAAAGCGGCGAAAGCCGCGAAGGAAGCGAAATAATGTGCGGCATTGTCGGCATCACCGGAACCTCCGAAGTCGCCCCCATCATCCTGGAAGCATTGCGAAGACTCGAATATCGTGGCTACGACTCGGCGGGCATCGCAACGCTCGTGGATGGCGAAATCGAACGCCGCCGTTCGCCGGGCAAACTCAATCGCCTCGGCGCGGTGCTGCATGAGCATCCACTGGCCGGCCACACGGGCATCGGCCACACGCGCTGGGCCACGCACGGCAAGCCTACGGAATCCAACGCCCATCCGCATGCGTCGGCGCGTGTCGCACTCGTGCATAACGGTATCATCGAGAATTTCCGCGAGTTGCGCGATGAATTGCTGGCGCGCGGCCATGTGTTCCAGTCCGAAACCGACACGGAAGTGGCCGTGCATCTCGTCACCGATTATCTCGATCGCGGTTTCGCGCCCGACGATGCGGCGAAGGAGGCGGTGCGCCGCCTCACCGGCGCCTATGCGCTCGCGATGATCTTCAAGGGCGAGGAGCGGCTGCTTGTCGGCGCGCGCAAGGGCAGCCCGCTCGCCGTGGGTTACGGCAAACACGAAGCCTATCTCGGTTCGGATGCGTTTGCGCTGGCACCCTTCACCAATCGCGTTTCGTATCTGGAAGACGGCGATGTCGTGGTGATACGCGGCGCTGAGGTTGCGATCTATGACGAAGCAGGCCGCCCCGCGAACCGCGCCGTTATTATAACAAGCGCATCGACGGCGCTGGTCGATAAAGGCGGCCATCGCCATTTCATGGCGAAAGAAATTCACGAGCAACCCGAAGTCATCGGCCATACGCTGGCGCATTATCTCGATCCCGCGGGGCCGGTGGTTGCGTTGCAGGAAGCACGATTGGGCGAAGCATTGGCGATGGCCCCGCGTTTGATGGTTTCCGCCTGTGGCACGGCGTTTTATGCGGGCCTTGTCGGCAAATACTGGTTCGAGAAACTCGCGCGCCTGCCTGTGGAGGCCGATATCGCATCGGAATTGCGTTATCGCGATCCGGTCTATGCGCAAAACGGCGTGGCGCTGTTCATTTCGCAATCGGGCGAAACGGCGGACACGCTGGCGGCGTTGCGGCACGCGAAATCGAACGGCCAGCGCACACTCGCCATCGTCAATGTGAAGGAAAGCTCCATCGCGCGCGAAGCCGATATTGTACTTCCCACATTCGCGGGCCCCGAGATCGGCGTCGCTTCGACCAAAGCTTTCACCTGTCAATTGGCGGCGCTGGCAGCCCTTGCCATCGGCGCTGGGCGCGCGCGGGGCCTGCTTTCAGCCGACGAAGAAAAACATCTCTGCGCCGCGCTGCTGGAAACGCCGCGCCATATTGTGGAATTCCTCAAGCAGGAATCAAAGATCGAGGTGCTGGGCCAGGAAATCGCCAAGGCGCGTGACGTGCTTTATATCGGCCGCGGCGTCAGCTTCCCGCTCGCCATGGAAGGCGCGCTGAAATTAAAAGAAATTTCCTATATCCATGCCGAAGGTTACGCCGCCGGCGAAATGAAGCACGGCCCCATCGCGCTCATCGATGAGGATGTTCCCATTATCGTCATCGCCCCCCACGACGCGATGTACGAGAAAACCATTTCCAAC
Source organism: Rhizomicrobium sp. (assembly GCA_036510185.1). Taxonomy (GTDB): domain Bacteria; phylum Pseudomonadota; class Alphaproteobacteria; order Micropepsales; family Micropepsaceae; genus Rhizomicrobium. Next base: position 22,259 of record DATCEI010000254.1, on the reverse strand, counting down.
ATGCAGGAGGTGATGGCGCGCGGCGGCAAGGTCGTGCTCATTTCCGATGCGCGCGGCATCGCGCGGGCGGGCGCGGGCGTGTGGCAGACCATCGAGGTGCCGCAGGCCGATCCCTTCATCACGCCGCTGCTCTATGCGGTGCCCGCGCAACTCCTCGCCTATCACACGGCGGTCGCCAAGGGCACCGATGTCGATCAGCCGCGCAATCTGGCGAAATCCGTAACTGTCGAATGACAGACGCAATTGGTCTGCTAAAGTCGCGGCATGGCTGACACCGATCCCGCTGCCCTGAAACGCGCCGCCGCCGCGCGCGCGCTCGATTTCGTGGAAGACGGCATGAAGCTCGGCCTCGGCACCGGCTCGACGGCGGAGGCGTTTCTCGATGTGCTGGCCCCGCGCATTCGCGGCGGCTTGAAGATCGTGGGCACGGCCACGTCGGAGCGCACGGCGGTGAAGGCGCGCGCGCTGGGCATTCCGCTGGCCGATCTGGACATGCAGGCGCCGCTGGACCTCACCATCGACGGCGCGGACGAGGCCGACCGCGCGTTCAATCTCATCAAGGGCGGCGGCGGCGCGCTGCTGCGCGAAAAAATCGTGGCCGCGTCTTCCAAACGCATGATCGTGATTGCCGATGAATCCAAACTGGTGCGCAAGCTGGGCAAATTTCCGCTGCCGGTCGAGGTGACGAATTTCGGCCACGCCGCCACCGCCGCGCGCATCGCGAAAGTGGCGAAGAAATTCCGCGGCCAGGACGTCGCGGTTACGTTGCGTATGAGTGGCGAGGCGCCGTTTGCCACCGACAGCGGCAATGTGATTTACGATTGCGCGTTCGGCGCGATAGACGATCCGGCGAAACTGGCACGCGCGTTATCCGTTATTCCCGGTGTTGTGGAACATGGCTTGTTTGTGGGCCTCGCATCGGCGCTTGTTATCGCAAGCCCAGAAAAAGTGAGAGTGATTGAGAAATGAGCACATACGAATACGATCTTTTCGTCATCGGCGGCGGTTCGGGCGGCGTTCGGGCGAGCAGGCTTGCGGCGCAAACAGGCGCGCGTGTTGCCATTGCCGAGGAATATGGTTTCGGCGGCACCTGCGTCATTCGCGGCTGCATTCCGAAGAAATTGTTCGTCTATGCCAGCCGCTTCCGCGAGGATTTCGAGGATAGCGAAGGTTTCGGCTGGACAGTGGCCGATCCGAAATTCGAATGGCCTATGCTGGTCGCCGGAAAAGACAAAGAAGTGGCGCGGCTGTCCGACATCTATCGTGAGAATGTCGTCAAGGCGGGCGTCGAGATTTTCATGGATCGCGCGGAATTTGAAGATCCGCATACGATCCGCCTGAAGAAATCCGGCCGACGTATCACCGCCGAGCGTTTCCTCATCGCTACGGGCGGAAGGCCCTCGCGCGAGTTGGATACCATTCCCGGCGCGGAACATTGCATCACGTCCAACGAAGCGTTTCATCTGGACAAATTGCCCAAGCGTATCATCATCGCGGGCGGCGGTTATATCGCGGTGGAATTCGCGCACATCTTCCACGGCCTCGGCAGTGAAGTGATGCTGGTCTATCGCGGGCCTAAAATCCTGCGCGGGTTCGATGAGGATATGCGCGATGCGCTGACCGAATCCATGGAGAAACGCGGCATCCGAATCGTCGTCAATCGCCGCTTCGCGCGCATCGACAAGCGCGGCGGCGAATTGTTCACCTTCAGCGATCACGGCGAGGTGCGCGAGGCCGATGCGGTGATGCTCGCCATCGGCCGTCATCCCAACACCGATGGTATGGGCCTCGAAAAAGCGGGCGTGGAGGTCGGCGCGCGCGGCGAAGTGAAAGTCGATGCCTATTCCAAAACCAGCGTGGATCACATCTACGCGGTGGGCGATGTGACGGATCGCATGGCGCTGACGCCCGTGGCCATTCACGAGGCGATGTGTTTCGTCAGCACGGTCTATGGCGGCGCACCTTCGCGCGTCGATCACGACGGCGTACCGACGGCGGTGTTTTCGTCGCCCGAAATCGGCGCGGTCGGTTTGACGGAGGCGAAGGCGCTGGAGCGCGGTCATTCCATCGATGTTTATAAATCGCAATTCCGTCCGCTGAAACACACGCTGTCGGGGCGCGACGAACGCGCGCTGTTCAAGATGATCGTGGATGCGAAGACGAACCGCGTGCTCGGCTGTCACATTTTCGGGCCGGACGCGGGCGAGATGATCCAGCTGGTCGCGGTGGCGATGAAGATGGGCGCGACCAAGGCGCAGTTCGATACGACTGTGGCGTTGCATCCGAGTGCGGCGGAAGAATTGGTCACGATGCGGACGAAGGCGTATTCGAAGAGTCCCTAAACCAACCCAACTTGTCATCCCCGGCTGAGCATTGCGCAGCAATGCGAAGGGAAGGGGACCCAGGTGGTGAAGGCCATCCGGTCTCCACGATCAATCCCCGAAAATTCGTCGCGGCCACCCACCTGGGTCCCCTTCCCTCGCGCTCGCGTGGAACGCTCGCACTCGCCGGGGATGACAAGGTGGGTTGGAAAATTTCTCCTTCACCCCTGAAACCCGAAAATCCGTTCCTATTTCGTTCAGACGACGAACAAAGGGACCATCCACATGACCGTGCGAAGCTGACGCAAGCCCGCCACGCCCGCGTGCCGCACTGGCAAAGCCCCAGCCCGTCTCGTATATGCGGGGGCGAAATAAGGAGAGTGACGTGGCCCAGAGTTGGAGCCCATCGAGTTGGCGGCAGATGCCGATCCGTCAGGTGCCGGATTATCCGGACCCGGCCGCGTTGGCCGCAATCGAGGCGAAGCTGAAGACGCATCCGCCGCTGGTGTTCGCGGGCGAGGCGCGCAATCTGACCGCAGCGCTGGCGCGCGTGGCCGATGGCAAGGCTTTCCTGTTGCAGGGTGGCGATTGCGCGGAAAGCTTCACGGAATTCACCGCCAACAACATCCGCGACACGTTCTGCGTGTTCCTCAGCATGGCGACGGTGCTGACGTTTGCGGCCGATCTGCCCGTGGTGAAAGTGGGCCGCATCGCGGGGCAATTCGCAAAGCCGCGCTCCGAAGACAATGAAATGCGCGGGAACGTGACGCTGCCTTCCTATCGCGGCGACATCATCAACGGCGAGGAATTCACGGAAAGCTCGCGCGTGCCCGATCCGCAGCGCATGCTGGATGCGTATTTTCAGGCGGCGGCGACGGCCAATCTCGTGCGCGCCTTCGCGACCGGCGGTTATGCGGATCTCAACCGCGCGCAGCATTGGTATCTCGATCATCATCACCCCGATCTGGAGCAGCGTTATCGCGACGTCGTGAACAAGATCGACGAGGGCGTGGATTTCCTGCGGACCTTCTCGCTTGCCGATGCGGTGAAGCAGCAGACAAGCCGCGTGGATTTCTATTTCAGCCACGAAGCGTTGCTGCTGCCTTACGAAGAAGCGCTGACGCGCGAGGATTCCATCACGCATGATTTTTACGGCACCAGCGGCCACATGCTGTGGATCGGCGACCGCACGCGTCAGTTGGACGGCGCACATGTGGAGTTCTGCCGCGGCGTGAAAAATCCGCTGGGCCTGAAATGCGGACCGTCGATGAGCGAAGACGAATTGCTGAAGCTGATTGCGGCGCTCAATCCGGAAAACAAGGCCGGGCGGCTGACGCTGATCTGCCGTTTCGGTTCGGACAAGATCGCCGAGAAATTGCCACGCCTGATCCGCGCCATCGAACGCGAAGGCGCGAGAATTGTGTGGTCCTGCGATCCCATGCACGGCAACACGATCAAATCGGTGGTCGGCAAGAAAACGCGGCCGTTCGACCGCGTGGTCAGCGAAGTGGAATCCTTCTTCCGCATTCATCACGCCGAAGGCACGCATGCGGGCGGCGTGCATCTGGAAATGACGGGGCAAGACGTCACCGAATGCACGGGCGGCGCGCAATTGATTTCGGATGGCGATCTTTCGGACCGCTATCACACGCTGTGCGATCCGCGCTTGAATGCGAGCCAGGCGCTGGAGCTTGCTTTCCTGATGGCCGATGGCCTTCGCGCCGAACGCAAGAATGCGCAACGCGCGGTGCGCGCCTGAGCATGGGTATCGCGCGTCTGCTTGCGAAAGGCTGGATTGCGTTTTGCCTGTTCGCGGGCGCGCACGCGATTTTTCGCGCGGCCACTGGCAGCGCGCAGACGCTGCAATTCATTCCGGGCATTGTGGTCAGCGTTTTGCTGTTCACGGCGATGGGTTTGCTGTTCACGGCCGGTTACGGAATTTCCGCGCGCGAAGGCCACGCGCCGCTGCTGGCGCGCTTGAAACCGCATCACCTTCTGCCGGGCTTCAACGCCAGCGTGTTCATCGGCTTCACGATTTTGAGTTTCATCGATCAGATCGCGCTTAGCCCCCGCTATCATTCCGGCGCAATTGCCAATGCGCTGGAAGGCGCGATTGCGTTCGTCACGCCGTCGCAGGATGCGCTGGCGCAATCGCTGGTCACCTGTTCTCTCGATGGCGGGCGCGCGTTTGCGTTTGCCGTCGCATGGTTGCTGGCTTTGGTGTTTCTTGCCTCGGCCCTTTCGCGGTTGCGTCTCTCGGCCGGGTTGTTGCGCATCGAACGCGCCGAACGGGCGGAAGTTTTAGGCCCCGTCATTCACGCGGCGACGCTCGGCATCGCAGCCCTTGTCGGCTTCCAGCTTCTGTTCATGGGATCGGCGTTTGCCTGGCTCGGCTGCACGACATTGCGCGCGCTTCCGGGCGCGGTGCTGATCGGTTTCGGCCCGCTAATGCTGGCCTATCTGATCGTGGCCGCACTCACATCACTGATGGCGGTCGGACCGGAAAACTGACCGTCACACCGCCTGATCCGGCCCGACCTTCACCAGCATCTTGCCGAAATTCTCGCCTTTGAAGAGTCCGATGAACGCTTCCGGCGCTTTGTCGATGCCTTCGACAATCGTTTCGCGCCATTTCATTTTGCCGTCCTTCGTCCACTTCGCCATGTCGGCCAGAAACTCCGGCATCATGTCGAAATGGTTGGAGACGATGAAGCCGCGCATGGTCAGGCTCAGGCCCACGATAAGAATGAGATTGTTCGGCCCCGGCGCGGGCGTGGTGGCATTGTATTGATCGATCATGCCGCACGCCGCGATGCGCCCGAACTGGCGCATGTTGTTCAGCGCCGCCTGCAAATGCGCGCCACCCACATTTTCAAAATAGACGTCGATGCCTTCGGGCATCGCATCCTTGATCGCAGGCGTGAGATCGCCCGCGGTCCGGTAATTGATTGCGGCATCAATACCCAGTTCATCGGTAAGAAAACGGCATTTCTCGTCCGAACCCGCCGAACCCACAACGCGGCAACCCTTCAGCTTCGCGATCTGGCATACGATCTGGCCGACGGCACCACTCGCCGCCGACACGAAGACGCGCTCGCCATCCTTCAGCGCGCCGATCTTGAGAAGCCCCGCATAGGCCGTCAGCCCCGGCATGCCCAGCGCGCCCAGATAGGCCTGCACGGGGGCCACCGTCGGATCGACCTTGATCAGCGAACCGGCGGGTGCCGTGAACCATTCGCGCCAGCCGTTCATGCTCTGCACAAAATCGCCGACCTTGAGGTACGGGCTGTGCGAGGCCACGACTTGGCCCACCGCACCGCCCGAAAGCGCCTCGCCGATCTGGAACGGCGGCACATAACTCTTCCGGTCCACCATGCGGCCGCGCATGTAGGGGTCCACGGACATGTAGGAATTGCGGACCAGCACCTCCCCCTCGGCGGGGGTGGCCACGGTGGTCTCGGCCAGTTCGAAATCCTCCGGGGCCGGCATCCCGGCGGGGCGGCGCTTCAGGCGGATTTCACGGCTTTTCTGGTTTTGCATGGAAAACCTCCAAATATGGGTGTGGAAATAGCGGGTTGGCCTAACCCTAGGCAGGGGCGGGCGGCGTAACAAGGCGAAACATTTTATGAGTCGCCTGGACGGCCGCGCCGTGGCTCTTAGAGGCTTGAAATTGCGCGGTGATTCGTTTGTCCCCTATGGTTAAGCCCTCTGGTGTCCTCCGTGCCGGCGTAATCGGCACCGGCGCTTTCGGCCGTCATCACGCGGCGAAATATGCGCAGATGGATGGCGTGCAGCTTACCGCGATTGCCGATCCCAATGCCGAAACGCGTCACGCGATGGCGACGCAACATGGCATCGAAACCTTCGCCGATTGGCGTCAGCTTCTGGGCAAGGTCGATTTGGTTAGCGTGTGTTCACCAGCCGTGACGCACGCGCCCATCGTGCGCGCGTTCCTGAAATCCGGCGCGCATGTGCTGGTCGAAAAACCCATCGCCACGACGCTCGCCGAAGCCGACGAATTGATCGCGATTGCCGATGAGCGTGGGCTGGTTTTGACCGTCGGCCATCAGGAGCGTTTCGTGTTCGCGCGTTCCGGCCTGCTGGATTATGCCGATACGCCGCTGGAAGTGAGTTGCTGGCGCACGGGGCCGTGGACCGGCCGCGGCGCGGATGTCAGCGTTGTGCTCGATCTGATGATCCACGATCTCGATCTCGTTCACCGGCTTATTCCCGGCGTTGTGATTTCGGCGGAGGCGTTTGCGCGCTCCGAACATGGCGCCAAGGCCGATGAGGTCACGGGCGTTCTGACATTCGAAAACGGCTCGCAGGCGCGCCTGCATGCCAGCCGCATCGCCCATTCGCGCAAACGCGGCATGCGCGTTGTCTATGAGGACGGCATCATCGAAATCGATTTCATGACGCGCGAAATCCATAACACCACGCGCCGCACGCTGGACGATCTTCGTTTCGACGATCCGCTGGGCGAGGCGGTTGCCACTTTCGTGCGCGCCGTTCGAGATGGCTCGGAAGCCTTCGTGCGGCCGGAAGAGGCGCGTCATGCGCTCGAAACCGCGCTGACGATTGAAAAGGCCACGCGCGCCTCCACCTGGCGTCACCGCGCCGAGCAGATCGCGGCCGCCTAGCACATCTGTCTAATCGAGGTTAAACAGCGGTCATGAAAGACCGTTTCGCCATTGCGCTTGCCCAGCTTAATCCGGTCATGGGCGACATTCCGGGCAATCTCGCCAAGGCCCGTGCCGCCCGCGCGAAAGCGATGCAGGCCGATCTCATACTTTTCTCGGAGCTTTTCATCACCGGCTATCCGCCGGAGGATCTGGTGTTGAAGCCGGCATTGCAGGCTGATGCGCGCGAAGCGGTGGAAACGCTCGCGAAAGATACGGTGGACGGCGGCCCCGCAATTCTCATCGGCACGCCATGGGTGGAAGACGGCAAGCTTTACAATGCGTGTGCGCTGCTTGATGGCGGCAAAGTCGCCGACATCACATTCAAGCGCGATCTGCCGAATTACGGTGTGTTCGATGAGAAGCGCGTCTTCACACCCGGCCCAATGCCGCATCCATTTGAAATACGTGGCGTGCGCGTCGGCGTGCCGATCTGCGAAGACATCTGGACGCCGCAGGTTGTGGAATGCCTCGCCAAAACCGGCGGCGAAATTATTCTCGTGCCGAACGGATCGCCCTTTGAAGCAGGCAAGGAAGACGTGCGGCTCCATCTCGCCGAAGCGCGTGTGAAAGAAGCGCGCAAACCGATGATCTATCTCAATCAGGTGGGCGGGCAGGACGAGATCGTGTTCGATGGCGCCTCGCTGGTCATCAATGTGGATGGCTCCATCGCCTGGGCGTTGCCGGCGTGGGAAGAAATCGTCGTCATCACGCACTGGCAGCGCCGCAACGGCGAATGGATTTGTGAAAATGGCGGACGCACGCGCTCGGAAAGCCGCGAAGAATCCGTCTATCACGCGATGATGCTGGGCTTGAAGGATTACGTGAATAAAAACCGCTTTCCCGGAATTGTGCTTGGCCTTTCCGGCGGAATCGATTCCGCGCTTTCTGCGGCCATCGCTGTGGACGCGCTGGGCGCGGATCGCGTGCGTTGTGTGATGATGCCGTCGTGCTATACAAGCAAAGAAAGCCTCGACGACGCCGAGGAATGCGCCAGATTGCTCGGCGTGAAATACGAAACTGTGCCGATTGAAAGTGCGGTGAACGCTTTTACGGAATCCCTGAAACCCACATTCGCAAGCCGCGCCGCCGACACGACCGAAGAAAATATCCAGTCGCGCATTCGCGGCGTGATCCTCATGGCGATCTCCAACAAATTCGGGCCGATGGTTCTGACCACAGGCAACAAATCGGAAATGAGCGTGGGTTACGCCACCCTCTATGGCGATATGTGCGGCGGCTACAATGTGCTGAAGGATGTTTACAAGACGGAAGTCTTCCGCCTCTCGCACTGGCGCAACGCGCATCATCCGAAGAATGCGCTGGGTCCGAAGGGCCGCGTGATACCCGAACGCATTATCTCTAAATCGCCCAGTGCCGAATTGCGCGACAACCAGACGGATCAGGATTCGCTGCCGCCTTACGAAATTCTCGACGGCATTCTCAAATGCCTCGTGGAAGAGGAAATGTCGTTCGAACAGATCGTGGCCAAAGGCTTTGAACCGGCTACCGTCAAGCGTATCGAACAGCTTCTTTATCTCTCCGAATACAAACGCCGCCAAGCGCCGCCCGGCGTGAAGATCGGCCCACGCAATTTCGGCCGCGACCGCCGCTATCCCATCACCAACGCATTCCGGGACGCGCGATGAGCGTTCTGGTTCGTTTCGCGCCATCGCCGACGGGATTGTTGCATGTCGGCAATGCGCGCACGGCCATGCTCAATTGGCTGTTCGCGCGCAAGGAAGGTGGCCGCTTCTTTCTGCGCATGGACGACACGGATGTCGAACGCTCCAAACCCGAATTTGAAACGGCAATCATCGAAGATCTGAACTGGCTGGGTCTCACGCACGATCTGTTTGCGCGCCAGATCGAACGCGCCGATGCGCATCGCGCCGCTGCGGAAAAACTCAAGGCATCGGGCAGGCTTTATCCCTGCTACGAAACCGCGGAAGAACTTGACCGAAAACGCAAACGTCAGACCGCGATGCGCAAAGCGCCTGTCTATGATCGCGCGGCGCTGGCACTTTCTGCTGCCGACCGCGCCAAGCTGGAAGCCGAAGGCCGCGTTCCGCATTGGCGCTTCAAGCTGAGTCAGACGAAAGTGCGTTGGCACGATATCGTGCGCGGCGATGTGGAAATCGATACCGCGCATCTTTCCGATCCCGTGCTCATTCGAGAAGACGGACGCTTTCTCTACACGTTGCCATCGGTCGCCGACGATATCGACTTCGAAGTCACGCACGTCATTCGCGGCGAAGATCACGTCACCAACACGGCAGCGCAAATCGAAATCTTCGAAGCGCTTGGCGCACCCGTGCCCGCCTTCGCGCATTTTCCCTTGTTGGTCGGCGCGGGTGGCGAGGCGTTGTCGAAACGTCTCGGTTCGCTTTCGCTGCGTTCGTTGCGCGAAGACGGCATCGAGCCGCTGGCGCTCGCTTGTTATCTCGCCAAGACCGGCACGTCCGATCCGATTGCGTTGAAGCCATCGCTCGATGCGCTGGCCGCCGAATTCGCCTTCGAGAAAATCGGCCGCGCGCCCGCGCATTTCGATCCCGCCGAACTCACCGGCCTGAACGGCAAACTGCTGCATACGCTGCCTTACGAGACCGTCGCCACGCGCCTGACCGCGCTCGGCATCGGTGGCGGCGCAGCATTCTGGGAGGCCGTGAAGCCAAACCTTACGCGCCTTTCCGACGTGGCGGATTTCTGGCCGCTGGTCACGGGCCCGGTCACGCCCGCCATCGAAGACGCCACCTTCGCCGCCAAAGCCGCCGACCTGTTGCCGTCCGAACCGTGGGACGAAACCACGTGGGGCGGCTGGACCTCCGCCATCGCCACGGCCACCGGCACCAAGGGCCGCGCGCTGTTTCATCCGCTGCGGCTGGCGCTCACCGCCCGCGAGCATGGACCGGAGCTGAAAAAGCTGCTACCTCTCATCGGGCGCGCGAAAATTCTCGCGCGGCTCAAAGGGGAAACGGCGTGAGTTCTGCCCGCCAAATTTGCCGGATTTCGATTTGCGGCTGACAGCCGCGATAACCCCTTTGCTCGTCCACACCGCTAAACTTCGCAAAGGCCCTTGCCGGGGCCTGCCCAAATCACATTGAGTGCCGCCATGACGCTTCGCCTTCACAACACGCTGACCCGGACGAAGGAGGATTTCGTCCCCCTCGATGCCAAAAACGTGCGCATGTATGTGTGCGGGCCGACGGTTTACGATTTCGCCCATATCGGAAATGCGCGGCCCGTCATCGTGTTCGACGTGCTGTTCCGGCTGCTGCGCCATTTGTATGGCGAGACGCATGTCACTTATGTCCGCAACATCACGGACATCGACGACAAGATCAACGCGCGCGCGGCAGAGATTGCGGCGGGGCGGAACATCTCTATCGAGATGGCAAGGAATGAACTCACCGCTGCGACAACCGAACAATATCTTAAAGACGTAGCGGCGTTGGGGTGCCTTCCTCTTCCCGACAAGAATATGCCGCGCGCGAGCGACCACATCGGCCAGATGATTGCGATGATTGAACGATTGATCGAAGTGAAGCACGCATATCCTGAGGACGGCCATGTGCTGTTCGATGTGTCCTCGAAACCGGATTACGGAAAGCTCGCGCGCCGCTCGCTCGACGAGATGATCGCGGGCGCGCGCGTGGATGTGGCGCCGTACAAACGCGGCGCGATGGATTTCGTGCTGTGGAAGCCATCCGATGCCAACACGCCCGGCTGGGATTCGCCATGGGGCCGCGGCCGACCCGGCTGGCACATCGAATGCTCCGCCATGGCGGGCGAATTGCTGGGCGAAACCTTCGACATTCACGGCGGCGGCATCGATCTTGTCTTTCCGCACCACGAAAACGAAATCGTACAGTCGGAAGGCGCACATCACAACCATCCTCTTGCGCGGTATTGGATGCACAACGGTTTTCTGAATGTCGAAGGCGAGAAGATGTCCAAAAGCCTCGGCAATTTCGTGACGATCCGAGAGATATTGCAAGGTTGGAACGGGCGGGCGTGGCCAGGTTCTGCTACCAGATGGGCGATGTTACAAACTCACTATCGGCAGCCAATCGACTGGACTTCCAGACTTCTTGCCGAAGCAGCGACTGAGCTACAAGAGATTCTAAATATCTTTCGGGGCCGTCATCGTGATCGGGAGACGGGAAAAGTTGACTTAGGTGAAGCGATATCGATTCTCGATAATCCACAGCCTTCTCCTGAAGTTCTTTCCGCGTTGAAGGACGATCTGGATATGGCGAGCGTGGCTCGCGCCATTCGCGCGATGAAAAAAAATGGTGACAGGAACTCAATAGACGAGGCTGTTAGAAATCTAACGTTTTTGGGCGTTCTTAGCTCAAAGGATGTCAAATATTATAGCTCGTTTCATGGAATGAGTAGTGATATCGCCGACAAGCAACGAGCATCGTTACTGGCAACTAATTATCAAGTTGCAAGAGCAAACAATGATGTGTCATTTGCAGAAACAATCGCCAACTCATTTCGACAAGACGGATTGACGATAGTTGAAAATGAGCCGTTCGAGATCGTTGTCACCAAAAGCGGTGATCCCGAAATATTTTCGCAGACGGTACAAAGGTCAATCGACGCTCGCAACGCCGCGCGCAAGGCGAAGAATTTCAAAGAGTCCGACCGCATCCGCGATGAATTGCTGGCGCAAGGTATTGTGTTGAAAGACGGCCCCGATGGTACGACGTGGGAGGTGAAGCGATGAGCCGCGAACGCCTCTTTATCTTCGACACCACGTTACGCGATGGCGCGCAAACGCAGGGCGTCGATTTCTCCGTCGAAGACAAACGCCAGATCGCGCTCGCGCTCGACGAATTGGGCGTGGATTACATCGAGGGCGGTTGGCCGGGCGCCAATCCCACCGACACGGCGTTTTTCTCCGAACGTCCACCGCTAAAATCCGCGCGCTTCACTGCCTTCGGCATGACCAAGCGGCCCGGGCGAAGTGCGGCCAACGATCCCGGTCTGGCGGCCATTCTGGATGCGAGCGCCGATGCAGCCTGTCTGGTCGGCAAGACGTGGGATTTCCATGTCGATGTGGCGCTGGAAATTCCGCGCAGCGAAAACATCGACTGCATCGCGGAATCGATTGCGGCGGTGCGCGCCAAAGGCCGCGAGGCGTTGTTCGATGCCGAACATTTCTTCGATGGTTACAAAGCCAATCCGGATTACGCGCTTGCCTGCCTCAACGCCGCGCGCGAGGCGGGTGCGCGCTGGCTCGTGCTGTGCGACACCAACGGCGGCACGATGCCGGAAGAGGCCTATCGCATCGTCAGCGACGTGAAAGCGAAATGGCCCGAAGCGGCATTCGGCATTCATGCGCATAACGACACCGAACAAGCCGTCGCCGTGAGTCTCGCGGCCGTGCGCGGCGGCGCGCGGCAGATTCAGGGCACGCTCAATGGCTTGGGCGAGCGGTGCGGCAATGCCAATCTTTGCGCGTTGCTGCCGACGTTACTTCTGAAAGAGCCATACGCTTCGCAATTTGAAACGGGCGTCAGCCGCGAACAGCTCGCGCGGATGACACATGTCTCGCGGCTGCTGGATGAAATTCTCAATCGCGCCCCGAACCGGCACGCAGCTTATGTCGGTCCGTCGGCTTTCGCGCACAAGGGCGGACTTCATTCGTCTGCCGTGCAGAAAGACCCGCGCACCTACGAACATGTGCCGCCGGAAACGGTTGGCAACACGCGGCGCATTCTCGTTTCCGATCAGGCGGGCCGTTCCAATCTGCTTTCGCGCCTTTCCGAACTCGGCATTGATGTCGATGCGAAGGATGCACGCATCAGCCGTTTGCTCGAAGACGTGAAGCAACGCGAATTTCTGGGCTATGCCTATGACGGTGCGGAAGCTTCGTTCGAATTGCTTGCGCGGCGTGCATTGGGCGAGGTGCCGGATTATTTCGATGTCGAAGGTTTTCGCGTCACCGTCGAAAATCGCCACAATGCGATGGGCGAACTCGCCACGATGTCGGAAGCGGTCGTGCGCCTGAAGGTGCGCGGCACACTTCTCAACAATGTCGGCATGGGCAACGGCCCGATAAACGCGCTCGACGATGCGCTGCGAAAAGACCTCGGCGAATATTCGTCGTTCCTGAAAGATTTGCGCCTTGTCGATTACAAGGTGCGTATCCTCACGAGCGGCACGGAGGCCGTGACGCGCGTGATGGTGGAAAGTGCGGACGGGCAGGGCAATCGCTGGTCCACGGTTGGCGTTTCGCCCAATATCGTGGATGCGTCGTTCGAGGCGTTAACGGATTCGATCCGCTACAAGCTGTTTCGCGATCATGCGCAGGCCAGCGCATAACTGATTTGTTGCAAACGCGGAGGCGCGGCGCCCCGCTTGCCGCTACAGTCGCGTGCCGATTCTCGAATGCCGCCCATGAACGCCGCGAAGCACACGCCAGACGACGGCGCCGGAATGTTCTACGCCGGCTTTGCCTATGCGCTGTGGGGCGTGATGCCGCTTTACTGGCGGCTTCTCAACAGCGTGCCGCCGTTTGAGCTGACCGTGCATCGATTGGTGTGGTGCGCGCTGGTCGTGGCCGCGCTCACCTTCGCGCGCGGGCGTATAAGCCATATTCGCGCCATCATTCGCCAGCCGCGTCTGCTCGCCACGCTTGCGCTTACCAGCCTGCTCATAACGACGAACTGGACGATTTATATTTATTGCGTGTCAACGCATCAGCTGGTTGAAGCGAGCCTCGGCTATTACATCAATCCGTTCATTTCGTTCGCGTTGGGCGCGCTGGTGCTGGGCGAGCACATTTCGCCTTTCCGTATTGTCGCGATGACGCTCGCGGCCATCGCGGTTGCGGCGCAGGCGATTGCGCTCGGCCATGTGCCGTGGATCGCGCCCGCGTTAGCAACGTCATTCGGGCTTTATGGGTATTTCCGCAAGCTTGCGCCGGTCGATGCGCTGGACGGGTTGACGGTCGAAACCTGGGTTCTGTTTCCTATCACATTGGGTTTGGTGATCTTCTGGTGGGCGCGCGGAACCGGCGCGTTTCCGTCTCACGATCTCGGCAAGGATACGTTGCTGATTTGCGGCGGCCCGCTGACCGCACTTCCACTCACCATGTTCGCGGCAGGCGCGCGCCGTATAAGGCTGACGACGTTGGGCTTCCTGCAATATCTCTCGCCGTCGATCACGCTTGTGGTGGCCACAGTTCTGCTCGGTGAGAAATTCACGCGCATTGATGCGATCACATTTGGCTGCGTGTGGGCGGCGCTCGCGATTATCGGTCTGGAAGGCCGCGTCAGATGGTATCGCGCAACGCGGCAGCTTTGAGTTCGGCACTCACCGTTTCAATCGCTGCTTCGGGTGTCGCGGTGACGCGATAGTGTGAAAGAATCGCGTCACCCGCAAAGCCTGCGCTGACCGCATGTTTGAGCAACGCCACGAGCGGATCGAAATAATTGCCGAGATTTATCAGCACGACGGGTTTCGCGATCACGCCAAGCTGAATTGCCGTTGTGACCTCGAAGAATTCATCGAACGTGCCGAGACCGCCCGGCAATAGCACGAACGCATCCGACATCGCGATCATGCGCTGTTTGCGCTGTTGCAGATCGGGCACGACAATGAGTTCGTCCGCCGATTTCAGCGGCGGCTCCATATGGCGCAGGAATTGCGGCAGAATGCCAATCACCGGCGCGCCGGCCGCGCGTGCCGCTCGCGCGGTTTCACCCATCAGCCCGACATTGCCACCGCCGAAAATGAGCCGGAAACCGCGTTCGCCGATCAGCGTGCCAAGCCTGCGCGCGGCCTCGGCATTGGCGGGATCGTTGCCATACGAAGAACCGCAAAACACGCAAATCGCGGGCTGCCGCATATCCCTGTCGCGATGAGGGTTATGCATTAAACGGCTTTTGGGGATTGCGGCGGCGCATGCTGCTTCCTATATCGGTTGATCGCGTGTGAGGAGATTAGCTTTGGTTCGCGCCTTCGTCATCATCGCCGGCATTGCGCTGGCCGCGGCCATTGCGGGCTTCCTCATGTTCGGCGGCATCAATCTGGGACACTGAATATGGCACATCCTTTGGTCGAAGAGGGCGACGGCGCGCCGAGTTTCCGTCCGCTGGTGATGTTGATGCCGTATCTCTGGCCCAAGGGGCGGCCGGATCTGAAGGCGCGCGTTGCGATCTCGATGGTGTGCCTGCTGCTCGCCAATATCGCGACGGCGGTTTCGCCGCTGTTTTACGGCAAGGCGGTGGATGCGCTTTCGCATTCGCCGGGCAAGATGGCGCTGGCGGTAGCACTTGGCGCGATCGGCGCCTATGTGCTTGCCCGCATCATGATGCAGGGCTTCGCGCAATTGCGCGACGGTATTTTTGCCAAGGTTTCCTATCACGCGCTGAGGCAGGTGGGCGTTTCGACGTTCGCGCATGTGCATACGCTGTCGTTGCGGTTTCATCTGGAACGCAAGACGGGCGGCCTTTCGCGTGTGATCGAACGCGGCACGAAGGGCATCGATACGCTGTTGTCTTTTGCGGTGTTCAATATTTTCCCGACGCTGCTTCAATTGGCGTTTTTCAGCGCCATTATGCTGTGGAAACTCGATCTGTGGATCACACTCACCACGATCGCGATGGTGGTTGCCTATATCTGGTTCACGTTTGCAATCACGCGCTGGCGCATTCGTTTTCGCCGTGCGATGAATGACAGCGACACGGAAGCCAACACCAAAGCCGTGGACAGCCTCATCAATTACGAGACGGTGAAATATTTCAACAATGAGGCGCATGAAACGCGCCGCTTCGACAATTCGATGGAGCGTTATGCAAACGCTTCCATTCAGGCGCAAACCTCGCTGTCCGTTCTGAACACGGGCCAGTCGATCATCATGGCGTTGGGATTGGGCGGCGTGATGGCGCTGGCGGCGTTCGGCATTCGCGATGGGCGCTTCACCATCGGTGGCCTTGTCATGGCGAATGCGTATCTGATTCAACTTTATCAGCCGCTCAATCTGCTGGGCACGGTCTATCGCGAAATCACGCAGGCACTGGTGGATATGGAATCGATGTTCCGTCTGCTGCACAAGCCGCAGGAAGTGATCGACAAACCGGGTGCAAAACCGCTCGCGGTTTCGGGCGGTGAAATCAAATTCGACAATGTCGTGTTCGCGTATGATCCCGAACGTATTGTGCTGAAAGGTATCAGCTTCACGGTGCCGGCAGGAAAAACCGTTGCGGTCGTCGGGCCGTCGGGCGCAGGAAAATCTACGATCTCGCGTATTCTTTACCGGTTCTACGATATCAAAAGCGGCGCGGTCACAATCGACGGGCAGGATATTCGCGATGTGACGCAAACTTCATTGCGTGCGTCCATCGGCATCGTTCCGCAGGATACTGTCCTGTTCAACGATACGATCCGTTATAACATCGCGTATGGCCGTATCGGCGCGAACGAGGCCGAGATCAAGGATGCCGCGCGCAACGCGCAGATCGATAAATTCATTCGTGAATTGCCGCTTGGATATGACTCGATGGTGGGCGAGCGCGGGCTGAAACTCTCCGGCGGCGAAAAGCAGCGTGTCGCCATTGCGCGCACCATGTTGAAGAACCCGCCGATCCTGTTGCTCGACGAAGCGACATCTGCGCTCGACACGCATACCGAACGCGAAATCCAGAGCGCGCTGGGCGAGGTTTCCAAGAACCGCACCACGCTTGTCATCGCGCATCGGCTTTCGACGGTTGTGGATGCAGACGAAATCCTCGTGCTGGATCACGGGCAGATCGTGGAACGCGGACGGCATGCGGAGCTTGTCGCCAAAGGCGGCGCCTACGCCTCGATGTGGAACAAGCAGAAGGAAGCCGCCGAAGTGCGCGAGCGCCTCAAGGCCGTGGAGAGCGATCCCGATGTCGTGCCGGGCATCGCGCGCGTCGTGCCGGTCACCTAACTACTCGGCGGGTTGAGCTTCCTGTCCGCTACGGCGGCGAATGCCGAAACCTTTCAGCACCGGCAGCCGCGAACCCTGACGCGCCGCGCGCCACGCTTTCCAGCGATAGGGCAACGCCAGCATCGCAGGCACAAGGCCCAGCGTAATCATCTTGGAGAACGCAAGGCCAAACACGATGGCCGTGGAAAGCTGAATCCACATTGACGCATTCGGCCCACCGAACGTCACTTCGCGCGTGGCGAAATCGATCTCCACCGCGAACATCATCGGCAACAGCCCGCCGATGGCGGTGATCGTGGTGAGGAACACGGGCCGCAAGCGTTGCGCGCTGGAACGGATCACGGCCTCGATGGGATCCATGCCGGAATCGCGCAGGCGATGGAATGTGTCAATCAGCACGATGTTGTGGTTCACCACAATGCCGGCCAGCGCCAGCATTCCCGTGCCGGTCATGATGATGGAGAAATCCTGCCCCATCACGACCATGCCCAGCAGCGCGCCGATCATGGCGAGCACCACGGCCACGAGGATAAGGCCCGCATGATAGAAACTGTTGAACAGCGCCAGCAACACAATCGCGATCAGGAACAGCGCCAGGAACGCGGCTTCGATCAGGAACGCGCCGGATTCATTCTGCTCTTCATCCGCGCCCTTGAATTTGACGCGCACATCGGAGGGAAAGGGTTGCGTCGCAATCCATTCTTTCAGCTTCGCCACTTCGGCGCTGGGTAACACGGGCGTGGCCGTGCAGTTCGTCGTGACGGCGGGTCCGCACGCGGCCTTCATGTTCGCGCGCACATGATAGACGCGATGTCCGTCAATGCGCTCGATGGAATTGACCTGCTGTGCCGGCGACAGCTTCACGAAATTGCTGATCGGCACCACGCCCGTTGCGGTGGGCACGCGCAGATCGTCCAGCGCATGAATGCCACGCTGTGGCGCAGGGTAGCGCACGCGGATATCGACTTCGTCGTCGGAATCATCAGGCCGATATTTACCGACCATGATGCCGTCGGTCACAAGCTGCACGACCGTGCCGATGGATTGCGCGTTGGCGCCGAAACGGCTCGCCATTTCGCGGTCGATGTCGAGATTCCATTCAATGCCGGGAAGCGGCCGCGTGTCTTCGACATCGCGCAATTCCGGCAGCGTATCCATATGCGCGCGGATCGCGCCCGCAACAGCGGCAAGCTCGGGATAATTGTCCGATGACACGTCGATCATCACGTCCTTGCCGGTGGGCGGTCCGCCCTGCGGTTCGCGCACTTCCACGCGAATGCCCGCAAGATTGGCCGTCTTCTGGCGTATCGCTTCCAGCACCTGTTTGCCGGGCGGACGTTCGCGATAATCTTTCAACTCGACGGTCACATGGCCGATATTGTCCACCGGCACGCCGCCCTGATTGTTTTGCGTTGTGCTCTGGCCGCCCGATGTCGCGTAGATCGCCTTGATGCCGGGCACCGTCGCCACGATATTCTCAACACCCATCACGATGTCGCGCTTTTCATTGGCGGAAAGATTGCCGCGCGCGGAGATGAGCACGGAGGCTTCGTTCGGATCGACATCGACGAAGAACTCGGTGCCCTTGTTGAAGATCACGAACAATCCGATCACGACAACGACCGTGCCGAGCGCGCCGAGAAGCACCTTGCCCGGATTGTGCGTCAGCCAGTCGGCGAGATGGGCGTACCAGCCGGTAATGCCGGGAATCTCGCGCCAGTCTCCCGTTTCGGATGCTTCAATCGCTTTTTCATGCTGCGGATCGGCGGGCGGGCGCTTGCCGAAAAATCCGCCCAGCACCGGCAGGAAGATCAGCGCCACCACCATCGACGACGACAGGATGATGATGAGCGTGATCGGGAAATAGCTCATGAACTTGCCCGGCACGCCCGGCCACAACAGCATCGGCAGGAAGGCGCCGATCATGGTCAGCGTGGCGCTGACGACGGGCCAGAACATGCGCAACGCCGCTTCCGCAAACGCCTGCCGCGGCGGATGGCCTTCCGTCATTTTGCGGTCGGCATATTCCACCACGATGATCGCGCCATCGACGAGAATGCCCACGGCCAGCAGCATCGCGAACATGATCATGAAGTTCAGCGTCATGCCCATGCCGTTCAGGATCATGAACGCCATGAGGAACGAGGTCGGGATCGCAATGCCCACAAGCAGACCGGAACGCAGGCCTAGTGCTGCCACGACAATGATCATCACCAGCAGGATGGCGAGGATGATGGAATCCGACAGCGAACCCAGCTGGTCGCGAATGTCCGTGGATTCATCGAACATATAATCGGCATGCACACCAGCGGGCCATGATTTCGCGGCCTTCTCCACCAGATCGCGCACTTGCTGATTGTTCTGGATGATGTTGGAGCCGATGCGCTTGGTGACTTCGACGGCGATGGTCGGCCGCCCGTTCATGCGCGCATAGGATGTCGGGTCATAGAAGGTGCGGTGAACAGTGGCGACGTCTTTCAACGTCACTGTCGAATCCGCGTTGGAGCGGATGGGCAGGTTCAGAACATCCGCCGCATTTTCCAGAACGCCCGGCACCTTGATCGCGAAACTGCCATGTCCGGTGTCGAGCGAACCCGCCGCGATCAGTTTGTTGTTGTTGGAAATGGCGCTGAACATCTCCGCTTGGCTGATGCCATAGCTTTCCAGCTTCTGCGGATCGATGACGATTTCCAGCATCTCCTTGCGGTCGCCGGAAAGATCGGCCTGCAACACGCTGGGAATGGTCTTGATCTGGTCGCGCAAATCGCGCGCGAGTTTCAGCAGCGTACGTTCCGGCACGTCGCCGGACAGCGCCACCGTAATCACCGGAAACAGGCTGGTGTTGAATTCCTGCACCGTCGGCGGATCGGCTTCCTGCGGCAGCAATGCGCGTGTGGTATCGACCTGCGCGCGCACGTCCTCCAGCGCCTTCTGTTTGTTGAAGTTGACGTCGAATTCCAGAATGATCACGGCCACGCCCTGATAGGCGCGCGCGGTAATGTCTTTCAGCCCTTCGATGGAACGCAGATTCGTTTCAAGCGGTTTGACCAGCAACCGCTCGCTGTCCTCCGGGCTGATGCCCGCATAAGTCACCGTCACCGCGATCACGGGAATCGGTATGTCGGGATCGGCCTCTTTCGGAATCGAAATGAACGCGATCACGCCCGCGATGATCACGACCGCCATCATCGCGATGACGAGTCGGGTGTTACGAACGGCCCATTCGACAATGCCTGTCATGACGGCGTTCCGCTATTGGTGTCCGGCACGGTTTGAACATGCTCGCCATTGTTGACGAATTCCTGACCCACGGTGATGACGGTCACATTGTCCGGCAAGCCCGCAACCCACATGCCGTCCGGCCCGTCGGATACGATCTGCACGGGGATGAATCGCACCGTGCTGCCATCCACCGCGCGCACGCCCACCACGCCCGTATCGTCCAGTACCAGAATTCCCGGCGAGATGTGCTGCGCCTTCAGCTGTTTCACCGGAATGTGAATGTCGGCGCTGATGCCGTCGCGCAATTTGCCGTCCGGATTGGGCAGTTCGACTTCGATGCGGAAGGTGCGCGTCGTGGGATCGGTCATGTTGGCGATGAAGCGGATTTTGCCCTGCATGGTTTCGCCGGTAACGAGCGTCACGGTTGCCGGATCGCCGACGGTCGCCTGCGCGACTTCGTTTTCGGACAGCGAACCCACGGCGAGAAACGGCGTCGGCGCGATCAGCATGGCGCATTTGTCGCCGGGGCGCATGTAATCGCCGACATCGACATAGCGATTGTCCACCACGCCATCGAACGGCGCCCTGATGCGCGTGTTGTCGAGTTCGATCTGCTGGGTGCGTTGCTCCGCGCGCGAAGCCTGAAGCGCGGCCTGCGCCTGCGCCATCTGGGTCTTGGAGCGGAAACCGTCCGCGAACAATTTCTGCGCGACGTCATATTCCTTGTCGCGTTGGGCCACGAGCGCCTGCGCCATGTCCAGCTTGGCGCTGCGATCATTGGCTTTGATCTCGCAAAGCACTTGTCCCGTGCGAACGTGATCGCCTTTCTCGAAACGGATGGCCTGCACCACGCCTTCCACTTCGGCGCGGACATCGACTTCGTGCAGCGCCTGTGTGCGGCCATGCACGGTCAGCGTCGCGTCGCGATTGGAAGCGGTGAGCGTGCGCACTTTCACGGTGGGAATGTCGCTGGTCTTGGCCTGCGCGCCATCATCGTTCGCGGCGTGATGGGGATGGAGGATCAACCCCGTCGCAAGCCACGCCGTCACGACCAGCGCAATGCCGATCGCCCATTGATAGCGCGGCTTCATCGATTTCCAGAGGCGAAGTATTTCGGCCATATCACTCCGCGGCTTGCGCCGTGTTCCCTTGTGCTTCCGCGCGGTGGGCGCGCAGGAAATTCAAACTGGCTTCATAGATCGCGCGTCCCAGCCCGATCACGAATTCCTCGCCCGGCGATTTCACGCCGGCTTTTTCCTGATTGAGATGCGCAAGCTTCTCTTCGCTCTGCGCGATATAGGCATCCGTCATCGCCGCCACGCGCTCGCGCGGCAGCAGATGCGAAAACAGCATCGCGAACACGAAAGGCGAGCGGTGCCGGTCTTCCGGCAGGGGCTTCATCAGCGAGCCGATGAACGCGGCGCGGCCCTGAGAGGTGATGGAATAGACCTTCCGGTCCGGGCGCTTTTCCTGGCTTTCCTCGCGCACGGAAACGAGGCCTTCCTCGGTCAGCCGGTTCAGCGCCGGGTAGATCGAACCGAAGCTCGCCTCAACGAAATGGAGGTAGCCGTCGTCCTCGAACAGTTTCTTGATCTCGTAGCCCGTGGCGTCGCCGCGCGTCAGGATTCCGAGGCAGATGGTGCGAACGTCCACGGCAGCGCCCTATATTGGTTCGATATAGATCGACCCTATATAGAAACGCCATGAGCTGTTTCAAGGCGGTAAACGCCTACGCTGGCGCAAGGCTGACCTGCGCGGGGGGAAAGCCTTTGCAATAGTGGCTTAGAGAAGCTCGATCTTGTCCACTTCGACGCCCTTCATACCCTGCCGCGTGGAAAAGCGGATGCGCTGTTCCGGCCCCAGAACGGGAATGCCGGACCGGCGCAGGGCACTGGCATGGACATAGACGTCGCCGCTGCCATCTTCCGGCATGACAAAGCCGAAGCCCTTCTGATCGTTGAAGAATTTTACCCGGCCTTCGACCATGGGGCCGCTGGGGCCACCGCCGGAATCCTGCGAGGGGCGCGGCCGCCGCGGGGCGCCGCCACCGCCGGTATGTGCTCCGCCGCCACCATAATTGGAGCTGAAACGGTCGTGGCCGCCGCC
>DATCEI010000253.1:0-67978 GCA_036510185.1 Rhizomicrobium sp. | reverse complement strand
GACGGCGACGATCTTCAACTCCGCGGACAATATGAGGTATTGGCCCGGCGAGGCCTCGAAAAAGGCCCGGAAATCAGGCGTGTCCGCCTTCATGTGTCCGTCTTCAACATAAGCGCCCCCGCGCTGGCCCATTCAACATGCGACTATATCATTGAATGCAACCATAGGGCGAGTAATCGCACGCATTCCGGCCTAAATGGTTTGTAATGTGTGGTTTCATAACCAGCCTATTCGACCGCTGTGCGGCGGGGCATCTGCGCCAGACTCAGCTGATAAAGGTCTTCAACGCCATGCACATAGGCATGGCGCGGGTCGCTGACGGCGGGCCGCACGACCGGGCCTTCCAGAAAGCGCGCGCCCGCGTTGATCGCGTGAAGCACGATGCTGGTTGAGCCTGCGCCCAGCACAAAGGCTTCCGCGCGCGCATCCTTCGCCGCTTTCGCCAGCGCGTCGATTTTCTCGAACACGAGCTTCTCCGGTTCGCGCACGCCAAGCACCAACGCAAGCGCATAAGCCCCCGTGCGCGCGAATTGCTGGCCCGCGGTTTCGTAATACTCCGTCATGCAGACGATGGGATGCGTAGCGCGGCCCAGCTTCGGCAATTCCTGCGCCAGCCGGATATTCGGCACGCCGGAATCGATTCCGAAAACCATGAAGGCAAGATCGCGGATCACATCCGGCGGCGCCTGACGATAGGCCGCCGCATAGGCCATCCAGTATTTCGGCCGCGCGATGGTGTTGAAATGAACCGGCACGCCCAGCATCACGCGCAGACCCGCACTGTTCAGCCGCGTCGCGCGGTTGACGCATTCCTGAAACACGAGCAGGTCGAACGCCGCCTGATCGTCTTCGTCTTCCGCCACGCAGAATCCGTAAACCGGCCGCATCTCCGCATTCTGGAGCGCGGCAAGCGTCGGCTGGCACAAATATGTCAGCACCACCTGCTTGGCCGTGTCCCAGATGGGCCGATACACAAACGTGATTTCACGCGCGGCCACGCGATGGGCCGCGGCATCGGTGGTGAAGCCGAGTTTGAATATGCGCGCGCCGATTTCTTCCACCGCGTGATGCGCGCTTCTGTCGGGGTCCGTCGAAACGATGGCTTCCTTGCCGTGACGTTCGAGATGCGCGTTCAACGCATCGGCCCTGTCGATGTCGCGCGGCAGGGAAGCCATATCGACATGACAGACGAGATTGCGCAGCACCACCGGTTCGCCATTCTCGCCGAACAGGCGCTTGCAAAGCTCCTCGGCGATGGACAGGCATTTCAGTTCGGCCTGCGCCGCCGTCAGATCGCGAAACATCACCAGATAGGAAAGATCGTCGAGATGGCAGAACGTGTCGCCGGGGCCGAGGCTGCGCTTGATCCCGGCTTCGAAGAACAGACGCACATGCTCCGACATGCGCTCCCATTTCGGACCCAACCGCGCCTTCAGCGCCGCCAGATCGAGCATGTGAATCTTGGCGGCGGAGGTAACCTGCTGGTCATCGGCAATAGGCTTCGCTTCGGCTTTCGAAGCTTCGTGGTGACCGCTCATGGGAGGTTCTAGGCCCCTGAGACGATGGCGCGCGCGTTTCCGCCGGACTCGATAAGGCGCAGCAAATCGCGGCTGGAGAACGGTTTGCGGATGACGCCGTCCGCGCCGAATTTTGCGGCGATGGTGAGAAAATCGGTTTTGTTGCGCGTGCCGCCGCCGCTCATCACATGAACGATCACGCCCGGAAAACGGCGCTTGATCTCCAGCAGCGTCTCCAGCCCTTCCTTGTTGGGCATCAGAATGTCCAGAAGCACGATATCGACATTGCTGCTGGCGATGACTTCCATCGCGTTATCGCCATCGTCGGCGGAGAGCACGCGATAACCCTTTTGCTCAAGCGGATAGCGGAACGTCTCGCGGATCAGCGGGTCGTCATCGGCGATCAGAACGGTTGTGCGGCCAATCGACATTTTACGCGTCCACCACGCACGTCCCGCGACTCTCGCGGGAGTTGAAGCATATCGTAAGATCAGCTGTTTAATGAAAGGAAAATATTGAACATGACGGCAAGGACAGTATTCGTGTGTTCTTAAGCATCGGCGCGGCTTCGCAATAGTGTCACGGGGACGAAGGCTAGGAATTCATGCCTTTGTGGTGCATCGGGAACTTTTTACTTGGCGGCATTGTGGTTAAAGGCCGGGCAAGGTTTCTATCCTAGCTTGGGGAGGCCAAAGCCGCAATAATATTGCGCTCATGCTGGAGTCGGCCGATGAAACGCATGACGCGTATATTTGCCGGTGCTTTGCTGGGCGCGGGCTTTTCGCTCTCCGCCGCAGCCGGGCCGCCTTTCGCCACCGACGACCCGGAGCCGACCGATCTCGGCCATTACGAAATCTACCTTTACGCCGGCGGGGCGGACGCGCGCGACGATTGGGGCGGCGAGGGCGGCATCGATTTCAATTACGGCGCGGCTCCCGATCTTCAGCTCACCGCCGTGCTGCCGGTTTCGTGGGATGTGCCGAGCGGCGCGCCGTCCGCAGCCAATCTCGGCAATATCGAACTCGCCGCGAAATACAAATTCCTGCATCAGGATGATGCGGGCGTGGATGTGGCGTTCTTCCCGCGCGTGTTTTTGCCGGCAGGATCGGGCGAAGTGGGCGAACGGCATGTTTCGCTGTTGCTGCCGTTCTGGGTTCAGCGCAGCTGGGACAGATGGACGACATTCGGCGGCGGCGGTTGCGTGCTCGATCGCGGCGGGGATTCGCAAAGCTTCTGCACGGCAGGCTGGGTGCTGACGCGCCAACTGACCGACAAATTGATGGTGGGTGCGGAGGTCTATTACCAGACCGCCGACGCAAAAGGCGGGCGCGCCGCCACCAATCTCGGTTTCGGCGCGACCTATGATCTGAGCGACAATTTCCATCTGATGGCCTCGGTCGGGCCGGGCCTGCAGAACACCGGCGAAGACGCGCGCGAAAACTGGTACGGCGCGCTTCTGGTGACGTTCTGATAGACTCGCGCGCCCGTCTGTGAAAGGCGCAGCATGAATTCCGCCGCAAGCAAAGTGCCCGCTGTTACGCTGGGCTTCTGGATCATCAAGATTCTCGCCACCACGCTGGGCGAAACCGGCGGTGACACCGTCTCGATGACATTGAATTGGGGTTATCTCGCAGGCACCGCGATATTTCTCGCGGCACTTGCTGCGCTCGTTGTTTTCCAGATCGCGGCGAAGCAGTTTCATCCGTTTCTTTATTGGGCGACGATCATCGCCTCCACCACAGCGGGCACGACGATGGCCGATTTCGCCGACCGTTCGCTCGGCATCGGTTATCCGGGCGGCTCGATCCTGCTGTTCGTATGCGTCATGACAACGCTCGCATTGTGGTACTGGTCGCAAGGTTCGATCTCTGTTCAAACCGTGCGCACGCCGAAAGTGGAAATATTTTATTGGGCGGCGATCACCTTTTCGCAAACACTGGGCACGGCGCTGGGCGACTGGATCGCGGATTCCGGCCTCGGCTATGAGGGTGGCGCGCTTGTGTTCGGCGCGGCGCTGCTGCTTGTGGCCGCCGCCTATTTCTGGACCGCGATTTCGCATGTGACGTTGTTCTGGGCGGCGTTCATTCTCACCCGGCCGCTCGGCGCAACCGTGGGCGATTTCTTCGACAAACCCGTGGCGCATGGCGGCCTGAATATCAGCCGCCCGCTCGCCAGCGCCGTCATTGCCGTTCTCATTGTGGGATGTATCCTTCTCTTTCCCCAGCGCCCCGCGCGCGGGAAAGAAGCCGCAGCCTAGATTAACTGTCGCGCTCGCCGTTTATCGCAAAACAAAATTGCGCTGCATCTGCCTGCTTTTGTGCGCGCCTGCGTGCGATAATTGCAGTTGGTGCCAAAGCTTTCGCAGGCCCATTCGTCTGAACAGACGGCAGGCCCGAAAGGGCATGGGTGCGCGGGATGAACGAGAGTCCGGACGAAGACGGCAACATGGCGCGCCATTCCGGCGCGGCCGGCCATGCGTTCGATCTCAAGGGCTGGTTCGTGCGCGAGATGCTGCCGCTGGAATCGGCGCTGATGCAATTTCTCCAGCACAATTGGCGCAACCAGAACGACATCGCCGATTTACGCCAAGAGATTTATCTGCGCGTTTGCGAAGCGGCGATGAAGGATTTGCCCGCGCAGCCGCGTCAGTTTCTGTTCACGACGGCGCGCAATCTGCTGATCGACCGCGTGCGGCGCGAGCAGGTGGTGTCCATTGAATCGGTGACGGATTTGGAAGCGCTCGACATCACGCTCGATGCGCCGGGGCCGGAACGCAGCGTCATCGCGCGCGATGAATTGCGCCGCTTGCAGTCGGCACTCGACAGGCTTGCACCACGCTGCCGCGAAGTGATTGTGATGGGCCGTATCGAAGGATTGTCGGGCCGCGAAATCGCCGTGCGGCTCGGCCTCACCGAAGGCACGGTGTCGGAACATCTCGCCAAGGGCATGCGCGCGCTTGCCAACACGCTCTACAGCGCGCCGAAAGATTTGGGAAAACCCACATGAGCGGTCTGGACCGAAAAATCGCAGCAATGGACGCGGAGGCTGCCGAGGCGCGCGCGGCGGATTGGCTGCAGCGGCAGAATTTCTGGAACTGGAGCAAGACCGATCAGGCGGCGCTCGATGCGTGGCTTGCGGATTCGCTGGCGCATCGGCTCGCATATTGGCGGCTTGAGGCGGCGTGGGGCCGTACCGAGAGACTGGCAGCATTGCGTTCGTCGCCGTCCGAAACCGCCGCACCCGCGCCGCAAAAGCGTTCATGGTCTTTCCCGCTACGCTTTGCTGCGGCGATGATTACGGTTGTTGTGGTTGGTGCTGCCGGAGCGAAATATCTGCTCGCGTCGCAGATGACGACCTATCAAACGGCGATTGGCGGCCACCGGATTGTGGCGCTGGCCGATGGTTCGCGCATCGAACTGAACACCGACACCGTTCTGCGCGCGGGCGCACGCGAGGCCGAACTTGTTAAAGGCGAAGCCTATTTCCAGATCAGACACGATGCGGCGCATCCCTTTGTCGTGAATGCGGGCGCGCATCGCATTACCGATCTGGGCACAAAATTCCTCGTCCGCCGCGATGCCGACCGGCTTGAAGTGGCGTTGACCGAAGGCGCCGCGCGCATCGATACATCCGATGGACATGCGCAGCCGTCGAAATTGCTGGCACCCGGCGATGTTGTGGTCGCAACCGCCAATTCGCTGTCCATGACGAAAAAGCCCAGCGGCGACCTCGCCAATGCGTTGAGCTGGCGGCAGGGTCTTCTAGTTTTCAAATATACTGCGCTTGGCGAAGCGGCGGATGAATTCAACCGCTACAACCGCCGCAAGCTTGTCGTTGCCGATGCAAGCCTCGCCAAACGCACCATCTACGGCACGTTCCAGTCCGGCAATATCGACACGTTCGCGCGCGTGGCGCGGGATGTTCTGGGCCTGCATGTGGAAAGCCGCGGCGACGAAATCGTGATTTCACGCTGATGCCGGAAACGGGCAGCGCCGGACAAAAGGGGGATCAATGTCATACTTCTCATTCCTGAAAGCATCCATCGCGGGCTGCGTCTGCGCTGCCGCCTTCGTCATCGGCGCGTCGGCGGAGAATTTCAATATTCCCGGAGGCGATCTTTCCGCCGCGCTCGACAGCTACACCAAACAGACGGGTCAGGCGCTGATCGTTTCTGGAGACGCGTTGCGCGGCTCGCACACCAAAGGCGCGAAAGGCGATCTCTCGCAGGAAGAAGCCTTGCTGCACATCCTTGCGGGCACGGGCTTTGCTGTACGACGCGAAGGGGGCGCCATCGCTGTCGTGCGCGACGAACACGCCGAAATAAATTTGCAGTCCCTTCATATCGCGGCGGCGCCAGCGGCGTCCGTGTCCGGCGCGTCTCTGGAAACCGTGACGGTTACTTCGTCGAAAATCGGTGGCGATGTTCAGAACATTCCGATTTCGATAACAGCGCTTAGCCAGGAACAATTAACGGCCACGCAAACCGCGGGCGGTCCGGATCTTGTGAAGCAGGTTCCGAACATGACGTTCACGAAAACGAATTTCTCCGGTTACTCCATTCAGTTGCGCGGCATCGGCACGCAGGCGATTTCGGTGACAACCGATCCCGCCGTGGCGGTCGCGTTCAACGATATTCCCTTCATCCGCAATCATTTCTTCGAGCAGGAATTCTACGACGTTTCGCAAGTGGAGGTCTTACGCGGCCCGCAAGGAACGCTTTATGGCCGCAACGCAACGGCGGGCGTGGTCAATCTCGTTTCCGCCAAACCCACCGACCAGTTCGAAGCAATGGCGTCCGCCGATATCGGTAATTATCAGAACCGCCGCATCGAAGGCATGTTGAATATCCCGATTGTCGACGACCGGCTCGATCTGCGCGTCGCGGGCGAATGGACCAAGCGCAACGGCTATACATTCGACACGACGTTGGACGCGCCCGTCGATGGCCGCGATCTGTGGTCCGGGCGTGCGACGCTTGCCTGGAAACCCAGTCCGAATTTTGAAGGCGATCTGATCTGGGAACATTTCAGCGAAGATGATGATCGCATGCGCACGGCCAAGCAGCTGTGCAAGACATCGCAGCCGGTCACGAGCATTAACGGTGTGCCGGTGCCGGTGGCTGGCTCTAATCCCGCTAATGCGGCGGTATATGGTGGCGGTGCGTTGACGCTCGATCAAAATTATACAAGTCAAGGCTGTGAGGCGTCGTCGCTCTATACTCCCGATGCGTTTCAGGTGCCTTATGGTCCCTCGCTGCCGTTTGTTATTGCGCTGGGCCTTGCGGGTGGCACCGGTTTCGTCAATCCTTACGCAGAGACGACACAATCCACCAATCTGCGTAGTATTCAGTCCGCGCTTACACCGCAATACAAAGCGAAGAACGACACGCTCGAATTCAATGCGAATTATAGCATCAATCCATCACTGACGCTGACATCGCAAACCGGCTACAATCAGGATTTCCTGTGGTCCACCGAGGATTACAACCGCTTCGACACGACGCCGGGCGTGTTTGGATATGCGATTGGCGCGCCTGCAGGCTATTTCTTTCCCGATCCCTCGATACCTGACGCGGAGATATTTTGCGATCCGCAATTGGGTTGTTCGGACCGCATCGTCGGTCAGGACTTGTCAGAGGAGCATGCTTGGCAATTAAGCCAAGAGTTCCGTGTGGCTTCGAATTTCAGCGGCCCAATCAATTTCAGTGTTGGCGGCAATTATCTTCATTACGAGACAGAAGAGAATTATTACGTCTTCATCAACGCGCTGACAGCCTACGCGTCCAATGAATATCATGGCGGCGACGGCAGCGCGCTCGACAACAGTGATTGTATACAAACTAGCAACTTTCGCGGAGGCTGGCAAAATCTCAATCCCGGCATTGGTGGTGGCGAACCCTTCCAGCAATGCATCTTTGTCGATACGAATCCAATCGGAAGTCTCAGCAACAAGGGCCACAATTATTTCCTTAGCCAGAACCCCTATACGTTGAGTTCCTATGCGGGATTCGGCGAGGCTTATTATAATATCGCGAGCGATCTCAAGCTGACAGCGGGCCTGCGCTATACGATCGACAAAAAGCATTTCACCGATATTCCCAGCGAAGTCATCACGCAAGGCTATGGCTATGCGACTACCGGGATCGTGGACCAGCAATGGGACCGGTTGACGGGCCGGGCGGTGCTAAACTGGACGCCGAAGCTTAGCTTCACCGATCAGACATTGATCTATGGTTCCTATGCGCATGGCTACAAGGCTGGCGGCGCCAATCCCCCGGGCGCGGAATTCGATAAATTCGGAGATGGCTCGGTCTCGATCACCGATCACCCCGTCACCTTCAAGCCGGAATATATAGAGGCTTTCGAACTCGGCACCAAGAACACGCTGCTTGACGGCGCGCTGATGCTGAACGGCGACGTCTTCTATTACAACTACACGGGCTATCAGATTTCCGAAATCGTGGACCACACATCGATCAACCTGAATTTCAACGCCACGGTGAAAGGGGCCGAGCTCGAATCGACGTGGGAGCCTATTCCTGGATTACGATTCAACTTCGCGGGCGGCTACGAGGATACGAGGGTCGGCGATGGCCAGAGTGCCATCGATTTGATGGACCGCACGGCCGGTACGCCGGGATGGATGGTCATCAAGCCGTTCCCGACACAAGCCTCCAACTGCATTCTTCCCGACTACGTTTTGGCAGCGCTTCTGGAAGAGCAACCCACCGGTATTCCCGAATCCGGTACTAACCCGAACGGCACTTATCAGGGTGGCGTTGGTCCTTTTGCTTGCGGCATCGCTTATACCAATCTTCTGGATCCGGTCACGAACAGACCCTACTCCGCCAATCCCACCGGGATAAGCACGGCTCCCGTCACCCTCGGCAATCCGGCGCCGATACCGGCGGGCTATCCGGGCTTCGATCCGACCCAGCCTGCCATCAACGATGGCGAAGGTTTTGCCAAACCTCTCGGCGGCAACAAGCTTCCCAATGCGCCACCCATTACCGTGTCGTTCGGTATGCAATATACGCTTCCAATCACGCAGGATTGGGCGGGCACTGCGCGCGGCGATTATTATTGGCAGGACTATTCCTGGGCGCGCATTTTCAATGACAACCCTTATGACCGCATCCGTGGCTACACCAACGTCAATCTGACGCTTATCTTTACCAACCAAAACGGCTGGCAGGTGATGCTCTACGACAAGAATGTCTTCAATGAGACGACGATTACCGGCGACTTCCTGAACAGCGACGACAGCGGACTTACGACCAACGTGTTTCTGACTGATCCAAAGCTGATCGGCATCCGCGTCACGAAGAATTGGTAAGGAGAAACTAATGAGCGAATTGATGAGTGCGCGGAAAAGCAATCGGGATTTCCGGTGGCAATTGCTGACCACCGTGTCAGTTGTGGCGTTGCTTGCTGCAGTTTACGGGGCGAACGAAGCCAAAGCCGAGGATCAGGATGCTGATCGCCCTACGGTTTGGATAGAACTCGGCGGCGCGATGGAACACGTAGGCGGCCAGGGAGACAATTTTCCGGTCGCTTTCCAGGCAGCAAATCCGACGTCTTCCGTTTTGCAGTCGCCGACGCCTTTCCAGGCGCAGAATCCACCTCCGTTCAGTTTTTCGGAGGGGGGCAAAATTTCAGTCCAGCCGGAGGGTTCGAATTGGGTATTCTTCGCCGCTGCCGCCTATGGCCGTACGAGCAATTCCAAGGACGTCGATCACCAAACGAATCGAATTTTCTACGTCAATTATGTATCTGGCGCGCCCAGACCTGGTCAAAACCCGCGCGGCATAGATAAATTTGCAGACACGCAAGTCAGCCATAAGGAAAGCCACGCTGTCCTCGATTTCATGGCAGGCAAGGATGTGGGTTTGGGTATGTTTGGGAACGACGGTTCGTCCACGTTCAGTCTCGGCGTGCGATTTGCGCAGTTTTCGTCCAAAGCGACGTTCGACGTCAGAGCGAGGCCGAATGTGTATTTCAAATACTACGCGATTCCCAGCTATCATGTGGGCATAAATGCACCATACTTTCACACCTATCATGCCACGGGCCACGCATCGCGCAGCTTTCATGGAATAGGCCCCTCTCTTTCATGGAATGGCTCGGTGCCTGTTGCAGGTAATCCGCAAAACGGTGAAGTGACATTGGATTGGGGCGCTAACGCGGCGCTGCTCTTCGGAAGGCAGAAAGCGCGCGTGCAGCATCAGGAATCCGCTCACTATGTAACTCCGTATTTTGTATTGCAAATCAGCGGATATCACATCGCCTATGTGCATCCGGCCGCCGGTCATAACACCGATCGCTCGGTCGCCGTGCCCAACGCGGGCGGGTTCGCGGGACTTTCGTTCCGCTATTCCGACGCCAAACTCAGTGCCGGCTATCGCGCCGATTTCTTCTTCGGTGCAATGGATGGCGGTATCGATACGGCGAAGAGAGAGAACGTCGGCTTCTATGGACCGTTCGCGACGATCAGCGTCGGTATAGGAGGATAGTTCCATTCAGAGCGGCGTGCTGAGAAGCCGCCGCCTATTTCCGCCAATGTGCCCGCCCCGCAACATTGTTGCGGGATGCGGTTCAGATTCGGTTTTTCACCGTCCCGCTACATAAATTCCCCGCGCTCGTTTGTTTTAGCTGACACGAGCGTAAGCTCTTGCCCTCGAAAGGCGGGATGGGGATGGCCGAAAGCCCGGATACAAGCCGCGAAAACGCGAACCCGCATCAGGCGGGCGCGGGCGCCTTGGGCTCGGCCGTCAATCTCTGGTTCATGCGCGAGGTGTTGCCGCTTGAAGCCTCGCTGATGCGGTTTTTGCGCCGCGGGTGGCGCAAGGATCGCGATCTCGAAGACCTTTGCCACGACGTTTACGTGCTGGTCTATCAGGCGGCTGCCAAGGAAATTCCCGTGCCGGCGAAGCCGTTTGTGTTCGCGGTGGCGCGCAATCTGCTGATCAATCGCATGCGGCGCGAGCATGTGGTGTCAATCGAGGCGGTGGCCGATCCCGACACGCTGGGCATTGCGCTCGACGAACCGGGGCCGGACCGCAGCGCCATGGCACGTCAGGAATTGCATCTGCTCCAGACCGCGCTCAATCGCCTGCCACACCGCTGGCGCGACGCGGTGGTGATGAAGAAGGTCGAGGGCCTGTCGCGCCCTGAGATTGCAGCACGTCTGGGCATTGCGGAGGCGACCGTCTCGCAGCATCTGGCGGCTGGAATGGCAGCCCTTGCCGATATTTTCCACGGGAGCGAGATTTGAGCGCCGCCGAAATTCGCACCCGCGCGGCGGAGTGGCTGGAACGCCGCGAACGCGAGGACTGGAACGAGGCTGATCAAGCCGCGCTCGATGCGTGGCTGGCACAATCGCCCGCAAATTTGGTGGCCTATCTGCGCGTGCATGACATTTGGGAACGTGCCGACAGGCTCACCGCGCTGCGCGGTTCACCGCCGGTGGAACGTGCGGGGTGGTTTGCGAGCGCTGTTTTCAAAAGAACCGTTGCGGCGCTGATTACCGTTGCGGTTGTAAGCACGGCGACTGCATTTTATCTCTCGCGTCCGCGTGAGCAGGTTTATGCGACCGCCATCGGCGAGCATCGCACCATCGCGATGGCCGACGGTTCGCAGATCGAACTGAACACGGACAGCGTTCTGCGTGTGCTGAACAATGGCGCGCAGAGACAGGCCTGGCTCGACAAGGGCGAAGCCTATTTTCAGATCAAACACGATGCCGCCCACCCCTTTACGGTGATGGCGGCGGGACATCGGCTGACCGACCTCGGCACTGAATTTCTTGTGCGTGAAGGCGAAGGGCGCCTTGAAGTCGCGTTGATGAAAGGCAAGGTTCGGCTCGATGCGGCCGATGCCTGGATGCAGCCGCATTCGGCGCTGCTGGCGCCCGGCGATGTCGCCATTGCCACGGCCGATGCGATGTCCGTGGCGCGCAAATCCACGCTGGCAATTGCCAATGAGCTTGGCTGGCGGCGCGGCGTGCTCGTCTTCAAATACGCAACGCTTGCGGAAGCGGCGAGCGAATTCAACCGCTACAATCGCGAAAAACTTGTGGTCGCCGACAATGCGGCGGCGCGTCTGACCATTGTGGGCACGTTCCGCGACAATGATGTGGCGGCGTTCACCGGGCTGGCGCAGGAAATTTTCAGGGTACGTGTCGAAAAAAACGGCGACGAGATTGTCATCTCGCGTTGAGGAAACATGAAACAAATTCATTGTCAGGGGGACAAATGCCAAACTTCTCATTCCTGAAAGGCCTGCTCGCCGCAAGCGCGCTGATCGCGTCTTCGGCGGCCTTTGCAGAGAGTTTCGATATTCCGGGCGGCGATCTGGCGGCGGCGCTCAATTCCTACACCAAGCTGACGGGCATAGACCTGATGGTGGCGGGCGACGCCGTGAAGGGCGCGCATACCAAAGGCGTGAAAGGCGAATTGTCGTCCAACGATGCACTGTTGCGCATTCTGGCGGGCACGGGCTTCAGCATGCGTCACGTCTCGTCTGGCGGCATCGCAATCGTGCGCGACGAGCGCGCGCTGAACGATGCGGCGGATGAATTGGCGCGCACGCGTGAAACCGCCGCCAATTCCGCGCCGACCGCAGTCGGTTCGTCTCTGGAAACGGTGACGGTGACGTCGTCGAAAATCGGTGGCGATGTGCAGAACATCCCGATCTCGATCACGGCCATGAGCCAGGAGCAATTGACCGCCACGCAAACCGCGGGCGGCCCCGATCTGGTGAAAACCGTTCCGAACCTGACGTTCTCGAAAACGAACTTCACCGGCTACAATATCCAGATACGCGGCATCGGCACTCAAGCGATTTCGGTCACCACCGATCCGGCTGTCGCGGTTGCCTTCAACGACATTCCGTTTCTGCGCAATCATTTCTTCGAGCAGGAATTCTACGACGTTTCACAGGTTGAGGTTTTGCGCGGCCCGCAAGGCACGCTCTACGGCCGCAACGCGACCGCGGGTGTCGTCAACATGGTTTCGGCAAAGCCCACCGATCAATATGAGGCGATGGCTTCGATCGATGTCGGCAATTACAACAACCGCCGTCTTGAGGGCATGGTGAACATTCCCATTATAGGCGACAAGCTCGATCTTCGCGTCGCGGGTGAATGGACCAAGCGCGACGGCTACACCTACGACTCCACGCTGGCCCAACCCGTCGATGGCCGCGATCTGTGGTCGGGGCGCGTATCTGTCGAGTTCAGGCCATTCGAGAAACTGGAAGCCACGCTTGTCTGGGAACATTTCAACGAGAACGACGACCGGCTGCGCAGCGGCAAGGCGCTTTGTACAACCGACCCCGGACGTTCCTCCATCGACGGCCCGGCTGGCCTTGTAACCAATATCGACTCCAGCGGCCGCGCATGGACCAGCCAGGGCTGTGTGCAAGGTTCGCTTTATGCGCCTTCGGCCTATCAGGCCCCCAATGCGGGTGCGATTCCGTTCATCGCGGTGGACGAATATGTGTTCGGTCTTATGCCGCCCGGCTTCGATCCCTATGGCGGCGTCCAGCAATCGCAAAATTTGCGCGTGATCGGCTCTGCGCTGGAGCCCAGCTATCGCGCCAAGAACGACACGCTGGAATTCAATGCGAATTACGCGCTCACGCCGTCTCTCACCCTGACGTCGCAGACGGGCTATAATAAGGACTTCCTCTACTCCACCGAAGATTACAATCGCTTCAATACGGTGTCGGGTGCTTTTGAGGACGGCACTTTTACCGATACAAACAATGGCACCATGTGCGATCCGCAATTGGGCTGCGCGGACCGGATCCTCGGCGAGGACGTGTCCCAGGAACATGCCGAGCAATTCTATCAGGAAGTGCGGCTGGCCTCGAATTTCGACGGACCGCTGAATTTCAGTGCCGGCGCGTCCTACATGCAATACCACACGATTGAAGACTATTATGTGTTCTTCAACGCGGCGACGTTGCTCACTCTGGATTGGAACGGAACCCCCGTTCTTCCTCTCGTGCCTTTTGACGGGGCTATCGCCAATGCGTGCGGTCCGCAGCCGGCCGATCCCTCCACGCTGAGTTCGCTCGGTCTGGGTTGCGCCTATATCGACCCTCATCCGCTCAGCCAGATCGATGGCCAGGGCCACAATTATTTCCGCAGCGAGAATCCCTACCGGCTGCATTCATGGGCAGGTTTCGGCGAGGTCTATTATCAGGTGATGCCGGACGTGAAACTCACCGCGGGTTTGCGCTGGACGGATGACCAGAAAAGCTTCACCGAGATTCCAAGCTGGACCGTCTTCGAAGGCGAGGGCTATCCGGTCACCGGAATCGTCGATCAGCAATGGAAGGAATTGACGGGCCGCTTCGTTGCCAATTGGACGCCCAAGCTCGACTTCACCGATCAGTCACTGTTCTACGGTTCGTATTCGCGCGGCTATAAGGGCGGCGGCGCCAATCCGCCGGGTGTAATTCCGACCATCCTCGAATCGCCCAGCAATGAAACCCACCCGCTGACGTTCAAGCCGGAATTCGTGGACGCTTTCGAGGTGGGAACCAAAAACACATTGCTTGACGGTGCGATGACGTTGAACGGCGATGTTTTCTATTACAAATATCAGAACTATCAGATTTCCCAGATCGTCGATCGCACGTCGGTCAATCTGAACTTCAATGCGACCGTCAAAGGCGCCGAGCTGGAAGCCACCTGGGAACCGGTTGCAGGGTTGCGATTCAATTTCGCCGGCGGTTACGAAAACGCCACGCTCGATAAGGGCTCGAAAGCCATCGACCTGATGGATCGTACCGCCGGTCATTCCGACTGGATGGTCGTCAAGCCCTTTGTCACGCAAACATCGAACTGCATCATTCCGACCTATGTGATCAATGAAGACATCTCGGCGTTCCGGGCTCAAAATGGCGGCAGCAATTCAGTTCCTGCCAGCGTGGCACAGAACGATTTGATGTATTACGGCGACGGCAATTCGGTCCTGTCGCGCATTTGTCTTGATACCTATTCGTTCGGCGAAGATCCGGGCGATGCGGCGGGCATCGTCACGGGCTTCGATCCCACGACGGCGCCGAACGGTGGCGCGGGTTTCGACAAGGATCTCAGCGGCAACCAGCTTCCCAACACGCCGCCCTTCACGCTTTCAACGGGCGCGCAATATACAATGCCGCTCAGCGACGATTGGGCGACAACGGCGCGCGCGGACGGCTACTGGCAGGGCAATTCCTTTGCGCGCGTGTTCAATGACAAGCCTTACGATCAGCTTCACGGCTACGCCAACCTTAACCTGTCGCTGGTGTTCACCAATCAGGAAGGCTGGCAGGCGATGGCCTATATGAAGAACGTGTTCAACACGACGGCCATCACCGGCGCGTTCCTCAACACGGACGACACGGGGCTGACGACCAATGTCTTCACCACCGATCCGCGTTTGTTCGGCCTACGCATCACGAAGAACTGGTAGCTGCGCGGCGATCAACGAAAATTCTTGATTCCCCACACTTCGGGCGGCGGATGCACTCCGCCGCCCATTTTTTATGGGCAGCAGCGTTGCGCACCTGACCCCTAGCGGCTTGATTTTCCACACCCAAAAATCTTGCAGTTGCAGCCGCGATTTCGCCCGCTATGATCCGGCGCGCCGAAACCAAAAGAGAACGCCATGTCCGATACCGCCGCCCCTCTCAACCGCGAACCGCCGGAGGTTGTCATCGTGGACTCCACGCGGGTTGCCTGCGACGGCGGCGGCGCGCTCGGCCATCCGCGCGTCTATCTCGAAATGGGCGATGAGCGTTTTGTCGATTGCGGCTATTGCGACCGGCGCTTTGTGCTGCGCGATGGGGCACACGCGCATTGACCGCCAAGAAAGCCGCGCGCCGCGCGCTCGCCAAGGGCGATCATCTGACTCTGGTGGACGGTTCGGGTTATCTGTTCCGCGCCTATCACGCACTGCCGCCGCTGACGCGCAAATCCGATGGCTTGCCGACCAATGCGGTGTCGGGCTTCTGCAACATGCTGTGGAAGTTTCTGGAAGATTCCAAAGGGCCGGAGCGGCCGACGCATCTGGCGGTGATTTTCGACGCCGGTAAAACCACGTTCCGCAACGCGATCTATCCGCAATATAAGGCGCACCGTCCCGATCCACCGGAGGATCTGATTCCGCAATTCCCGCTGGTGCGCGATGCGACGCGCGCGTTCGGCGTTGCGTGCACCGAAGTGGCCGGCTTCGAGGCCGACGATCTGCTTGCGACTTATGCACGAATGGCGCGCGAAATTGGCGCGCGCGTGACGATTGTGTCGTCCGACAAGGATCTGATGCAGCTGGTCGAAGACGGCAAGGTCGAGCTGTTCGATCCGGTGAAGAACAAGCGGCTTGGTTCCGCCGAAGTGATCGAGCGTTTCGGCGTGCCGCCCAATAAGGTTGTGGAGGTGCAGGCGCTGGCGGGCGATTCTACCGACAACGTACCCGGCGTGCGCGGCATCGGCGGCGATACTGCTTCCTGGCTTATTAGAAAGGCAGACTCGCTCGATCAATTATTGAAATTGTCCGCGTCGGGAAAATTCGAGAAGCAATGTGAAATTGAACTCGCGGAAATCCAGAAACGGCTTGATAAGATTGCTGGCGAGCCAGTGAAATTCAATTCAGGCAAGCAGCTAGGAACGATTCTATTCGAAAAGTGGAAACTGCCTGGTGGAAAGAAGGACAAAAAAGGCGAATGGACAATTGATGTTGAAATATTGGATTCCTTAGCGAATTCAGGAAATAAGTTTTGTCAAGATATCAAGGAAGCTCGCCGTTTATCCAAGGCCCCATCCTATTCGGAGCTTCTGAATAAATCTTCTGAAAGCGCGACCGTCTCGCTGAAGCTCGTGACACTGGATGCGAACGCGAAGATCGCCTGCCCGATGGACGAGATGCTGGCCTGCGATCCCGATCCGGCCACGCTGATCGCGTTTCTGAAGGCGATGGAGTTCAACACGCTCACGCGCCGCGCGGCGTCGCATTTCAATATCGCCGATCCGGATGCGATTGCCGCCGCCCCCGATCCCGCGCAGGCCGCGTTGCCGGCACCGGGCGACGCCACGCCGCTGAAAAAGCTTGCGCCATTGGCGGCCGATCATGCGCTGGTGGCGGCGGGGAATGTGCCCGGCGCGGTCGCCAATCGCGACGCGATTCTCAAGCCTATCAATCACGATGCGTACGAAACCGTGACGACGCTCGCGCGGCTCGATCACTGGATCGCGCGCGCGAGAGAGATGGGCATTGTATGCGTCGATACGGAAACAACATCGCTCGATGCGATGCAGGCGGGGCTTTGCGGCGTGTCGCTGGCAGTGGCGCCGAACGAAGCCTGTTACATTCCCTGCGGCCACACGGGCGGCGCGGGCCTCGATTTATCCAATCACGCGAAGGTTGCTCAGCTCTCCGAGAAAGATGTGCTCGCGCGATTGAAGCCGCTGCTGGAAGACGATTCCGTGCTGAAGGTCGCGCAGAATCTCAAATATGATTATCTCATATTTCTCCAGCGCGGCATTCGCATCACGCCTTTCGACGACACGATGCTCATGTCCTATGTGCTGGAAGCCACGCTTCACGGCCACGGCATGGACGAACTATCGCAAATGCATTTAAGCCATACGCCGATTGCGTTTTCGGAAGTGGCGGGCAAGGGCAAGGAGAAGATCACTTTCGATTGCGTGCCCATTAAAGAAGCCACGCGCTATTCGGCGGAAGATGCCGATGTCACGCTGCGGCTGCATGCGCTGCTGAAACCGCGCCTGATCGCGGAAGGAAAGAGGAGCGTTTACGAAACGCTGGAACGCCCGCTTGTGCCCGTGCTTGTGGACATGGAACGCAACGGCATCGCCATCGATTCCGATTTGCTGCGGCGGCTTTCCAATGATTTCGCGCAAAGCCAGGCCAAGCTCGAAAAACAGATTCACAAACTCGCGGATCAGGAATTCAACATCGGTTCTCCCAAGCAATTGGGCGATATCCTGTTCGGCAAATTCGCGCTGCCCGGCGGACGCAAAACCAAAACCGGTGCATGGTCCACCGATGTCGATGTGCTGGAAGAAGTGGCCGCACAGGGCCACGAAATCGCGCGCAAGGTTCTGGACTGGCGGCAGCTCGCCAAACTGCGCGGCACTTACACCGACGCGCTTCCCACTTACGTCAATCCGCAAACGCATCGCGTGCACACATCGTTTGCGATGGCGTCCACATCGACCGGGCGGCTTGCCTCCACCGATCCCAATTTGCAGAACATTCCCATCCGCACCGAAGAAGGCCGCCGTATCCGCACGGCGTTTGTGGCACCCAAAGGCGCGCTTCTCGTCAGCGCCGATTACAGCCAGATCGAATTGCGGTTGCTGGCGCATATCGCCGACATTCCGGCGTTGCGCCAAGCGTTTTCGGACGGCACCGATATTCACGCGATGACGGCGTCCGAAATTTTCGGCGTGCCCGTCAAAGGCATGCCCGCGGATGTGCGCCGCAAGGCCAAGGCGATCAATTTCGGCATCATCTACGGCATTTCCGCGTTCGGGCTCGCCAACCAGCTCAGCATCGCGCGCGGCGAGGCTGACGATTACATCAAGAAATATTTTCAACGATTCCCCGGCATTCGCGACTATATGGAAAACACCAAGGCGTTTGCGCGCGAGCACGGCTATGTCGAAACGCTGTTCGGGCGGCGCGTGCATATCCGCGAAATCCGTTCGTCGCATCAAGGCCATCGCGGCGGCGCGGAGCGTGCTGCGATCAATGCACCGATTCAAGGCTCCGCCGCCGACATCATCCGCCGCGCCATGATCCGCGTGCCGGAGGCACTGGCGAAAAACAAACTGAAAGCGAAAATGCTTTTGCAGGTGCATGACGAACTGGTGTTTGAAGTCCCCGAAAAAGAAGCGGAGAAAACCTGTGCGGTGGTTTCCAAAGTGATGGAGAAGGCGTCGCTGCCTGCGCTCGAACTCTCCGTGCCGCTGACTGTGGAAGCCCGCGCCGCCGCGAACTGGGATGCCGCGCACTAAAAAATTTCCGTCATGGCCGGGCTTGACCCGGCCACCCATCGCGCTCGCGTCGGCGAGCGCAGAAGAGTCTCTTTGCTGCGTAGACACGCATCGGATGGATGGCCGGATTAAATCCGGCCATGACGGTTGTGGGGAGTTGGAATTAAACCGAACCTATGCCGCAATCGAGCGCAATCCCGTTTCCGGCGTGATGCCCGCTTTCTGAAGCGTCCGCATCAATTCGTGCATCGCGGTTTCGGCGTCGGGCTTGGCACCCTGCGCGCCGAGATGGGCGACATAGCCGGTGAGAAATCCGGGCCGCGAAAGACAGGCGACAACCATGTCGCGCGCTTTCGCCGACAATTTTCCTTCGGTCAGCATGCCGCCTGTGAAAAGTTTCAGCACGGTCACGGCCATTTCCGTAGGCGTGGCCGCTTTCATCGCGATGGCGTCGAGCAGTTTCGACTGCGCTTCGACCTGCAATGCAATACGGTCCAGAA
Source organism: Rhizomicrobium sp. (assembly GCA_036510185.1). Classification (GTDB taxonomy): domain Bacteria; phylum Pseudomonadota; class Alphaproteobacteria; order Micropepsales; family Micropepsaceae; genus Rhizomicrobium. The sequence continues at coordinate 48,951 of DATCEI010000253.1, read as the reverse complement.
CATCGGCGATCTCGCGGCGCTGGATATCCTGAAACGTCGAACGGCGCACGCGGCCCTGCAAATCGGCAAGACGCTTCAGCCGCGACAGCGCGGGCGTCTTTGCATTGACGAAATGCGTTTCGAACTGCGCGGATGTCACGACCGGCACGACAAACGCGCCCAGATTGCGCTTGTTCTCCTGACCGATGATGTTCTCTTCCACGATCAGAAGCCGTTCCAGTTTTTCATCCGGCGAGGCCGCGCCGTCCAGATATTCGCCAATGGATTCCTGCGCGATGAGGCGGCGCGAGCGCAAGGTGAACGACGCGACCAGATCCTCATAGGCGAGATATTTGCCCTGCGCCAGAACAAGATTGTTGGCGATGCGGCGCAGCAGCTGCAATTCCTCGCCCATGGAATCGTGGGACAGCCGCTTTACGCTTTTGATCTCGGCCAGAATGCGGTTGGCGATGGCCATGCGCGATTCCGACAAATCGTCTTTCGCGAAATGTTCGGAAAGCGACGCCAGCCCCTTGCCCGATGTGTCGTATTCCTCGCCCGCGAACAACCGCACGAGATCGAGAATCGCGTGGCCAAGATTTTCCTCCGGGCCGATTAGTTCGGTGAGCGCCGCTGAACCGCTCAGCACTTCGGCCACAATGGAATCGACCGATGACAGCAAAAGCGTGCGGCCCGCACCCTCGGTGGGCGCTTCATCCATCAGCGCCAGCAGGCGGCGGAGTTTTTCGTCCCAGCTTTTGGCGTCCGCCAGATATTGCGCAATTGCCGCGTTCAACAGATACGCGCCGTCGGCATTGCGCGCGAGTTTTTCCGCGGCCTTGCCGAACTCGCCCGCATTCACTTTCGGAAAAAGTTTTTGCCGCGCGTCGCGATAGACGCGATGAATGGCCTTGGTTGCCAGCTCGTTCAGGCTTTTGATGATCTGCTGCACGGGCATCGATGTGGACGAGGCCTGCGCCACCGCCACTTTCTGAATCGCATGCTGGTAAAGCGTGCCGGTCGCTTCCAGTTTCTCCAGCGCATCGGCGCGATGGATCAATTCGGTCACAGTCCATTTCTGGCGCGCGAGGAATTCGGACAGCAGCCGCGCAATCGTGGCGCGCGCGTGATAGGAATAAAGATCGTCCGGTTTGAAACAGGGCAGCGCATGCGGCATGTCCTCGGCGGCGGCCTCGGTCTTCATGCGCGTGTGGCCGTCCTCGAAAATTTTCAGCGAGAGATAATCGCCCGTCTCGGTCGTGTAGGTTTCCTTGACGACCTTTACTCCCGTCGCCTTTTCGCGGGCCATGAGTTCGGACGCGGCCTCAAGGGCGATCTCGCGATTGGCCATGACGTCGTGCAACGTCCAGCCCCCTTTCGAGCCGACCCGCCGGAAGATTTCGTAATGGATTTCCTGCGCCATACCCTCCCCTTCGCGGGACAAGTCTGACGCAACGCATTTAAACCGCAGTTAAATATGAATCGACAGGCCGGTGATGGTGGGGTGGGGGCCGCAGAGGGCACAGGCCGGATCGGGCTTCACGCGGACGGTGCGGAAGCGGGTTTCAAGCGCCTCATAGATGAGGAGCCGCCCGGCGAGGCTTTCGCCGACGCCGATAATTTCTTTAATGATCTCAAGTGCTTGCAACGTCCCCATGACGCCCGCGGCAGCGCCCAGAACCCCTGTTTCGGAGCACGAGGGGGCCGTGCCCGGCGGCGGTTCGGGAAAAAGGCAGCGATAGCAGGGGTAGGCGCCCGTCCGGTCATGGGCCTTGAATGTGGCCAATTGCCCATCGAATTCAGTAATCGCGGCGGAGATCAAAGTCTTGGCCGCAAAAAAACAGGCATCGTTGATGAGAAACCGGGTGGCGAAATTGTCCGATCCGTCCGCCACGATGTCGTAGCGGCCGATCAGGTCCAGCGCATTTTCCGCCGAAAGCCGCGTTGCGTGCGGCTCGATCCGGACGTTGGGATTGATGGCATGGGCCGCGCGGGCGGCCGATTCCGTCTTGGGCTGACCGACATCTTCAGTCCGGTGGGCGATCTGGCGCTGGAGGTTGGACAGCGACACGGAATCGAAATCCGCAATGCCGATGGTCCCCACCCCCGCCGCCGCCAGATAGAGGATGACGGGGCTGCCCAGCCCGCCTGCCCCCACCACCAGCACGCGGGCAGCCTTCAGCCGCGCCTGTCCCGGCCCGCCCACCTGCCGCAGCACGATGTGGCGGGCATAGCGTTCCAGCTCTTCGTCGGAAAACGCCATGGAATGAAGCCCTTAAGTTCCCCGCGACGATCCGCCTTCACCGTAAACGGCGGCTAATCTTGCCTTCGTCCGGCCCCCCGGTTTAGGGGTTTTCTTGCCGGGCAGGAACCTAACGCCTATGCTCGGCGGTCATAAACATATTTTGCGGTGGGCCGAAACCCGCCGCCAGGAGCGAGCATGGCTGAGGGGAGCGCGTTCGGGCTTGATCGCCACGGATTCCGGAATCTGAAATCGGTCAACTGGAATCTGTCCGCGCCTGTCCTCTATGAAATGAGCGTGGCGCGCGGCGAAGGCCAGGTCGCCAAGAACGGGCCGCTGGTGGTGCTCACGGGCCAGCACACTGGCCGCTCCGCCAACGACAAATTCGTCGTGCGAGATGCCTCCACCGAATCGCAGGTCTGGTGGGACAACAACAAGCCCATGACGCCGGCGCATTTCGATGCGCTCTACGCCGACATGATGGAATTCGCGCAAGGCCGCGAGCTGTTCGCCAAGGATCTGTTCGGTGGCGCGGATTTATCCCATCGCCTGCCCGTGCGCGTCATCACCGAATATGCGTGGCACTCGCTGTTCGTGCACCAATTGCTGATCCGTCCGACGGCGGAGCAATTGCAGGGCTTCGATCCGGAATTCACGATCATCGATCTGCCGAATTTCGAGGCCGATCCGGCGCGGCATGGCTGCATCAGCAAAACGGTGATCGCCGTCAATTTCGCCAAGAAGATGGTTCTGATCGGCGGCACTTCCTATGCGGGCGAGATGAAGAAATCCGTCTTCACGATCATGAATTACCTGCTGCCGCCCAAGCGCGTGATGTCCATGCATTGCTCGGCCAATGTTGGCAAGGATGGCAAGGCCGCGATTTTCTTCGGCCTTTCCGGCACCGGCAAGACGACGCTGTCTGCGGATGCCACGCGCACGCTGATCGGCGATGACGAACATGGCTGGAGCGAGCATGGCGTCTTCAACATCGAAGGCGGCTGCTATGCCAAGGTGATCAAGCTTTCGAAGGAAGCCGAGCCTGAGATTTATTCCACCACGCAGCGTTTCGGCACCGTGCTGGAAAATGTCGTGATGGACCCCGCCACGCGCGAACTCGATCTCGACAGCGCGCATTATGCGGAGAACACGCGCGCGGCTTACCCGATCGATTTCATTCCCAATGCGAGCGAAACGGGCAGAGCCGGTCATCCGAAAAACGTCATCATGCTGACGGCGGATGCGTTCGGCGTGTTGCCGCCGATTGCGAAGCTCACGTCCAGCCAGGCGATGTATCACTTCCTCTCCGGCTTCACCGCGAAAGTCGCGGGCACGGAAAAGGGCCTCGGCAAAGAACCGCAGCCGACATTCTCCACCTGTTTCGGCGCGCCCTTCATGCCGCGCCATCCGACGGAATACGGAAATCTGCTGCGCGAATTGATAGCCGAACATCAGGCTGATTGCTGGCTCGTCAACACGGGCTGGACGGGCGGGGCATTCGGCACCGGCTCGCGCATGCCGATCAAGGCGACGCGCGCGTTGCTGGCGGCAGCCCTCGATGGCTCGCTTGCCGATATCGAAATGCGCGTCGATCCGCATTTCCGCTTCCGCGTGCCGGTTGCTGTGCCCGGCGTCGATACGAAGATTCTCAACCCGCGCGACACATGGGCCGACAAGGCTGCGTATGACGCGCAGGCGCGGAAGCTTGTTGCCATGTTCCGCGAGAATTTCCGCAAATTCGAAGCCCATGTCGGTAATGATGTGCTGGAAGCGGCTCCGCAATTGGCGGAAGCGGCGGAATAGCCAGAGTCCTCCTACCTATCCACCGTCATTGCCCGGCTTGTCCGGGCAATCCATTTTTCTTCGACCAGAAAACAAATTGGATCACCCGGACGAGCCGGGTGATGACGGGAATGATGATGATCTTAGCCAGCGCAGATTAGGTTCGTCTGTAAACCCACACGCGCGCGGGCGGCAGGTTGCGCCAGATGAACGCCGCGCGTTTCACGGTGTAGCCGTTTCCCGCCGATATCGGCGGCCGCATTCCATACGAGAACTGTACATAGGGCGCGCCGGGCGCGAGTCGCGCCAGCACACTTTGAATCAGAACATGCCGCCGCTCCGGCGAATGATTAAGCAGCGGCAAGCCCGACACGATGGCAGCGTAGCTCGTGCCCGCATCGTTCAATGTGATATCCAGATTGAACGCATCGCCCTGCACCACATTCACGCGGGGAAAGCGCGAGGCCACCAGCTTCGCAAAATCAGAATCATATTCCACTGCCGTGATGCGCGATTGCGCAATGCCGCGTTCGATCAGCGCTTCGGTGATGACGCCCGTGCCCGGTCCCAATTCCAGCACCGGCCCCTCGCGCGCCGGATCGACCTGGGCCGCAATGGCGCGCGTCAGCGACGGACTCGATGGCGCGATGGCCCCCACATTCTTCGGCCGCGCGATCAGGGCGCGCAGAAAATGCAGATGTTCGGCGGCGGCGTTGGTGGTCATGGCTCTATCCAGTCTAATGCGGGATAACCGCCTTCGTTGCGTCCATGCTCGCGGGGCAATCGCAATAATATAAGAAGATTGACCAGCACCGCCTTCGGGAAATTGCTTATGGCAGCGTAGCCCTTGTGAATCAAGGTGTTAGCGCCCGCGGCCCTTAAACATAAAGCGACTGGGCCGTCCCCGTGCGCGCTTCGTCTGATTAGATGTAGCGTGACGTGCAAACCTCGTTGGGCGGGGGATGGCCGACAAACCGGAAAGTCGCGGGAATCTGGAATCGCCTTCGATTGGCGCGGGCGAAGCCATGTCGGAAATCAAAGCGTGGTTCATTCGCGAAGTGCTGCCGCTGGAGGCGGATCTGATGCAATTCCTGCGGCACAATTGGCGCAATGAAAGCGACATCGCCGATCTGCGTCAGGATATCTATGTGCGCGTTTACGAAGCGGCCAATACCGAAGTGCCGCTGTCGGCGCGCGCCTTTGTTTTCGCAACCGCGCGCAATCTGCTGATCGATCGCGTGCGCCGCGCCCGCGTGGTGCCGATTGAAGCCGCGACCGAACCCGATGTGCTCGATGTGGCGGGTGACGAACCCGGCCCCGACCGCAGCGTGCAGGCGCGAGATGAATTGCGCCGCCTCAGCGATGCCGTCGATAAATTGCCGCCGCGCACGCGCGAAGCTTTCGTCATGCGCCAGATTCAGGGTCTGTCGCGGCGCGAAATCGCCGACCGCATGGGCATCGCGGAGAAGACGGTGAAACGCCATCTGGAAGACGGCGTGCGCGCGCTCGCCGATATTCTTTATAGCGAACCTCCACATATCGGAAAACGGCATGAGCGGGATTAGCAGCAAAACCGATCCGCAAAGCGAAAACGCGGCGCTTGTCGAGGAACGCGCGGCGAGCTGGCTTATCGAGCGCCAAAGCACGGATGCGTGGGGCGAGAGCAATCAGGCCGAACTCGATGCGTGGCTGGCCGCGTCCGCCGCCAATCGCGTGACATTCTGGCGGCTGGAAGCAGCACTCGACCGCACACATCGCCTGCGCGCCTTGCAGCCCGGTTCCGAACCACCGCGCCGCGCGCAATGGCCGCTCTTTTATCGCATGGCTGCCGCCTTTGCGGGCGCGATCATCATTGCCGTTACAGGCGTGCTTTATTTCACGATGCCGGCGGAGACGATTTACACGACGCCCGTCGGCGGACGCGAGACTGTCGCGCTGGCGGACGGCTCGCGCATCGAACTGAACACCGATACGGTTTTGCGCGCCGATATCGGCGCCTATCGCCGGTCCATCACGCTGGAAAAAGGCGAGGCCTATTTCCAGGTGAAGCATGATGCTGCAAGGCCATTCGTCGTGGCGGCGAGCGGTCATCGCCTCACCGATCTTGGCACGCGCTTCGTTGTGCGAAGCGGGCCGCAGCAATTCGAAGTCGCCGTGCTTGAAGGCCGCGTGGAATTCGACGCGCGCGACGGACATCTGAAGCAACCGCTTCTGCTGGGCGCGGGTGATGTCGCCACGGGCGCGGAAAACGCGATCTACGTGACGAAAAAACCGCAAAGCGATCTCACTGCCCAACTCGGCTGGCAGCACGGCGTTCTGGTTTTCGATCACACGACGCTTGCCGATGCCGCGGCGGAATTCAATCGCTACAACCGGGAAAAAATTATCGTGGCGGATTCTGGCGCGGCCCGCCGCACGCTGGGCGGCACGTTCCCGACCGGCGATGTGGGCGCATTCACGCGGCTGGCGCATGAAGTGCTGGGTCTGCATGTCGAAACCAGAGGGAATGAAACGGTCATTTCGCGCTGACGGCGCGGAAAAAAGTGAGCGGCATGGCTGCCGAAAGGGGAGAAATGAGCAAGTTTACATATTTTGAGCGCATGGTTTGCGGCGGCGCGTTGGTTTTCGCAAGCGCGGCCTCCACCTGGGCGCATCAGTTCAACATTCCCGCCGGCGACCTGAAAGCAGCACTCGATTCCTATGCCAAACAGTCCGGCGTGGCGCTGATGTATCCCGACGATGAAGTGCGCGGCGCCTATTCCAAAGGCGTGCAGGGCGATCTTTCCGTCGATGCCGCGCTAACCCGCATTCTTTCCGGCACCGGGTTCAAGCTCCGTCGCGACCAATCGGGCGCCTTGGGCGTGGTTCACGACGGCAGCGTGCGCAGCGATTCCAGTCTGGTCACGCCAGTTCAACTTGCCGCAGCGACGACCTCTTCGGCAGCATTGGAAACCGTCACCGTCACGTCCTCGAAAATCGGCGGCGATGTGCAGAACATTCCGATTTCGATTACTGCGCTTTCGCAGGAACAATTGACAGCCACACAAACCGCTGGCGGCCCCGATCTCGTGAAGCAAGTGCCCAACATGACCTTCACGAAAACCAATTTCTCCGGTTATTCGATCCAGTTGCGCGGCATCGGCACGCAGGCGATTTCCGTGACCACCGATCCCGCTGTGGCCGTTGCCTTCAACGATACGCCGTTCATTCGCAACCATTTCTTCGAACAGGAATTCTACGACGTCAGTCAGGTCGAGGTCTTGCGCGGTCCTCAAGGCACGCTTTATGGGCGCAACGCGACCGCTGGCGTTGTCAATCTCGTTTCGGCGAAACCAAGCGACCAATTCGAAGCGATGGCGTCCGCCGATATCGGCAATTATGGCAATCGCCGCTTCGAAGGCATGATCAACATTCCTATCGTCGATGACCGCGCGGATCTGCGCATCGCGGGCGAATGGACCAAGCGGCAGGGCTATTCGTTCGATTCACTCACGGACGCGCGCATTGACGGACGCGATCTGTGGTCGGGCCGCATGACGCTGGGCTGGAAGCCCACGGACAAGCTCCAAACCTATCTCATCTGGGAGCATTTCTCCGAAGACGATGACCGCATGCGAACCGCGAAACAGCTTTGCAAAACCGCGGAGAACCCGGTCACCATCGACGGCACAACCCTCGAAGGTCACTATTTCGGCGTGAGTGCCTATGACCCGAGATATTATGTAAGTCAGGGCTGCGAAGCGACAAGTCTTTATTCGCCAGATGCGTTCGGAGTGCCGAATGGCCTTTCATTACCTTACGCATCGGCAATCGGCATTCTCGATCCGCCGATCCGGCAAGGATTCGATCCTTACGCCAGCACAGTGCAATCGCAAAACCTGCGTGTCATCGAGTCGGCGATCAGCCCAACCTATCGCGCGAAGAACGATACGCTGGAATTCAATGCCGATTACACCGTTACGCCTGCGCTGACCTTCACGTCGCAAACCGGATACAACAATGATTTCCTGTTTTCGGCGGAAGATTACAACAGATTCAATACCGCGCCCGGCATATTCAACTACATTCCTGGCGCCCCCGGATGGCAGCGCGATACGCTTTTACCTGACCCCAGCGGTCAGGGTGCTTGCTACGAACCTGCGGGTGATACCACGGACACAGGAACTGGTGTCTGCCAGGGGCTTCATGGAGGCGCGCCGTGCAGTCCGGCGGTGGTAGCGGGTTCAAGCGAAGCGGATAATTGCTGGCTGGACGGCGTCTTCTGCGATCCGCAAGTGGGTTGCAGCGATCGTCTTGTGGCCGAAGACCTGTCGGACGAACATGCTTGGCAAATAAGTCAGGAATTTCGGTTTTCGTCCAATTTTAATGGACCATTCAATTTCAGCGCGGGCGGCAATTATCTTCACTACGAAACCGAAGAAAATTATTATGTCTTCTTCAATACGTTAACACACTACACAACAGTCGCCGGTTCAGGCGGCGCCGGTCCATCGCAACAGCAGGAATGGGTTCCCGGCGTTTCAGACAATAGCCAATGTCTGGCGGGCGGTTTCGTACCCGTGGATCCGTTTGCTCCGCACGATCCTACGGCGAATGCGTGCGCCTATATCGACCCCAATCCGATCACGCATCTGAACAATGAGGGACACAATTATTTTCTCAGCCAGAATCCGTATGCGCTGAATTCCTATGCCGCGTTCGGCGAGGCCTATTACAATGTTTTCCGCGAACTGAAACTGACGGCCGGCCTTCGCTGGACCGACGATCAAAAGCATTTTGTCGATATTCCCAGCGAACTTCTTGTTGACGGCTACGGTTATCCGTCAACAGGCGTGGTCAATCAGCAATGGGATCAATGGACCGGCCGTGCTGCTGCAAACTGGACGCCGAAGCTCGACTTCACCGACCAGACGCTCATCTACGGCTCCTATTCGCATGGCTATAAGGCGGGTGGCGCCAATCCGCCGGGCGCGACGTTGCTCACGTTCCAGAATGGCGATATCGGCAATCCGATTCACCCGCTGACCTTCAAGCCGGAATTCATCGATGCGTTTGAATTGGGTTCGAAGAACACGCTGCTCGACGGCGCGCTCACGATCAACGGCGACGTATTCTATTACAATTACGAGAATTATCAGATTTCGCGCATTGTTGATCGCACATCGATCAATGACAATTTCGACGCCCATGTGAAGGGCGCGGAGATTGAATCGACATGGGAGCCGGTTGCGGGCCTGCGCTTCAATTTCGCGGGCGGTTGGGAAGATACCGCGCTCGCCAAAGGCAGCAAGTCCGTCGATCTCATCGATCGCACCGCGGGCAACTCCGACTGGATGGTGATGAAACCGTTCATCACGCAGGCTTCTAACTGCGTCCTGCCGAAATATGTCGTCGCGGGGATATTGAATACGCCGGATTTCTTTACCACCGGCGTTCTTGTCGATGTATCCGACATCGCGTGGGCATGTGGAAACGCTTATACGCTTCACCTCGACCCCGTCACGCTGCTTCCTTATACCCAAGACCCCACGATCTCTGCCCGCAAAGACAATTTCGGCAACAGCTATATTCCTCCCGGATATCATGGCTTCGATCCGCTGAGTGTCGATCCGAATGCGCCCGCCAACGTCAACAATGGATTGGGGCTTCCTCCGAACAACGGCCAGGGGTTCGACAAGGACATAAGCGGCAATGAATTGCCGAACGCCCCGCCGTTCACGGTATCTGCGGGCGCGCAATACACGCTGCCATTATCGACGGACTGGGCGGGCACGCTGCGCGGCGACTATTACTGGCAGGATTATTCCTGGGCGCGCGTGTTCAATGACAGGCCTTACGATCGCCTGCGCGGCTACACCAACGTCAATCTCACGCTGATCTTCACCAACCAGAATGGTTGGCAGGTGATGCTCTACGACAAGAACATTTTCAACACGACCGCGATCACCGGCGATTTTCTGAATAGTGACGATAGCGGCCTGACGACCAACGTATTTCTGACCGATCCGAAACTGATCGGCATTCGCGTCACGAAGAATTGGTAAAGGGGAAAATCATGAGCGAACTCGTGAACGCGCGCAAAACCGGAATGAATTTCCGCCGGCAACTTCTGGCGACGGCATCTGCAATCGCCTTGATCGGCTCCCTTTATGGTGCAGGCGGAGCAAAAGCGGCGGACGACGATAGCGACCGTCCGTCCGTCTGGATCGAGTTGGGCGGACAATTAAGCCGCATGAGCGAGGGGCAGGAAACATTTGCGCCGGCGTTTCCCGATTCCCCTCCCAGGCCATCGATCTTTTCGCCATCGCAGAAATTCGAAGGGCTGCCTCCCTATAGCGTGGACGAAACTGGAAAAATCTCTTTCGAGCCGACGGGTTCGGATTGGGTTCTGTCGGCTTCGGTGCGTTATGGCCGGTCCTCAAGCAACAAACATGTGGTTCAGCAAACGCACCCGGCGGCGTTCATTGTCACCAAATCGGGGATACCTTCTCCTTCGTTCGCACCCGATCAACCGTTGGCGGCGCACTTTGCCGACACGAGAGTGCAGAACGACGAGAGCCATCTCGTCCTCGACTTTCAGGCTGGAAAAGATGTGGGTCTTGGAATGTTCGGCGGGCGCGGATCGTCCGTACTCAATCTTGGTGTTCGTTTCGCGCAGTTCAATTCCAAATCGAATATCAGCCTCAAATCCGATCCGGACTGGCATTTCTCGTACAAATATGCCTATGGATTCAAGCTTCCTCTCTACCAACCCTATCACAGCAATCTGGCGCATCTGAGTGCGGCGCGCAGTTTTCGCGGCATCGGTCCGTCGCTGTCATGGAATGGCGCAGCGCCGATCGCGGGTAGCAGCCAAAGCAGCGAAGTGTCATTCGACTGGGGTGTGAACGCCGCGATTCTTTTCGGCCGTCAACGCGCGAACGTGAATCACGAGGAAACCGGGCGATACCATGGTAAGAAATATCACGCGGGCTATCATGTCACCCTCTATCATCCGACGCCTGTGAATGTGCATCGCACCAAAACAGTGATCGTGCCGAATATCGGCGGCTTCGCGGGCGCGTCATGGCGCATTCAGAATTTCAAGGTCAGCGCGGGCTATCGCGCCGATCTGTTCTTTGGCGCGATGGATGGCGGCATCGATGCAACGAAGAAAGAAAATGTCGGCTTTTATGGTCCCTTCGCCAGCGTCAGTGTCGGGCTGGGCGGATAGAGGCTATTTAAAAGGCAAATAATATCAACATCTTACACTCGGCGCGTTCTGCCGCGCCCCGGCATGGAACCTAGCGCAAGGCCCCCGCGTTAAAGCTCACCACAGATGTATGAGCGGCGGGGGCCGCAAACATGCGTTCAAACAAGGGGGAGAGCCGAATTCGGCCGCGTCCATTTTGGACGGCGGCAGGCTTGGCTTTGGCACTGGCGGCCGCGCCGCTGTCACCCACCCGCGCCGATGAATCCGTCGATGCGCTGAGCAAGCTTTCCATCGACCAGTTGGCCGATATCACGATCACGTCGGTTTCGCGGCGGGCGGAGCCGTTGTCGGGTGCGCCCGCATCGGTGTTCGTGATCACGGCGGAGGATATTCACCGCTCCGGCGCCACGAGCCTGCCCGAAGCGCTGCGCCTTGCGCCCAATCTGGAAGTGGCGCGCATCAACTCTTACTCCTATGCCATCGCCGCGCGCGGATTCAATTCGCCGGAATCCTCCAACAAGCTGCTGGTGCTGATTGACGGACGCAGCGTCTATTCTCCGTTGGGTGCGACGGTGTTCTGGGAAACGCTGGACATTCCCGTTTCCACGATTGCGCGCATCGAAGTGATCAGCGGGCCGGGCGGAACATTATGGGGCGCCAACGCCGTCAACGGTGTGATCAATGTCATCACCAAATCTTCGGGCGAGATGGCGGGTGCGTCGCTCGATGTCACGGCCGGTTCGTTCGACCGCACGGGCACGCTGAGCTATGGCGGCGATTTAAGCGACTCTGCGCATTTCAGCGCCTATGTCACGGGTTTCGACCGCGGGCCGACATCGGCGGTCAGCGACACTGATACCAGCACGGATGTTTGGGCAGGCGGGCAGGTAGGCGCGCGCATCGACGGCAAATGGGATGCCGATTCCTATCAGCTGCAAAGTGCGGTCTATTCGAATGCGCTCATCGACCAGACCGCGCCAAGTTACACGAGCGTCTGGGGCGGCAATCTCATGGCGCGCTGGACCCATCCGCTGAACGAGGCATCTTCGGTCGATCTGCAAACCTATTACAGCCAGGACGGCCGCGCCATTCCGGGGTTGAGTGAGCTTCTCGATACGTATGACATTCAGGGCCAATACAATTCGCATCTATGGTCGGCGGATTCGTTTGTCGGCGGCGGCGAATTCCGCCTGTGGCGCGAAACATTGCGGTCACCGGGCAATTTCTTCTTCGCGCAGCCTGCCGCCACGCTGACATTGGGCAATTTCTTTGTGCAGGATGAATTTCCGCTTTCGCGCAGTTTGCGCATGACGCTGGGCTTCAAGGGCGAGGAGAACAATTATTCCGGCTTCGATTATATGCCGAACGCGCGGTTGGCGTGGCAGGCAAGCAACGCCAATCTGCTTTGGGCGGCGGTCTCGCGCGCCGTGCGCACGCCTTCGCGCATCGACCGCGAACTGGAATCGCCGGGTCTTCTGATTCCCTCGCCCGATTTCGAATCCGAAACGCTGGAGGCGCTGGAGATTGGCTATCGCGGGCAGATCGGCCCGGATTTCTCGATGTCAGCTTCCACATTCTACAATTTCTATGACTCGCTCCGCTCCGACGAACTTACCGATGGCGGATTGCCGATCATTCTGGGCAATGGCGTCGCGGGCCAAAGCTATGGCGCGGAGGCCTGGGCAAAATACAGTCTGTCGGATTGGTGGCGGCTTTCGGCGGGCGCCAACTGGCTGCATCGCGATTTCCATTTGAAGCCGGGCCACACGGATATTTCGTTCTTCCAGTCCGTCGGCCAGGATCCATCGTGGCAAGCCTCGCTGCGTTCGGAGATGAACATTTCGCCCGTCGTCGAATTCGATGCCACGCTACGCGCGGTTGGGCCTGTCATGCGCTATTTTACACCCGCGCCCATTGTGCTCGTGCCCGGCTATGCCGAGGCCGATGCGCGCATCGGCTGGGTGCTAACGCCATCGCTGGAATTGTCGCTGGAAGGCGTGAACCTGTTGCACAACCATCATATCGAGGTGTTCGACCCTTCCACCGCGCCCGTCCGCACCATTCCCCGGCAAGTCGCCATCGCATTGCGAGCGCGGTTGTAAGATGCGTGCTGGCGGCGCAAAAAGATTATGCCTGCCGCCGGGCCTTTTGCTCATAATTGGATTACTCGCATGCGGGCCTGCGTTCGCGGACGCGGTAACGGCAAGTGCGGTGAAGGCCGCATATTTAAGCAAATTCCCGCCTTTCGTGGATTGGCCCGCGGGCGCCGCCGGCGCGCCGTTCACGATCTGCATTGTCGGTGACGATCCGTTCGGCAATCTCATCGACCGCATCACGGCGGGGCAGAAGGTGGGCGATCGGCCCATCGTCGTAAAGCGTCTTAAAACAGCGGATGCAAGCTGCAAAATCCTCTACGCGGGCAATTCGCCGGATGCCACGATTGCGCAAACCCTGAGCGCGGTGCAGGGCACGCCTGTGCTCACCGTTACCGATTCAGATTCCGATGGCGGCGCGCATGGCATCATCTGTTTTGTCGAAGAACAGGATCATGTGCGTTTTGACATCGACACCAACGCCGCCAAAAGCGGCGGCCTTGTCATCAGTTCCAAATTGCTGGGGCTTGCGCGCAAGATCGTCACCGCATCGGACAAAGCGCCATGAAACTCGCGCGCACGCATGTCCGTTTGCGGATCGGCCCGTTTCTCGCGCTCGGCATGGCGCTGGGGCTGGTTGTCGCCGGCCTGTTCATGGCCGGTTACGAGGAGGCGCTGTTCCGCAACAAGGTCGTGGCAGATTCGACGGGGCAAGCGCGCATCCTCGCGGCCAGCGTAACGGCGGCGCTCGCCTTCAACGACGCGCGCACGGCGCAGGAATATGTCAACGCGTTGCACGCCAACCCCGATATGGAAGCCGCGGGCGTGTATGCAAGCAATGGCAGGCGCGTGGCGGGTTTCACGACAACCGCGCCTCTGCCTTCCACTGTGAACGCACCCATCTCGCAATTCAGCGGCGATGGGCTGGTCGTTGCACTCCCCGCGATTCAGGGCAATGAGCATCTGGGTTTCGTCTATCTGCGCACGCGCATTGAATCGCTGGAACGCCGGTTTTCGCGTTACGCCATTCTCGTGCTGCTGCTGACGATGGCGGGGCTGGTTCTGACCGTGCTCGCAACGGCGCAGAATTCGCTGACGCGCGCCAACAATCTGCTGGAGGCGCGCGCGCGCGATCTCGCCAACACCAATCTGCAGCTTGAGCGCGAAATGGAAGAACGCGCGAAAATCGAAGACGCGCTGCGCCAAAGCCAGAAGATGGAAGCGCTGGGTCAGCTTTCGGGCGGTATCGCGCATGATTTCAACAATCTTCTGGCCGCGATCAAGGGCAATCAGCAATTGCTCGAACGGCGCCTGGCGCAGGGGCGCACCGATGTCGGCAAATATCTGGCGGCGCTGAGGGAAGGCACTGACCGCGCCACCGCGCTCACCCAGCGCGTGCTTGCGTTCTCGCGCCGCCAGCCGCTCGTGAACGTGCCGGTCAATCTCACCGTTCTTGTGCGCGGCATGGAAGATTTGCTGCGTCAATCGTTGGGCCAGCAAATACGCATCGAAACCGATCTTGCCGCCGACACATGGACGATCTGCGATCCCAACCAGATGGAAAATGTTCTTCTCAATCTCGCCATCAATGCGCGCGACGCCACGCCAACGGGCGGCACGCTCACCATCGTCACGGCGAAGAGGCATGTCGAGACAGATGAAATTACCGCGGGCGATTATGTGATGTTGCGCGTCGCCGACACAGGTTCGGGGATGCCGGAAGATGTGCGCGTGCGCGCCATCGAACCGTTCTTCACCACCAAACCGCCGGGCCGCGGCACGGGACTGGGGCTTAGTTCCATCTTCGGCTACATCAAACAGTCCGGCGGTTTTCTCGATATCGAAAGCGAACTCGGCAAAGGCACGATTGTGACGATCCTTTTGCCGTTCTACGGAGGGCCCGAAATACCGGGCAAGGATAAACGATGACGGAAAATCCGGTTGCGCCGCGCGTGTTGGTGGCTGAGGATGAATCTCTCATACGCCTCATGGCGGTGGAATTGCTCGAAGATGCGGGCTGCGCCGTGGTGGAGGCGGTGGACGGCGATGCCGCACTCGAAAAATTGAAACAGGATTCAGGGATCCAGCTTCTGATCAGCGATATCCGCATGCCGGGATTGGGCGGTTACGAGCTAGTCGATGCGGGGCTTAAGTTGCGGCCGGATCTGAAAGTTCTGCTGATGACCGGCTACACGCAGGAACCCGTGCCGAAACATCTGGTCAGCAGGGGCGTCGCGGTCATCTACAAGCCGTTCGATCTGGATGCGTTTGTCGCCATGGCGATGGGCATGCTGCCCGCGCGTTAGCTTTCGCCAAAACGCGCGGGCGTCCGCACAATTTATTTCTTGTTCAGCGTATCGTCGAGCGCCTGCGCTTTCGACAGATGTTCCTGAACTTTCGGCAATACCTCAGAGGCGAATGATTTAAGTTTCGCGTTGTCGCCGTTCTTCGCATAATCCTGCATCAGCGACACCGCATCCTTGTGGCCGGATACCTGATCGTCCATATAGGTCTTGTTGAAATCGTCATTGCTTTTCGCGGCAAGGCTGTTCAGTTCGGAGGCCTGCATCGTGCTGAAAAGATCGTTGCTCGGATATTTTCCGTCCGGCCCGGTGGCCATTTTCGCTTCGATGCTGTCCTTGCTGATGGCGCCCAGCGCCACAAGCTTGTCGGTTGTTTTGGTGTGATCGCGGATCATCATCCGCGCGAAGCTTTTCACCGATTCATCGGTTGCGTTGTTCAGCGCGATCTTGCTGGACGCGATCTCGAACGCATCGCTGGACAGGGCTTTCTGGCGGAATTGCACGTCGCTTGGCGTGCCCATGCCCATGACTTCGGTGGCAGACGCCGCCGTAACGCTCAGCGCGATAAGGCTCGCGGCTGCAAATATCAGTTTCATCGTTTTCTCCCTCGGGGTTTGCCCCTTCGTTGTCGTGATAATGCAACCTTGGCCCGAAAGTTCCCGTAAGGCTTGCGCCGCAGGATGTGAGGGAACAAATTATGCGCCGCGAAGTTCCCCTTATCAGTCTCGCTCCGGAGGGCATTATGGTTGCGCGCAAGAAGAAACGTGCCAAAACGAAAGCGGAAACGCCTGAACCGAAAAGCCACGCATTCCGGCGCGGCGGCCATCGCCCCGCATGGCAGGGGCATCTGCGCCTGTCGCTGGTGTCGTGTCCTGTGGCGCTGGTCAACGCCACCACGCGCGCCAACGATATTTCGTTTCATCTGCTGAATCCGGACACGAACAATCGCATCCGCATGGTGCCCACCGATCCCGATACCGGGCCGGTCGAGCGCGCCGATCTCGTCAAGGGCTACGAAGTCTCCAAGGACGAATATGTCATCGTCACGGAGGACGAACTCGACGAAGTGAAACTGGAATCCACGCACACGCTGGAGATTGAACGCTTTGTCGATGCCGAAACGATTGACCGGCTGTTCTGGAACGATCCGTATTTTCTGGTGCCGGATGGCAACGAAGGCGTCGATGCCTACACCGTCATCCGCGACGCGATGGAAGAGGCGGGCCGCATCGCGCTTGGCCGCGTCGTCATGCACACGCGTGAGCGGCTTGTTGCGATCGAGCCGCGCGGCAAGGGCCTCATTGCCTACACGCTGCGCATGTTCGACGAAGTACTCGATCCCGTGCACGCTTTCCGCGACATCCCCAGCGTGAAACCCGACAAGCGCATGATTGAGATTGCGCAAAAAATCATCGAACAGCAGGAAGGCGCTTTCGAACCGGAGGATTTCAAGGATCGCTACGAAACCGCGTTGCGCGAACTGGTCAAGCGGAAAGAGAAGGGCGAGAAACTCGTCACCGCGCCGGAGCCGGAAGATACCAATGTCATCGACCTCATGGAGGCCTTGCAGAAAAGCCTCAAAGGGAAGTCGGCGCATGCGCGCGCGGAAAAACCGAAAAAACGCTCGGCGCGCTAACGCTTCTTGACTAACCGCGCAATCGCGTCCCGCAAAGGCCGCGCGGATTTGTCATAATCCTTCCACGCCTTGCTTTTGGCGAGCAGCGGCAGCGTCGTCCGAATGGTAAAGCGCTTGGGATCAAGCCCCGTTTTCACCTGACTCCACTCAAGTGGCATGGAGACGGTTGCGCCTTCGCGCGCTCGCGGCGAAAGCGGCGCCACCGCCGTCGCCATGCGGTCATTGCGCAGATAGTCGAGGAATATGCGCCCGCCGCGTTTCTTCTTCGCCATGTTGAGGACATAGGCGTCCGGATTGTCCGCCGCCGCGCGCGCGCAAATTTCCCGCGCGAAGGTCTTGGCCTCGGGCCAGCCCAAGCGATCTTTTTTGGAAACCGCAAGCGGCGTCACCACATGCAACCCTTTGCCGCCTGTCGTCTTGCAAAACGCGATAAGGCCTAGCGCTTCCAGCCGTTCGCGAATCTCTTTGGCCGCTTCGATGACATATTGGAATTTCACATCCGGCGCAGGGTCCAGATCGAACACAAGCCGGCCCGGCATATCCGGCTCGCCGGGCGCGCAATTCCACGGATGCAATTCCAGCCCGCCGATCTGCGCGATGGCCGCCAAGCCTTCCACGCGATCAATCTGCAAATAGGGTTTGCGGTCGCCCGACACAGTGACAAGTTCGAGCAGATTGGATGTGCCCGGCATCGCATGGCGCTGGAAGAAATGTTCGCCGTCAACGCCGTCTGGCGCGCGCACGATGGAGCAGGGCCGCCCCTTGATGTGATCGATCAGCCATGGCCCCACCTTCTCGAAATATTGCGCGAGATCGAGCTTCGTCACCGGCGCGCCGTCGCCGGCATCGGGCCACATCGCCTTGTCGGGATGCGAGATCGTCACGCCCATCACGACATTGGATTTCGCAATCGCGCGCGCGGGTTTCGCCAAGTGCGTCTTCTTCGGTGAGGCGGGCTTCTCGGCTTCCACTTCAGCAGCCGGTTTGTCGCCGCGCAATCCCTTGAACGCGGCCTGCCGCACCATGCCATCGCCGGTCCAGCCCGCGAATTCGATTTCGGCGACAAGCGTGGGCTTCAGCCAGTGAATATTGTGCGCGTCGCGCGGCGCGTTCATGCCGCTGAACGGACTTTTGCTCGCGGCTACCGCTTTGAGCTGCTTCATCAGCGGCCCAATTTTCGCCTGGCCGTAACCCGTGCCCACGCGGCCCGTGTAAACCAGATGTTTGCCCCGATGCACGCCCACAAGCAGTGAACGAAAACTTCCCGCCGTGTCGGTCCAGCCGCCGATCACGACCTCATGGCCCGCGCGGCATTTGGATTTGATCCAGCTTTTCGTGCGCCCCGAACGATAGGGCGCGTCGATGCGCTTGGACACGATGCCCTCCAGCGACATGCGGCAGGCGGATTTCAGAACCGCGTCGCCGCCGGTGGCGAAATGCTCGACATAACGGATTTGCGTGTTCTTGCGGCCCGCGAGCAGACGCTGCAAACGCTCTTTGCGTTCGGAAAGGGGCAGCTTGCGCAAATCCTCGCCTTCCAGCGCCAGCAAATCGAACACGAAGAAGATGAGGTTTTTGCTTTCGCCTTCGGAAAGGGCGGCTTGCAGTGCCGCGAAATCCGGGGCGACGGCGTGATCCAGCGCCACCACTTCGCCATCGATGATCGCATCGGGCAAATCTTTTGCCGCGTTCGCGATGGCGCGGAATTTCTCCGTCCAGTCGAGGCCCTTGCGCGTGCGCAAAACCGCTTTGCCGTCTTCCACACGCAGCTGGATGCGATAGCCGTCGAATTTGATTTCGTGAATCCATTCCGCGCTCGCGGGCGGGCGATCTTCCAGCGTGCAAAGCTGCGGCTCGATAAAGCGCGGCAGATGGGAAATCGGTTTGCCTTTGACGGATTGGGCACGGGCTTTGAGCGGCGCGGTTTTCTTTTTCGACGTTTCGTCCTCATCGGACTGGCGGTCGGAATTCCAGATGGCATCCGGCGTGGCGCGGGTCTTGGCCAGCATGAACGGTTTTGGCGCGCGTCCTTTTCCCGCCGCGATCTGATTCATCGTGCGGCCGGAGGCAACCGAATGGTCGTGCTTTAACACACCTTCGCCATCATCGTCTTTTGAAAAATCATCGTGATGTTTGATGAGCAGCCAATTGCTGCGTTTGCTTTTGTATTTGTCGTTGCGCATGCGCACGAGAACAAAACTGCCTTTCAGCTTTTCGCCCGCGACGACGAATTTCAGTTCGCCGGCCTTCAATTGCGCGTCCGCCGATTTGCGCCCTTCCGGTTGCCAGAAGCCGCGATCCCACAACATCACGGTGCCACCGCCATATTGGCCTTTGGGAATCGTGCCTTCGAAATCGCCGTAATCCAGCGGGTGGTCTTCCACCTCCACGGCCAGCCGCTTTTCATGCGGATCGAGCGATGGCCCGCGCGTGACGGCCCAGGATTTGAAAACGCCGTCCAGTTCCAGCCGGAAATCATAATGCAGCCGCGTGGCCGCGTGTTTCTGGATGACGAAGCGCAAATTTTTCGACACGGCGACTTTACGGCTGCCGCTAGGCTCGCCGGTTTTTTTGAAATCGCGTTTGGCGCGATAAGTCGAAAGCTTCCGGCTCGCCATTTCGTCACACGGGTGATTTATCCGGCAACGTCTCTCGCGAAGCGAAGTTCCCGCTGCCCGCGTTTCAGGATTTGTTGTCGAACTCCGTGTCGATCACCAGCTGAATCGGATCCTTGAAGAAAGCCGGCAAGCCGAAATCTTGCGGATTGATTGCGCCTTCCCCGTGAATGCCGATCACATGGCCCATGGTCGGGCCGCCCGCAAAGCCCGGGCCTGCGCCCACCAGCGTCACGTCGAATGTCAGCGGCACGGTCTTGCCCATCAAGGTGAATTGCCCGTCCACTTTGCCATGCGTGGCATCGGTCGGCCGGAACGCGGTGGACACGAAAATCGCTTCGGGAAATTTTGCGGATTTCAAATAATCGTCGCTCGCGAGGTGGGCCGCGAAACCAGCCACATTGGTGGCGATGGATGCGGTTTCAACCGTCGCGCTCAATTGCGAATGCGCAATCGCCGCCGGATCCCAGCTGAGCTTGCCCTGAACCTTATCGAAGCGGAACACGCTGATCGAAAAGCCCAGATGCGAAACGCGCGCAAGAACCGCGACGTGATTGGGATCGAGCGTGTATTCACCGGGAATGGCCTGCGTCACATCCTGCGTGCCGTGCGGAATGACGAGCGGCATTTTGGGCGCGGGGTCAGCCATCGCGGCGGATGCAAGAATAACAAACGCGCAGGCAAAAGCATATTTCATGAAATCCCCTCGATTGAGCGATGTCCGAACTCTATCCATTTGCCCGCGCGCCGCCAACCGCTTCAGGCGAGGCCTTCCATTTTCAGCGTCGCTTGCACCTGCGGGCGTGCGGCCACGCGCGCGAAATAGGCCGTGAGTTTCGGCAGGCCGGAAATATCGATCTGCATGGCGCGCGCCCAGTTCAGCATCACGAACAGATAAGCGTCCGGGGCCGTGAACTGGCTGCCCATCAGGTAATCGCCGCTCAGGCGGCTTTCCACATATTCAAACCGCTTGAAGATTTTCTCCTTCGTCGCCTTCTGCGCGTCATTGGAAAGCTGGCCGCCGAACAAAGGCGAAAACGTCTTGTGCAATTCGGAATTGATGAACGCCAGCCACTCGATGGCGTGATAGCGCGCAACCGTGCCTTCTTTCGGCAGCAGCTGCGCGTCCGGTTTCTGGTCGGCCAGATATTGCACGATGGCCGGGCCTTCGGTGAGCACTTCGCCACTGTCGAGTTTCAGCGCGGGCACATAGCCCTTCGGATTGATGGTGTAATAATCCTCGCCGTCGGCGGTTTTGTGGGTCTTGAGATCGACGCGAACGAGATCCAGCGGCAGGCCCGCTTCCATGGCCACGATATGCGGGGACATCGAACAGGCGCCGGGCGTGTAATAAAGCTTCATATGGGTCTCCTGAAATGGCGGTGACCTTATAAGTAGTGTCGTGGGGGATGAGTTCCAAGGTCGGCTTCGTCATTATGATGCACAGGCGCATGCTCTACGCGAAAACGCACGGATGGCTGCACCCTCTCGCCGGAATCCGGGCGACCCGGCGGCGGCTTGCGGGCCGCGTCCGGCTTGCTTAGTAAGAAGCCGGGAGCGCGGAAGGTAGGGGGCGGATGCCGGAAACTGGCAGGCCGGGAGCGCGCGCGGGCGAGGCCGAACGCCCCACCGTTCGCCAATGGGCTTATGCGGTTCTCGAAGAAGGCCAGCTTGAGGGCGCGTTCAGCCGCACGATCGAAGCCCTGCTGATCCTGCTCATTATCGCCAATGTCGCCGCCGTCGCGCTCGAAACCATCTCGCCGATTTACGCGCGATACCATGCGTTCTTCTCCGCCTTCGAGCATTTCTCCGTGGGCGCTTACACCGTGGAATATCTCGTGCGCCTCTGGTCTTCGGTCGAAGACCCGCGCATCGCCGCGCGCGGGCCGCTGAAGGGGCGTCTCGCATTTGCAATGCGGCCCTTGATGCTGATCGATCTGCTGGCGTTTGCGCCGTCTTATCTCGGCTTTCTGTTCGCGGTCGATCTGCGCGTGCTGCGCATTTTCCGCCTGTTCCGGCTGGTGAAACTGGCGCGTTATTCGCCTGCGCTGCCCGCGCTGCTGGGCGTGCTCTACACACAGCGTTCATCGCTTTTCGCGTCCATGATTCTCACGCTCAGCGTCATGTGCGTCAGCGGCGAACTCATGCATATCGCGGAAGGCGCGGTTCAGCCCAAAGCGTTTGGAAACATGCCCAACGCGATGTATTGGGCGATCACCACGCTGACGACGGTGGGCTATGGCGACGAGGTGCCGATCACACCTATCGGCAAGATCATCGCCGGAATCACTATGGTGATGGGTCTGCTGCTATTTGCGCTTCCTATCGGCATCATCGCCAATGGTTTCGTCAGCGATCTCAATCGCCGCCAGTTCGCCATCACCTGGAGCATGTTG
The DNA here is from genome assembly GCA_036510185.1 of Rhizomicrobium sp. Lineage (GTDB taxonomy): Bacteria > Pseudomonadota > Alphaproteobacteria > Micropepsales > Micropepsaceae > Rhizomicrobium. Next base: position 26,713 of record DATCEI010000253.1, on the reverse strand, counting down.
AAGCGACAGCCTCTGTTCGACGGATTCGATATCGAAGCGGTGAATGAAATCCTCGACGCAATGAGCGCCAAGCTGGTGCGCGAGCACATGCAGATCGCGCTGACCGGCCAATTGGCGACGGTATTCTACCTTATCGTGACCGGCCACGCCCGGCTCGAAACTGAAAACGACGAATACGATCTTGGTCCCGGCGATATAATCGGCGAAGAGGCCTTGCACGTTATGAGCAATTACACACGCACCGTGACCGCGCGCACCGAGATGCGCCTGATCGTGCTGCCGGGCGAGGAATTGCGGCGTCTGGCGCGCAAATATCCGCTGCTGGGCCGCCGCATCCGGCAGGAAGAACCGTGGTAAAGCCTCCGCGGGGCGCACTTACATAATGAGCGTATTGCGCGCGCGGCGGCAGGGCGCGATAGTCGCGAGCGCATGCCTGCGCCTTTCGTTTTGTTCGGAGCTTCGCATCTGGCGGTGATGGCGCTGGCGCTCGCTGTGCCGATTGCGTTGGCGATTCCAGCGCGAAGGAACGCAAACATCGCGCGCGCGATATGTCTGGCGTTCGCCGCGTTGCTGATCGGCGTATGGATTGCGTGGTATGTCTATTTCACATCGCATGGCTGGTTGAACGCGAACAATCAATGGCCGATGAATCTGTGCGACTGGGCGGCTGTCGCCGTCATCGTCACGCTGATCCGGCCCAATCAGGCGACTTATGAACTTTCCTATTTCTGGGGCCTGTGCGGCACGGCGGAGGCGCTCGCCACGCCCGACGTGAATTTCGATTTTCCGGATGGGCAGTTCGTTGTCTTCTTTCTCGGCCATGCGCTCATCATCGCGTCGGTGTTGCTTCTGACGTTCGGCATGCGCATGCGCCCGCATCCGCGATCCATTTTGCGCGTCGCGGCATGGTCGCTTGTCTATCTCGCGGCGGCGGCGCTCACCGATTGGGCGCTCGGTACGAATTACGGCTTTCTGCGCGCCAAGCCGCATCAGGAAACGCTAATGGCGGTGCTTGGTCCTTGGCCCTGGTATATTGCGGAGTTGGTGCCCATAGGGATTGCGTCGGCGCTGCTTGTCTATGCGCCGTTCTTCGTGGCTGATAAATTTCGCGAAGGGGCCTTGAAGCGAAACGCTCCAATACCCAGATAACCTAAATCGATGAAGAACCGCCCGGAACGGGCAAGAGCGCAGTCCCGCGAAGTGTGAGTGGTTCGCGCCAGACTGCGCGACCATCAAGGAAGCCCTAAAATTCGTAAGGCGGCCGGCACCCTTTGTGCCGTAGCCGCCTCACGCTGCCCCCGTTTAACCAGAAGCTGCGGTTCTTGGCCCCTCAACCGTCGAACCGCAACGCCGTAACTGTGCCGGAGCGCCCGCCTTCCGCAATGGGGCATTCGCGCCTGCTGACATGATTTGCAACTCAGTGTGGATTCAAAGTCACAGCAGCCGGTTAACACCGGAGCGCGGTCCCCCGAAGTGTGAAGCGGTTCGGGTCAGGCCGCGCGACCAAAAAGAACTAGGGAGCCTTAAAATGTTTGGAAAGTTTCAATCCCTGGCGCTGGTAGTTGGACCCCAAGCCCTCGCCATACATTTCCGGCGGCGGGTCGGTCAGCCGCTCGAAGGCCAGCCGGCCGATGATCTGGCCGTGCTCCAGGATGAACGGCACCTCGCGGGAGCGCACCTCCAGCACGGCGCGCGCATTGGGCGGCCGGCCGGGTTCATAGCCGAAACCGGGGTCGAAGAAGCCCGCGTAATGCACGCGGAACTCGCCGACCAGCGGGTTGAAGGGCACCATTTCAGCGGCGAAATCGGGCGGAATGGAAACCGCCTCGCGGCTGGCCAGAATGTAGAATTCGTCGGGATCGAGCACGATGCCGCCCATGCGGTGGGCATGCACGGGATCCCAGTAGTCGAGCGGGTCCAGCACGCCCCGCGCATCGACATCGATAATGCCGGTGTGGCGCTTGGCCCGCCAGCCGACATGGGCCGCACCCGCCTCGCCTTGCAGGTCCACGGTCAGCGCCAGGCCATTCTCGATGTCGGCCTCACCGGTCACGAGCGGATGGTCGGCATGGAGCCTGCGCATTTCGGTGTCGGTGAAGGGCGGCGAGCCGTGGCGCAGGCGCAACTGGTTCAGCCGCGAGCCTTTGCGCACGAGGATGGGAAAGGTGCGCGGCGTGATCTCCGCATAAAGCGGCCCGCGATAGCCCGCCTCCACACGGTCGAAGGATTGCGCCCGGTCGGTGATGAGCCGCGTGAACACGTCCAAGCGGCCCGTCGAGCTTTTCGGGTTCGCCACACCCGACACGCGATGCGGCAGGTCGAGGCTTTCCAGCAGCGGCACGACATAGACGCAGCCGGTTTCCAGAACCGCGCCATTCGTGAGGTCAATCTCGTGGGACGACAGCGCGTCCAGCTTGTCGCGGACAATCGTGTTCGCGCCGGGCAGGAAACTCGCGCGCACGCGATGGGCCGTGGCGCCCAGCCGCAGATCGATGCTGGCGGGCTGGATCTGCGCTTCCTCAATAGGTTCGGGCGCGACCATGAGCTTGCGGGCCAGCGCCCGGCGCAGAATGTGTGAGGGAAGAATGCCGGTCGAACGCTGGCCATACAGGCCGCCAGAGGCTTCGTCCTCGCCCTCGAAAAGCGACTGGTTCACAAGTGCCATGGCGGCATTCCTCATCGTGCCCCTGTCTTATCGGCAGGCGGGGGCGAAAAGAAGTCCAGAGTCACTTCGGATAAGAATGACACACACCATTGTCATCCCCGGCGAGCAGCGAAGCTGCGAGGGAAGGGGATCCAGGTGTCGAACACCGTCCGGTGTCGATACCTGGGTTCCCTTCCCCTCGCATTGCTTACGCAACGCTCGGCCGGGAATGACAGCTTTAGGTGAGAAACGCCCCAATCTCCTCAATCGCCTCGACCAGCCCGCAGCGCGTGATGGGCGCGCCTTCGGGAAAGGCCGACAGCAGCCGCGTGGGCGTGGCGGGTTCCAAAATAACGAAACAGCCTTTGTCATGGTTCGTGCGGATCAGCCGCCCGAACGCCTGTTTCAGGCGCAGCCGCGTCAGCATGTCGTCATAGGTTTTGCCGAACCGCGCGCGCCGCGCTTTGTGCAGGATCGTCGGCTTGGGCCATGGCACCTTGTCGAACACGACAAGGCGAAGCGAACGCCCCGGCACATCCACACCGTCGCGCAAGGCATCGGTACCGAGCAGACACGCGTTCTCCTCGGCGCGAAACAGATCGACCAGTGCGCCGGTATCGAGCCGGTCAACATGTTGCGCATAGAGCATGATGTTCTTGTCGGCGAGCGGCGTTGCGATGCGTTGCTCAACGCCACGCAAAGTGCGCACCGCCGTAAACAATCCAAGCGCGCCGCCGCAGGATGCGAGAAACAATTCGCGATAGGCAGCGGCGACCTGATTGAGATCGCGCCGGTTCACATCGCGCACGATGAAGATGCGCGATTGCTCCGCGTAATTGAACGGCGAACCAAACCGCGCACGTTTGGGCGGTTCGGGCAAATGATGCGCGCCGGTGCGCACCTCTGCACTCGCCCAATCGTCGGCGTCTTCGGGCGCATCGCGCAATGTGGCGGACGTGATCAGCGCGCCATGCGCGGGCGCAAGCACCTCGGCAGCTAACGGAATAGTGGGATCGATCCAATGACGGTTCAGCCCGATATCGACATCGCGGCCGTCCTCGCGCGCGATCTCGAACCAGTCGGTGAATTCGTCATCTTTGCCCATTTCGAGTGCATCGAGCATCGCGATCCAGGCAGGCAGGATGATCTTCGCGCGCCGCGCCACGCCGCGCGATGCCGCATCGATGCGTGCACGGGAAAAAGTTTCGAGTTCATCGGATTTGGCGTCGAGCTGTTTGCGCAACGCCTGCGAAAGTCGCATCAGGGGCGCTGCGATGCGTTTCAGCGCGCGGCTCAAACCGCGTGCGGCTTCGATGATGTCTTCGTCCAGCGGTTCGGTTTCGGCTTCCAGCGAATAAAACGCGTCCTTGTCTTCGCTGAGGGCGCGGACGTGTTGGTAGGCCGCCGCGAGAAACACTTCGCCGGGACCGCGCGGGGCGGCGTTCGCAATGCGCCCATGCCAGCCTTCGCCTGCCAGCGCGCCGGACGCCGCAATCGCTTCGTCGAGCGCGGATTTTGCTTCCTTGTCGTCGGTGACAAGATCTTTCAGGCGTTCATCAAGACCACGCATCCGCGTACGCGCGCGGCCTTCGGGTCCGCGTATCCAGCGGCGCAGATCGGCCATCTCGACGCCGGAGAGCAACGCGGCAAACCCGGAATCCGCCGCATCGAACAGATGGTGGCCTTCGTCGAAGACATAACGCACACGGCGTTCGGGCGGCGTGTCGCTGGTTTCGTCGATGCTGAGCCAGTCGGCGGCAGCTTGCGAAATGACGAGCGCATGATTGGCGATGACGACAGGCGCGTGACGCGCGCGACGGATCGCGCGTTCGATGAAACAGGTGCGATAATGCGGACACGCGGCATAGATGCACTCGCCGCGCCGATCGGTGATTTCGCTCAAGGGAAAGCTCGCGGCGAGAAAAGCCGGGAAATTCGCGCCCGACAAATCGCCGTCCGCGGTGGCGCTAACCCAGCGCGCGACAAGGCCCAACGCCACGGCGCGTTGCCCCGGCGCGAGGGCTGTGCGCTTGGCGGCTTCCTCGAAATTGAGAAGGCACACATAATTCTCGCGGCCCTTGCGCACGACGGCTTTGTCTTCGCGCTCGGCGGGATCGGGATAGAGGCGGGCGATTTCCTGCACGATTTGCCGCTGGAGGTTTCGCGTATATGTGGAAAGCCACAATCCCGGCCCGTTCTTCTCCGCCCACAGGCTTGCGGGTGCCAGATACCCAAGCGTCTTGCCGATTCCGGTGCCCGCTTCGATGAGCACGATGCGCGGCTCGCCACTTTTCTCGCGCGGGCCGAAAGCATAGGTCGCGGCCTCGGCGTAATCGGCCTGTTCGGGGCGCGATTCATGGGTCTCACCGATCAGGCGCTTGAGGCGCGCGCGCGTTTCATCCGCCTCGACTGGAATCGAACTGGGCTTGGCGGGCGCCATGTCGTCTTCCCATTCGGGCAGCGCGCGCCATGTGTCGAAACCGGCAAGCGGGTTCCGGCTGTCAGCCGCTTCACCGATAGCGGCCAGTATTTGCGGCCCCCATCGCCAGCCTGCGCGCGCAAGCGAAGCGGCGAGCGGGCGCAGACGTTCATGCTCGGAGCTACGCTCGCGCAAATCTGCGAGAAGCTTTTCCACGGCGCGAACAAGGGTCACGGCTTGCGCTTCCGCGGTTTCGGGGCTGGCCAGGCCCAATGCGCGTGCGATTCCCGATGGACTCGGCAGGTGCGCGCGCGCGGGGTGTACAAACGAAAAAAGCTCCAAAACATCAAAAAGCGGTTTGGAAGGCGCGGTTTTCAGCCGCCCGGAAACGAAAGCAGCATGGGCAACAACAACCTCGCCGGATCGAAAAAGGGCGCGGGCTTCATCGAACGAAACGCGCCGCGTTTCGCCCTTGCTGTTCGCCACCACGCCGCCACCGGCGGCGGGCATAAGCGCGGGCAAATCGAAAGGAACGGCGGGCAGTTCGGGCATCACCCGATCTTGCGCACTCCGAGCCGGATTGAAAGCCTAGGCAGCGAGGTCGGGATAAAGATTGGTCAGGGCATTGCGCACGCGGACATGCTCGCCCACGACCATCTGGGCGGCGTTGCGCAGCGCATGGGAATCCTCGCCGACACGGGCCTGTTGTGCGAAACCGCGTGCCGCACTCGTCATGGCGCTGAGGCCGAGGCCGCCTGCGGCACCCGCGATGTCCTGCGCCAGACGGGCGGCTTCCGCCCAATCTTCGGCGGCACTGGCCTTCGACAGCGCATCGCACAATGTTTCGGTGGTCTTGATGTAGGAATGCAGAATTTCGATCAGCGTCGTGAAACCGACCGATTTTTCCAGCGCGGCAAACGCGGGCGCGTCGATGGCGGCTTCCTGCGCGGCTTGCGCTGGCGCGTGAACGACGCGCTCCGTGACTTTGCGGATCGCGGCGTAGACTTCATTCGCCGCCGCCGGCCAATGCAGGATTTCGTCACCGCTCGCGGGCGCTTTGTCGGCGGGAAACAGGATCGCCAGCATCGGCGCGCGCGCGCCGGGCGAAGAGGACAGCGCCTCGATATCGCTGGGGCGCGCAAGGATCGCATCGAATTTCTCGCGGCCTGCGCGCGCGGCGCCTTCGGCCAGCGTGGATGCGAAAACAATGCGGTTTCCGAATGGTTCAAGATAGCGGGTCAACTGGCGGCGCACGCCGTGATCGGTGAAAAGCGCCAGCAGCATCAGATCCGCGGGCGGTTCGGCATCCTGCGCCGCAAGCGCCTGCTGGTCGCGGTCGAACGCGCTGGTGCTGGCAACAGGCAAGGTGAACCAGAAGGTCGAACCCTGTCCCGGTTCGCTTTCAAAACCGATTGTGCCGCCCAGCGATTCCACAATGCGTTTGGCGACGGCAAGACCAAGACCCGCACCCGAATGACGCCGCGTATAGGACAGATCGCCGGGCGTGAAAGGCTCGAACAGATGCGCCGCCACTTCGTCCGGAATGCCAAGACCCGTATCGGTGACGGAAAACCGCACGCGGGCGACACCATCGGTCTCGACATTTTCAACCTGAATTTCCACGCCGCCACGATCGGTGAATTTGAGCGCGTTTTCCGCAAGCTTGAGCAGCACCTGCCGCACGCGCCGCGGATCGCCGCTGGCGCGGGGCAATCCGTTCGCCACGGAAATCGTCAGCCGCAATTGTTTTTCCCAGGCGCGCGGCTGCAGCAATTGCGCGACAGCGCGCGCGGTTTGCGCCGGATCGCAATCGGGCTGCATGTCAGCCACCGAATCTTCACGCGCCAGCGCGATGACGTCATCGAGCAGAATGCGAAGCCCGCGCCCGGCTTCCAGCATCACTCTGGTATAATCGCGCTGCGGTTTTTCGAGGCCGGCGCGATCCAGCAATTGCGCCATGCCGAGCAGCGCGTTGAGCGGCGTGCGGATTTCGTGACTGATGTTGGCGACGAAGGCGGATTTTGCGCGCGCACCGGCTTCGGCTTCGTCGCGGGCTTTTTCGGCGGCTTCTTTCTCCTGCGAAAGCCGCTCGATCAGCGCCGTCTTGTCCTGTCTCAGGCGCAGACTGCGATCCAGAAGCTTTCCCATTACGCCGCAATAGCCGAAAAGCAATGCCGCGAAGAAAAACATCACGACCGCGCTCATCGTGGCGATCAAGCCGCCCTGAAGCAGCAGCAACACGATCATCGGCGTCAGCGAGAAAAACGTATGCACGACAAAAGCGGGCCGATAGACGCAACGCCCGATCAACTCGGCGGCCGTCATGCCGAGGAATGCAATTGCCAGATAGGCTTCCGCCGGAAACGAATTCGGCACGAACCAGATGATGGCGCTTATGCCCCAGCTCGCCCCCGAAATCGCGGACGCATACACATAGCGCCTTGCCCAATATTGCGGGCTGTGCCGCGATCCGTATTTGAAATAGGCGTGGCGGAGATTTTCGCCGATCACCGCCGCCGCAATCAAAATGATGAGCGGCGCGACGGCAAGCAGGACATTCGGCTTCGCGCCGATGAACGCCGCCGGCATGCAAAACACGGCAAAAGGCAGCGAGATATAATTCCGGCCCAGCACGTAAAGATTGTCGATCCGCATCGCTGTTCGCGAGCGGGCGTCGTCATCCGGCATTGCTAGGTTCTCGGACATTGACGTCATCCCCCGGCAAAGCCTAGCTTTCCGGCCCTTTCAAATCGCTTAAGGTTAAGGTTTTTCATGACTTCCGTGCCGGTTTCGCGCCGCGATGTGGCGTTGTCTGCCCACGCCTGGCCGTTCGAGGAGGCGCGCAAAGTGCTGGCGCGCGTGGACGCCCGCGCGAAAGCGGGCAAACCTCTTAACAAAGTCTTGTTTGAAACGGGCTACGGGCCGTCGGGCCTGCCGCATATCGGCACGTTCGGCGAAGTGGCGCGCACGACATGGGTACGGCGCGCGTTCGAATTGATGAGCGATGTGCCCACACGGCTGGTTGCGTTCTCCGACGATATGGATGGCCTGCGCAAAGTGCCGGACAATGTGCCCAACAAGGAAATGCTGCAGGAATACCTCGGCAAGCCGCTGACCTCCATTCCCGATCCTTTCGGCACGCATGACAGTTTCGGCGCGCACAACAATGCGCGGCTCAAGGCGTTCCTTGATCGTTTCGGATTTGAATATGAATTCATGAGTTCGACCGATTGCTACAAGAGCCGCCGCTTCGATGCGGCATTGCTGACAGTGCTCACGCATTACGAAAAAGTGCGCGATGTCGTGCTGCCGACATTGGGGCCGGAGCGGCGCGCGACTTATTCGCCGTTTCTTCCCGTCAGTCCGCGCAACGGCCATGTGCTTCAGGTGCCGATTGTCGAATGGAATGTTTCGCGCGGCACGATTGTTTACGAAGACGATGGCGAACGCATCGAAGTGCCGGTCACGGGCGGTCACTGCAAACTGCAATGGAAAGCCGATTGGGCGATGCGCTGGCTGGCGCTCGGCGTCGATTATGAAATGGCGGGAAAGGATCTGATTTCTTCGGTCGAATTGTCGTCGAAGATTTTGCGCGTATTGGGTGGCGCGCCGCCAGAGGGATTCAACTACGAACTGTTTCTCGATGAACAGGGCCAGAAGATTTCCAAATCGAAAGGCAACGGCATTTCGGTGGATGAATGGCTGACCTACGGGCCGGAAGAAAGCCTCGCGCTGTTCATGTATCAAAAACCGCGCGCCGCGAAAAAGCTTTATTTCGACGCCATTCCCAAAACGGTGGACGATTACATCGGTTTCCTCGCGCAATATCACGCGAACGAAACCGATGAAGCAGCCCGGCTGGAAAATCCCGTGTGGCATATTCATGAAGGCAAGCCGCCGCGCGAGATTTATCCGGTGAGTTTTGCGCTGCTGCTCAATCTGGTCAGTGCGTCCAATGCCCACAATCGCGATGTGCTTTGGGGCTTTATCCGCGCCTATGCGCCGCAGGCCAACACCGCCGCCAACCCCGGCCTTGACCGATTAGTTGACTATGCTGTCAAGTATTACGAGAACTTCGTGAAGCCGCTGAAGAAATATCGCGCGCCGAACGAAAAAGAACGCGCCGCGCTGGCCGAACTCGCGGACAGACTTGGCGCAATGCAGGGCGAACGCGACGGAGAAATCGTGCAGAACATGGTCTATGAAATCGGCAAGTCGCACGGTTTCGAGCCGCTGCGCGACTGGTTCAAGGCGCTCTACGAAATTCTGTTCGGCCAGACGCAAGGTCCGCGGTTCGGGTCGTTCGCCGCATTGTTCGGTTGTGCCGAAACCGCGTCGCTGATCCGGCGCGCGCTCGGCGGAGAATTTTTGGAGCAGGCACTATGAAACGCACAATTATTCTGGCTACGGCGTTCGCGCTTTCCGCAACATCGGTGACTTTCGCGCAAACGCCGACCGCGCCGTCCACGCCGGTGGTGCAAGCTGCGGCTCCCACGCCGTTCGATTTGTGGCGCGACGGCAAATACGATCAGGCGATTGCCGCGGGCGAAGCGCAGAAAACACCGGAAGGTCTTTCGGTGGCCGCGCGCTCCGCTGTATCGGATATGTCGCTGCATATTCCGCCGTGTCTGGATTGTGTGAACAAAGCCGAGGTGGTCGTACGCAAAGCCATGGCCGCCGATCCGAAAGCCGTGTTGCCGAAAATCTATCTGGCGGCGGTGTTGGGGTACGAGGGACGTCTCATCGGGTTGATGCAGGCGCAAAGCAAAGGTCTCGCCGGGCAATCGCAGAAAGCGTTGCAGGACGGGCTTGCCATCGAGCCGAAAAGTCCTTTGCTGCTCGCAACGATGGGCGGCTGGCATTTCGAGATCATCCGCATCGCCGGTTCCTTCATCGCGCGATTGACCTATGGGGCGACGACGGACGAGGGACTCAAATATTTCGACGAAGCGTTGAAGCTCGCGCCGAACGAACTTCTCATCAACTATCAATACGCGCTGTCGCTTGCGAGCGTTGATCGCGACAAATATCACGACATGATCAAGGCGGCCCTTTCTCGCGCCGTCGCCGCCAAAGCGGATTCTGTTTATTACACGGTGTCGCAGAAGCGCGCGGCCGATCTGCTTAAGCTTCTCGATGGCGGCGACGCCAACGCCTTCGACACCACCGTCAAGAAATACATGGGCATTCCGGTGTGATCACTGGCTCGACCAGATGATGCGGTGCATGAAGACGATATCGGAAAGCGGAAAACTGCGATCCTCATAGTCCGGATTGAACGAACGAAGCTCGATGTGTTGCGCCGTCATGCGCGCAAGCTGCTTGGCGGTCACTTCGCCGGCAAGCGTTTTCACCACCACACGGTCGCCGCGCCGCACACTTGCGGCCGGCGAAACGATGATGCGGTCGCCGTCGCGATAGACCGGCAGCATGGAGTCGCCGGTGATTTCCAGCGCATAGGCGTGCTCTTCGACGAGTTCGGGGAAAATGATTTCTTCCCAGCCAGATCCGGCCGGAAAGCCTGCATCGTCGAAAAATCCCTGAACACCCGCGCGCGCCAGCCCGATCAGCGGCACGCTGTTCGATATGTTGGGCCGCGCGCGTCCCGCCGTGTCGGCAAGGCCCACGAACTGGTCCAGGCTCGATCCCGTGGCAAAAAGGACTTTGGAAAGGCTTTCCGTGGAAGGCCAGCGTTCCTTTCCATTGGCGGTTGCGCGCTTGCTCTTGTTAAATGTGGTGGGGTCCAGACCGGCGCGTTTGGCCAAGCCGGAGGCCGAAAGGCCGTTTCGGTAGGCCAGCGCGTCGATTGCGCCCCAGATTTGTCTATGTGTCAGCATGGGCTGCCCCGGTAAAGAATCGCTCCATCTGTCGGCAATAATTCCTATTATATGAATATGTTCGGAAAATACAACCTGTGATAGAGGATTTAAGGTGTTGATGGATTTGGTGGCAAAGGGAATGAGGCTTCTGCCGCCGGAAACCGCGCATCGTGGAACTTTGGCGCTGTTGCGCGCCGGGGCGGCTTTCCTGCCGTCGTCGTCGGCGGATGACGAGCGATTAGCCGTCAATGTTCTGGGGCTGCGCTTTCCCAATCCCATCGGGCTTGCCGCCGGTTTCGACAAGGATGCCGAGGTGCCCGGCGCAATGCTGAAACTGGGCTTCGGCTTCGCCGAATGTGGCACGGTCACGCCGCGCCGCCAGATCGGCAATCCGCGACCCCGCCTTTTCCGGCTGCACGAAGACGACGCGGTTATCAACCGGATGGGCTTCAACAATCGCGGCATGGCGGAGATGGCGCGGTGTCTGGCGGCACGACCGCGCGAGGGCATCGTCGGCATCAATATCGGCGCGAACAAGGATTCGCCGGATCGCGCCGCCGATTATCGCGATGGGTTTTCGCGGTTGTCGCCCTTTGCCGACTACATCACGGTCAATGTGTCTTCGCCCAACACGCCGGGTCTGCGCGGGCTGCAAAGTCGCGACGAACTCCAGCATCTGCTTGGGCTTTTGACGGAAGCGCGCGCCACTGCGAATTCGCGTGTCCCGCTGCTGCTCAAGATCGCGCCCGATCTGGACGCTCACGCGCTCGACGAAATCGTCGCGGTCGTGCTGGCTTCGGGGATCGAAGGCATGATTGTGTCTAACACAACCATCGCGCGGCCCGCGTCGCTTAGAAGCGCGCACGCCCATCAATCCGGCGGTCTTTCGGGAGCGCCTTTGTTTGAACCCTCCACCGCAATTCTGAAAGCGGTGCGCGCGCGTGCCGGCTCCAAACTGGTGCTGATCGGTGTGGGCGGCGTCGCATCCGGCGAGCAGGCCTATGGAAAATTGCGCGCCGGTGCCGACCTCGTTCAGCTTTACACCGCACTTGCTTATCGCGGCCCCGGCTTGATCGGCCGGATCAAACGCGAACTTCTGGCCTGCCTCGCGCGCGACGGTTTTGCCTCGGTGGCCGCAGCCACGGCACGCTGACCAAATTTTCATCACGCTTTTCCGAAGCCGGACGGAATGGGTTAAGGTCCGGTTGAAACCCGCCAGGAGGATACCGCCATGACCGCATCGCAGGATTTCGGGAAACTCGTGTTGCGCCTCATGCTGGGCACGCTTTTGCTCTTTCACGGCATCTACAAAGCCATTCACGGCATCGGCGAAATCAACGCGATGGTGATTGCCCATCACCTGCCGCCCGCTTTGGCCTATGGCGTTTATTCCGGCGAAATTCTGGGGCCGGTGCTGATCATTCTGGGCGTCGTCAGCCGTTTTGGCGCGGCATTGATCGTGGCCAATATGCTGTTTGCGATCTGGATGGCGGGCATGGGCAATCTGTTCGCCATCAACGCTCATGGCGGCTATGCGCTGGAACTGGAAACATTTTTCCTGCTGACGGCTTTCGCTCTGATGTTCTTGGGCGCGGGACGCTACAGCCTTGGCGGCCTGAACGGGCGGCTCAACTGACAAAAAGTTGACGTAGCGTCACCAATCGCTAGACTGTCGCAATTCTCCCAACCGAGGTCTGAATGGACAGCGAAGTTTCGAATGCGTCTGTAACAAAGCCGGCGGGCAAGCGCGAAAAAACCAAGGCGCAGAACCGGCATCTGATCCTTGAGGCGGCGCGGCGGGTTTTCGCGGAACTCGGCTATGGCGCAACCACGGTGCGCGACATCATCCGCGCCACGCCGCTGGCTTCGGGCACGTTCTACAATTACTTCCGCTCCAAGGAAGAGGTGTTTCAGGCCATCCGCGACGAGAGCGCGCTGCAGATTCGCCCCCGGCTGCGCGAGGAACGGGTGCGGGCCGGCACGATCGAGGAATTCATCTCCGGCAGCTATCGCACGTTTTTCGACTACGTTGCCGGCGACCAGGCCAATTTCCACGCCATCCGCCGCAACACCGACACGATCCGCGTGCGCATGGACACGCCCGAAGTGATCGCAGGCTTCGACGAGCTTCGCGAAGACATTGAGACCGCCATTTCCAAGGGCTTGTTTCCGCCTGTGGACGCGGACTTCCTCATGGCCTCCATCGTCGGCGTGGCGTTTGAAGTTGGCGAACGGATGCTGTTGCGTGAAGAGATCGATCCTGCGGCAGCGGCGGCTTTCGCCACGGCGCTGTTCATGGGCGGCGTTCACACGCTGCCGCATCGCACTATGCCGCGCACGAAAACCGGGACGGCTTAAGCAGCGAGTTTGTCGAGAGTCTTCAGAATTGCGTCTGTCATTTCGCGCGTGCCGACTTTTGTGCCGCCGGGCTGCATGATGTCCGTCGTGCGATAACCCTCGGCGAGAACGCGCTCCACCGCGCGTTCGAGAAGGTTCGCGTCGTCCACGCGCGCGAAGGAATAACGCAAGCACATCGCGAAAGAGAGAATGCAGGCGATGGGATTGGCGAGGCCCTTGCCCGCGATATCCGGCGCGCTGCCGTGAATAGGTTCGTAGAGCGCAGGCTGTTTGCCGTTCACGTCTTTTGCGCCGAGCGACGCCGACGGCAGCATGCCGATGGAGCCGGTGAGTTGTGCCGCTTCGTCGGACAGCACATCGCCGAACAGATTGTCGGTGACGATGACATCGAACTGTTTCGGATTGCGCACCAGCTGCATCGCACAATTGTCGGCGAGGATGTGCGCAAGCTGCACGTCGGGGAATTCGGCGTCGTGTACGCGCTGCACGACTTCGCGCCATAGTACGCCCGTCACCATCACGTTGGATTTCTCGGCGGAGGAAACGCGATTTCCCCGCAGCCGCGCCAGTTCAAACGCCACGCGCGCGATGCGCTCGATTTCGCTCGTTGTGTAAAGCTGCGTATCGACGGCGCGTTTTTCGCCATTGGGGAGCGTCGTAATTTCCTTCGGCTCACCGAAATAAACCCCGCCCGTCAATTCGCGCACGATAAGAATATCGAGGCCTGCAATAATTTCCGGTTTCAGGCTCGACGCATCTTTCAGCGCATCGAAACAGAGCGCGGGACGCAAATTCGCGAACAGCCCCAAATCTTTCCGCAGGCGCAGCAGGCCACGTTCGGGCTTTTTCTCGAAAGGCAGGCCATCCCATTTCGGTCCGCCGACCGCGCCGAACAGTATTGCGTCGGCGCGCAAGGCTTTCGCCATCATCGCATCGGTCGCGGGATCGCCATGCGTTTCGTAGGAAATACCGCCGACCAGATCTTCAGCGATTTCAAACACGAAATTGCGCTTGGCCGAAAACCAGCCAAGCACGCGACGGGTTTCTTCCATCACTTCGGGTCCGATGCCGTCGCCCGGAAGAAGAAGAATGTTGTGGCTCATTGTTTGTGATTACATCCAGGGTGCTTGCGCTTTACGGAGCGCTTCGAAATCGGAAATCTTCTGTTCGTTGCGCAAGGTCAGGCCGATATCGTCCCAGCCTTGCAACAGCACCTGTTTGCGGAACGGATCGATCTCGAATTTTATGCAACCGCCGTCCGGTCCGCGAATTTCCTGTTTCTCCAGATCGATGGTGATGACGGCGTTGGCGCCGCGTTCCGCATCGTCCATCAATTTGTCGATGTCGCTTTGCGGCAACGCGATGGGCAGAATGCCGTTCTTGAAGCAATTGTTGTAGAAGATGTCGGCGAAGGACGGCGCCAGCACCGCGCGAATGCCGAAATCGAGCAGCGCCCATGGCGCGTGTTCGCGGCTTGAGCCGCAACCGAAATTCGCGCCCGTCACCAGAATTTGCGCATGCGCATAAGCGGGGCGGTTCAGCACGAAATCCGGATTCTCGCTGCCGTCCGCATTGGTACGCATTTCGAAGAACAGCGATTTGCCAAGCCCCGTGCGCTTGATCGTTTTCAGGAATTGCTTCGGGATGATCATGTCGGTATCGACATTGATCATCGGCAGGGGGGCGGCCACCCCGGTGAGGCTTTTGAATGGTTCCATGGCGGGAAGCTAGCCTTTGGCGTCAATCGGCTCAAGCGGATCGGTGTCGTGGAATCGCCGCAGGTCCACCACGCGCTTTCCGTTGGGCGCGACCGACAGGATGTCCACGAAACGCTGCCCCCAGCGGATTTCGTCCGGCGTGTAGGAATGCCGCGCATAGATTTTTTCCGAAAGCGTGTCGTCTGTGCCGCTGAGCACGATGACGAATTCGACCTGATCCTCGTAAAGCTTGTCGAGAGTCACGCCATGCAGCGGGCTTGCCTCGTCGATGCGGTGCATCACCGTCCATGACAGCGCGAAAAGCGGCGAACGCCCGCGCACCAGCTTCATCTCGTCGAAGCGGCGCATCGCATGGCCTTCGCGCGTGGTCACCTGCCGCGCCATCGACACGGTGACTTCGGCTTCCATGATCTGGTTGCCGCGCTGGTTAGCGGCGCGGAACATCAGCGTCGGCACGCCTTCGAAGGGAACGATCACGGCGACATTGGAAAACAGCACGCGCGCGAAGGGCCGGGAAAAGCGCGCGAACATCGCGCCCGTCACCAGCGCCAGATTGAGAATGCCGAAGAACGCCTCGATCACAACGACAACATTCGCATAAATGGATTTCGGCACGATCGTGGTGTAATTGACCGCGCAGATCGTTTCGACGCTGAAAAGGAAGGCGTCCCAGAAATTGCCCGGCCGCGCATTGGCCAGCCCGTCCGGCTGGCTCATATAGGCCAGCGCGAAAATCGCGTTGATGGTGATGAACATCAGCGCAAGGCCGACGAAGAAAACCCACCACGGCGCGGTCAGAACATTGTGATAGAAATCGGTCCAGCGGCTGCTGTCCTGGCCTTTGACGACGGCCATGCGGCGCTTCTGGCCCGGCGTGATGAAACGCCGGTAGCCGTTGGGCAGCGGTTCGGGTTTCTTGTGCTTTGTCATCGGCTCAAATTCTTCATTCGCAACGCGCTGATGTAGGCGGCCCATTTGTTTTCGTGGCCGCGTCCCAGTTCGTGAAGATAATCCCAGGAAAAAAGGCCTGTGTCGTGGCCGTCGTCGAAGCGGATGCGCACGGCATAATTGCCGACAGGTTCCAGCGCCTCGATCGTCACATGCCGCTTGCCGCCGACGATCTGTTTCTGCGCGCCGCCATGGCCCATCACTTCGGCGCTGGGGGATTCCACGCGCAGATATTCCGCATCCAGCGCGAATTGTTCGCCCGTGTCGTAGCGCACCGTCAGGATTTTGCGCGCGGGATCGAGCCGCAATTCGACCGGCCAGGGTTTTTCCGCAGGGCTTGTCGTCACGAGCCGCGTTCGCCGATGGAAAGTTCGCGCGCTTCTTCGCGCAGCATGATGGGAATACCATCGCGGATCGGATAGGCAAGGCCCGCCTGCTTGCTCACCAGTTCCTGTTTTTCACGGTCGTAGATCAGCAACCCCTTCGTCACCGGACAGACGAGAATTTCCAGAAGCTTCGGATCGACCTGGCGTTCGCTCAATTGACGCTTCCTCCGCCGGCAACGCCCGCGCCCGAAATTTCCAGCAACGCCACAAGCGTGTCCACGCGCTCCTGCCAGCTTGGCGCTTCCAGCAACGCCTGTTTCTCGGCCGGCTCGAATGGGCACAGCGTCACGAGCGCATTCACCAGCATTTCGGCGGGCGCGTTCATCACCGCACTCCAATCCGCTTTCATGTCGCGGCGCTGGAGATAATCTTTCAGCGCAACCGCCAGTCTCTCGCGCGGCAATTCGGGTTCGCCGCTGGAAATCAGATCGCCCGCGAAGGGCCTGTAATCCGGCTGCACCTGCCGATAAGGCGTCAGCACCGATATCTCGTCCGCCACGCGAAAGCGGCAGATGCCGGACAGCGTGATGAGATAACGCCCATCTTCGGTTTCCTTGAACGATGTCAGGCGGCCCGCCGTGCCGACGGAAGACAGCGCCTGATTGGGGCTTTTGCTTTCCGGATCGACAGGCTGGATCATGCCGATAAGCCGCGGGCCAGCCAGCACCGTGTCCACCATGGCCAGATATCGCGGCTCGAACACGTTAAGCGGCAATTCTCCACGCGGCAGCAACAACGCGCCCGTCAACGGAAAGATCGGCAGCGAGCGCGGCAGCTCATCGACGGAGTGATACCAGCGCGGCATTAGGCGAACAGTATCGAAGAAAGTTTGCGCCGCGCCGCCAGCGTCAGCGGATCGGCCGGGCCAAGTGCCTCGAACAACGTGACGATATGCTTGCGCGCGGCTTCGTCATTCCATTTGCGGTCGCGCCGCACGCTTTCCAGCAATTCGTTGAGCGCGCCCTCGCGGTCGCCCTTTGCGTCGAGCGCCAGCGCCAGATCGTAGCGCGCCTGATGATCATTCGGATTGGCTTCGAGTTTCGCGCGCAAGCCCGCCGTGTCGCCGACATCGGCCGCCTGTTCGCGCAGCTTCAGTTCGGCTTCGATGGCGCGGATGGCTTCATCGGTCGCGCCGTCGGGCCGCACGAGTTGAAGGGTGGTGCGCGCCCGCTCCAGATCGCCGCTTTTCAGATAGCAACGCGCAAGTCCCGCGACGGCCTTGGGGTTGCCCGGCTCGTCCTGCAGCACATGGGCATAGGCTTGCGCCGCCTCGCCGATATCGCCTGCCGCGAAGGCCTCATCGGCCATCGCCAGAACCTCGTCGGCATGATCGTGGCCCGCTTCACCGCCGGTCAGGTGCTGCACGAAGGCGCGCAGCTGGCTTTCGGGGATCGCGCCCATGAAGCCGTCCACGGGCTGGCCGTTCTTGAAGGCATAGACGGTCGGGATCGACTGGATGCGCAACTGGCGGGCGATTTCCTGATTCTCGTCAATGTTGATCTTGACCAGCCGCACCGCGCCCTTGGCCTCGTTGACGACTTTTTCCAGCAACGGCCCCAGCTGCTTGCACGGGCCGCACCACGGCGCCCAGAAATCCACGATCACGGGCGCTTCGCGCGAGGCCGCGATGACGTCTACTTCAAACGTCTCGATGCCGACGTCCTTGACATAGGCGCTAGGTGTTGCGGCAGGCGCGCTGGCCGGGCTGGCGCTGGTTACGGGGCGTCCGCTGGGACCGATTAAAGCCATGAACTCACTCTTTGCTATGGGCTTGTCCAAAGATGGGCATTCTAGCCCGGAAAGGAAAGTCTTGCCGAATCATGGGGCGAGGGCTGCCGGTTGCCGGTCCGGGCCATCCTTAACGTCTGGCGACCCGGCCTGACAAACCTCTTTCATGGCACGATCTCCGGCAACGCCGCGACGAGCGGTTCGTGCCCGTCCGCGCGCAGAAAGCGCAACAGATCGTTCGCCGCAATCGCCGTCGTGCGGTCATTGCGCAGCGGATGAAAATTGAGTGGTTCGAGTTTCAGCATGTCTTCGTCCAATACCACGCGCACTTTTTTCTCTTTGTCGTTCAGCACCGCAAACGGTGTCACCGAACCCGGCGGCACACCCAGCATCGTCATCAGAAGCTCCGCCGAGCCGAAGGAAAATCGCGGCGCGGAAATTTGCTTCGCCAGCGCATTGAGATCGATGCGCAGCGTATCGCGCGCCACGACAAGCCAGAACGCGCCCTTCTTGTCTTTCAGAAACAGGTTTTTCGTATGACCGCCGGGCTGTGTGTCATAAAGTGCTGTGGCTTCTTCCACCGTGAACACAGGCTTGTGCTCATAGGTCTTCCACACAATGCCGAGCGCCGTGAAGCGTTGGTAAAGTGCTGCTTCACGCGCACCCGGCGAAGGAAGTTCGTCTTCGCTCATGCCTTCGGCACAAGCCGTTTCACCCATTCCGGCAGCGCGAATGCCGCGGCATGGATTTGCGGATTGTAGTAATCGGTTTTGAGCTTCGCGCGTTTATATGCCGCCGCCGCGCGCTTGATGCCTGCCGGCGTGCCGAGCTGCTGTTTGCCTTTGCACGCCCAACTCAGCGCCATGAAGCCGCCGATGTAAGTCGGCACCACGGTTAAATAGAGTCCCGATTGCGGGAAGAAACCCGCCAGCTCCTGCAGCGCTTCGGTGATTTCCCACGGCTGGTAGAACGGCACGCCGGTCTGAAACGTGGCAAAGCCGCCCGGCTTCAGCGCGTTCTTCACGCGGTCATAGAACGTCTCGCCGAACAGCGCCTTGCCGGGGCCGACGGGATCTGGCCGGTCGGCGACGATGAGATCGAAGCGGCCTTTACTCTCCGCGCGGCCCAGATATTCGAAGGCATCGGCAATCTCGATCTTCAGCCGCTTGTCTTTGAACGCCGTGGCGTTGATCTCGCCGAAATGCTCGCGGCACAGTTCCACCACGCGGCCGTCAATATCCACCAGCACGACCTCTTTCACGCCCTTATGCTTCAGCGCCTCGTCGGCGATTGAGAGATCGCCGCCGCCCACGATCATCACGCGCGAAGCCTTGCCGTGCTCCAGCAGCGGCAAATGCGTCAGCATCTCGGCATAGGCGCTCTCGTCGCGGCTGGTAATCTGGACGATGTCGTCGAGTGTCATCACGCGCCCGTTGGCGACGGTGTCGAAGATTTTGATTCGCTGGTAGCGGCTCTTCTCCTCGGCGAGCGGCGCTCCGCTAAGCTCCATGGACTGTGCGTAACCTTTGTGAAGACGCTCTTTGAAGGCGTTCGGCATGTTCAATTCCTCAACATGTGCTGGCGTGGGGGCCGGAGAGGGCCGTATTTAGAGCGCGGGAAATCCGCTGTCCATCGGTGTCAGACGCATGAACGCGCCTCCCGCTTTGTGACAGCGGCAACCGCCGCTCAGAAAAAATTCACTCCTTTGGTTCAAAATTTCTTGCATGGGGGAAAGACGGCCCTATATTCACGTCGCTCCTTCGGGAGCAAAGCGGCGCGGCGGAGGTATCCCCTCCGCCCGCCGCTTTCGTCTTAGCGGGGCTCAAGGTTGCAAGACCGAAGGCTCCACAGGTGTCAACGCTACTTAGAGGGTAGGTGCCAGAATGGCTCGACTTGAACTCGTAGCGGCGATCAAAGAAGCAAGGGCGCCTCGTGCCCGCGTTTCTGCGAGGACCGTTCCGGTTCCTATTCCCCTGGGGGATGAGGACCGCAAGGATCACTTCATCACACGTAACGGACTGACCTATGCGGGAAGTCACCTGATCATAGATCTTTGGGACGCCGAGGGACTCGACGACCGGGATCGGATCGAACAGGCGCTGATCGATGCAGTGAAGATGGCAGGAGCGACGCTCCTGCACATCCATCTGCACACGTTTTCGGAAGGAGGCGGCATTTCCGGAGTCGCCGTTCTTGCCGAAAGCCATATCAGCGTTCATACATGGCCGGAAAAAGGCTACGCAGCATTCGATGTCTTCATGTGTGGAGATGCCGAACCGCGCAAAGCCCTTTCGGTGTTCAAAGCGGCGTTTAATCCCGGCCGCATCGTCATCGGCGAACATAAGCGCGGCGTTCTCTAGAACGCTTCGCATCGCTGGTTCCAAAGGCGGAGACGGCCTAGCTGTCTCCGCCTTTTCTTTTGGCCGGAAACGGGTTGCGGAACGCAAGAAACGGGCGATTTTCGCTGGGTTTCTGGCAATTTCCGGCAAAACGATTGGCCCGCCTTCCTCGCCTTCAACCATCCCTTTATGATGGGATGTGTAAGATTTAAGTCCGGTCATGAACAAGCTCGTTCCCGCACCTGTGTTTTCGCGTCCCACTTTTGTGGATGAAGCGCGCAAGCAATTCGACGCGCTCATCGCATCGCGCAGCGATCTCGAATTCATCGATGCGTTGCTGGTCGATCTTTGCGGTGTGTTGCGAGGCAAGCGTTTGCCCATCGGCGAAGCTGAGAAGTTGTTCACATCAGGCATGCAGATTCCGCTTTCCGTTTATTTGATGGACGCGCATGGCGAGATGACCAATCCGTTCGGACGCGGCATTGGCGATGGCGATCCGGATGGAACGTCGTGGCCCGTGCCCGGTACGCTTTCGCCCGTCTGGGGCGAGACGCCCAAGCGCGCGCAAATCCTTATGACGCTGCATGACGCGAATGGCGCGCCTTGCGATGCCGAACCGCGCGCGGCGCTGGAGCGTGTGCTTGATCATTTCGCCGAAGCGAAACTCACACCCGTCGCGGCACTGGAGCTTGAATATTATCTGATCGACCGGGAGCGGGGGGCCAATGGCGCGCCGCTGCCGCCGCGCGATCCACGCTCCGGCGCGCGCGAGCATGTGGCCTCTGTCTATGGCATTGACGACCTCGACCGCTACCACGCCTTCCTGTCGGCGCTGACCGAAGCCGCCGCCGAGCAGAACGTGCCTGTGAGCGCCGCCAGCAAGGAATATGCGCCGGGCCAGTTCGAAACCAATCTGCGCCATCAGGTGGGCGCGCTTGCCGCCGCCGATCATGCGGTGTTCCTCAAGCAGGTGGTGCGGGCCGCCGCGCGCGCCAACGGCTTCGACGCCAGCTTCATGGCCAAGCCCTATCCCGACAGCGCCGGAAGCGGGCTGCATATCCATGTCAGCGTGCTGGACGAGGCGGGCCGCAATATTTTCGACGACGGCACGGAGCATGGCTCGGAGCGTTTGCGTCACGCCATTGGCGGACTTCAGGCGCTGATGCCGGATTCCATGGCGTTGTTCGCGCCGAATGTGAATTCCTATCGCCGCTTCCAGCCCGATATGTTCGCGCCGGTCAATCGCCGCTGGGGCGTAAACAACCGCTCGGTTGGGTTGCGCGTGCCGGTGGGGCCGGGCGAGGGCCGCCGCATCGAACATCGCGTGTCGGGCGCGGACGCCAATCCCTATCTCGCGCTCGCAGGTGTGCTGGCGGGCGTGTTTCATGGTCTTTCTCTCAAACTCGATTCCGGCGCCGCCGCCATCGGCAATGTTACGCGTGAGCCGGATTTGGCGTTGCCGTTCGACATCGACGCGGCGCTGAACAATCTTGCCAACGCGCCTGTGCTTGGTTCCTATCTCGGTGATCAGATGCTCGCGCTTTATCGCGAGACGAAGCGCATCGAGACGCAGCGCTTGCGCCGCATCATCACCGAAGCCGAATACGACTGGTATCTCTAATCAAGGACGACGAAGGCGTAACTCTGCACTTGTTCCGCGTCCGGGCGCGCCGCCAAGGCGCACAGCGCCGCCCATGCGCCGCGCCAGCGACATGGCGATGGCAAGCCCAAGCCCCGTTCCCGTCACCGCACCCGGCCTGTCAAAGCGGGCGAAAGCCTCGCCCACTTGCCTGGCCTCGGCTTGCGAGAAGCCATAGCCCGTATCGCGCACGCGAACGACAGCGGCCCCCGCGTCGCTGCGCACATCCACCCGCACATGCCCACCTTCCGGCGTGTAGTTGAGCGCGTTGGACAGGAGATTGCCCAGAATGCGCTGCACGGCGAGGGCATCGCCGACGGCCTGCGTTTCCGGACTCACCGCCATGTCGAGCGTGATACGGCGCGAGAAGGCGCGCCCCGCGAATTCGTTGACGCAATTGCCCGCGATCTCGGCCAGTTCGATCCGCCCCGGCGTCACCGGAAACCGCCCGGCCTCGACATTGGCGAATTCCAGAATGTCGCCGATCTTGCCGTGCAGGTCGCGGCCCGCAGCCCCGATGTCGCGCGCATATTCCACATATTTGGGATGGCCGACGGAGCCGAAGAATCCCTGCTCGATCACTTCGGAGAATCCGATCACCGCATTCAGCGGTGTGCGCATTTCGTGACTCATATGCGCGATGAATTCCGACTTTGAACGCTCGGCTTCGACCGCGCGGCGTTCCGCATCGGCAAGACGGATCAAAAGTTTCGCATCGGCGGATGGCGTGGCCAGCAACGCGCGTACGGACTCCGTTGCCTTCGCGCGGCGTTCGAACTCATGCACGAAAATCACGGCAAGCCAGGCGCCGCAAAGTGCGGGACCGAAGATCAGATACATATATAAAGGCAGGAAGCCGCGCTGCGTGGTGAGAAGTACCGCTGCCGCCGCGAAACTGCCGCAGATCAGCACAACGCACAGCGTGACCGTGACGCGAATATTGCGCGCCGTCATGCCCGCCGTTTTGGTCCACATCCGGCTTACTGCCGCATAAGGCCGGATTGCCGTTCTCGCCTGCGCCATGAACGCGCGCCACCCCAAGGGTCGCGATTGATTCGCCCCTTTCCCGATTATGCGAATAGCCGAGTCGCTGTCATTACCCGAAAGCGGCCGGAGCCACTCTTTTCGTGGATGAATCGCCCGGAAGAGCGGACCTGAGTTCCCTAACCGAGCATTTTTGTCGCCACCTCGAAGAAATTGGCCGAGAGGGTTTCCTTTTTCAACGCTTTCTCCAACTCAGCGCGCATGAGCGCCTGGCGATGGGAATCGTAACGCCGCCAGTTCTCAAATGCGCCGGACATGCGCGCGGCCACTTGCGGATTGATGGCGTCGAGCGCGCGATTGACTTCACCGACCAGCGCATAGCCCGCGCCGTCTTTCGCGTGAAAGCGCAAATGATTGCCGGAGAACGCGCCGATCAGCGACCGCACGCGATTGGGATTCCTCATGTCGAAATGAGAATCCTTCATCAGCGCGCGCACCCGCTCCACCGTGTCGGGCAATGGCGAACCCGCCTGCAGGCTCATCCATTTGTCGAGCACCAACGGATCGGCGTGGAAGCGATCGTGGAAATGCGCGAAGGCTTCATCGCGATGGCGTGAATTCATGCGCGTCAACGCGGCGAGGCCCGCGATCATGTCTGTCATATTGGTGGCGTTTTTGTAATGAGTGTGCGCGATCTCGGCCGCCGCTTCATCGTCGGCGCTGGTGAGATAACGCAACAGCGCATTGCGCAGGGAGCGGCGCCCGGCGGCTTCCGCATCGGGCGAATAAGGGCCTTTCAGTTCCTGCCGCGCGTAGAGTTCGGCCATGCGTTTGCCGTGTGCAGCCTGAATTCCCCGGATCAACGCTACGCGCGCGGCATGGATCGCATCGGGATCGGCGGGCAGCATCGCCATCGCAAGTTCGCTTTCCAGCGGCGGTATCAGCATCCAGGCGGCAAAGGCACGGTCATCTTCGGCGCGCGCCAGCACCTCGCCAATGGCATCGAGATAGATGTCATCCACCGTGGTTTTCCCGCTCCCCGCCATGTCGAGCAGCAGATCGGTCGCCAGCATCTGGCCCGATTCCCAGCGGTTGAAATCGTCTTTGTCGTGCGCCATCAGCGCGGCGCGGGTTTGGCGATCCGCGCCGGTCTTGAACACAACAGGCGCGGAGAAATGCCGCCCGAGCGACAGCAGCGGCTCTTCTTCGACGCCGACGAAAACGAATTTCCGTTCGGGCGCGGTCAATTCCAGCACGCGCTCGTCGGGGCCGGTTGCGTTTTCGCCGTCCAGCGTCAACGGCATCGCGCCGCCACCGCGCGACACGAAACCAAGCCGCACCGGAATGTGCATCGGCCTCTTGCCCGGCTGGCCGGGCGTGGGCGCGAGGCTTTGTTTCAGCGTCAGCGCGTAGGTTTTCGCGCGCGCATCATATTCGCCCTTGGCTTCCACAATTGGCGTGCCCGATTGCGAATACCACAGACGGAACTGGCGCAGATCGCGGCCATTGGAATCCTCGAAGCATTTCACCCAATCCTCGACGGTTGCCGCCTGTCCGTCATGGCGTTCGAAATAAAGATCGGTCGCCTTGCGATAGCCTTCGCGTCCGACCAGCGTGTTCAGCATGCCGATGACTTCGGAGCCTTTTTCGTAAACCGTCGCGGTGTAGAAATTGTCGATGGCGATGTAGCTTTGCGGCTGCACGGGATGGGCGAGCGGCCCCGCATCTTCCTGAAACTGGCGCATGCGCAGTGCCTTCACATCTTCGATGCGCTTGACGCCTTCCGAACGCATGTCGGCAGAAAAACCCTGATCGCGATAGACCGTGAGGCCTTCTTTCAGCGACAGCTGAAACCAGTCGCGGCAGGTAATGCGGTCGCCGGTCCAATTGTGGAAATACTCATGCGCCACCACGCTTTCGATGCGCGCATAATCGTCGTCGGTAGCGGTTTCGGGCGAGGCCAGCAGCAATTTGTCGTTGAAGATGTTGAGGCCCTTGTTCTCCATCGCGCCGAAATTGAACGCGCTCACCGCCACGATCATGAAAATATCGAGATCGTATTCGCGGCCATATTTTTCTTCGTCCCATTTCATCGCGCGCTTGAGCGAATTCATCGCGTAAGCCGCTTTCGGTTCGTTGCCGTGCTCGACATAGATGCTGAGCGCCACATTGCGCCCGCTCATGGTGACGAATTCGTCTTTCAGCACGCCCAAATCGCCCGCCACCAGCGCGAACAGATAACAGGGTTTCGGGAACGGATCGTTCCACACCGAGAAATGTTTGCCGCCGGCCAGATAACCGCTTTCGATCAGGTTTCCGTTCGACAACAGCACGGGATATTGTTTTTTGTCGGCTTCGATGCGCGTGGTGTAAACGGCCAGATTGTCGGGCCGGTCGAGGAAATAGGTGATGCGGCGAAAACCTTCCGCCTCGCATTGCGTGCAGAAAATGCCCTTGGAAACATACAATCCTTCCAGCGCCGTATTATTCGCAGGCGAAATTTCCGTCACGATTTCCAGCGTGAATTGCGCGGGCGGATTCGGAATGGTCAGCGTTTCGCTGTCCACCGTGTAGGCGTTGCTCGCCGCGCCGTCGATCTTCAGCGAAATCAGTTTCAGATGTTCGCCATTCAGCACCAGCGGCGCAGTGCCCGTGCCATTGCGTGCGACCTTCATCGTCGATGTCACGCGCGTCGCCTGTGGATCGAGCGCGAAAGCAAGCGCGATCTCCGCAATGCGGTAATCGGGCGCCCGATAATCTTTCAGGTGAATGGCGCGGGGTTCTTCTGTACGCATGTTCAATCCTTGCCTGCTGACCGCTTGGGTATAGCCGGTCGCACCAATAGTGTCATCGCCCGCTTTTGGCGGGTGCGCCGCGGACGCAATTTCGGAGATAGGTGTTAGGTGGGGTTGCAGCGTTGCGGTGTCAAGGGAACCGCCAAAAAATATTTTCGCCCTCGAAAAAACCGGGCAAAAGCCTATTTTCCCTTGAAATCGCCGGGGCGTTTTTCGAAGAACGCGGCTACCGCCTCGTGATGATCCTCGCTCATATGAGCGAGCGATTGCATGGCCGCACTCATCTCCATGATCGTGTCGAAGCTGGTGCTGATGCCTTCGCGCATCATGCGCTTGGTCATGCGCAGCACATCGGGCGGCTGACGGCAGATGCGCGTGGCCAGCGCGCGCGCGTCATCCATCAATTGCGCGGCGGGCGCCACGCGCGAAACCAATCCCCATGACAGCGCCGTCGGCGCATCGATCGTGTCGCCGGTGAAAAACAGTTCCGCGGCGCGCGCATGCCCGATGATGCGCGGCAGGATCCACGCGCCGCCATCGCCCGGCACCAGACCGATTTTCAAAAACGTCGCGCCGAACACCGCATTGTCGGCGGCGATGCGCATATCGGCCAGACACGCCACGTCGTTGCCAAGCCCGATAGCAGGCCCGTTCACCGCCGCGATCATCGGTACTTCAAGGCCCCACAGCGAACGCACGATGCGATGAATCCCATTGCGGTAACGCTCGCGAATATGCACGCCCGCGCCCGCGAAAGAACCGCTGCGCTCGCGCATCGCCTTGATATTGCCGCCTGCCGAAAACGCGCTGCCTGCGCCGGTCAGAATGACGCAGCGTATGTCGCGATCCGCATTGATGCGCGCGGCGGCGTCGGCGAATAGTTCCCCATCGCCGTCCTCGCCCAGCGGATTTCGGCTTTCGGCGCGGTTGATGGTC